>JBEKSR010000021.1:0-46124 GCA_049516835.1 Bryobacteraceae bacterium | reverse complement strand
CTGGATCGTATCGTCGTGGCGGCGTGCTCCCCGCACCTGCACGACAAGACTTTCCGGAATGCCGTGGCCCTGGCGGACCTGAATCCGTACTACTTCCACATGGTCAACCTGCGCGAGCACGATTCGTGGGTGCACGTGGACAAGCTGGCGGCCACCGAAAAGGCCATGGACCTGGTCCGCGCGGCCGTCCGGCGCGTCAAGTGGCACGTGCCGCTGGAGCGCAGGCAGGTGCCGATCCACTCCGAGGTGCTGGTGGTGGGAGGGGGAATCGCGGGTATCGATGCCGCCCTCACCATGGCCAATGCCGGCAAGCACGTCTACCTGGTGGAGCGCGAGCCGACCATCGGCGGCCACATGGCCCAGTTCGACAAGACTTTCCCCACCTTGGACTGCGCCGCCTGCATCCTCACGCCCAAGATGACCGCGGTGAAAGGCCATAAGAACATCACGCTGTGGACCTATTCCGAGGTGCAGCAGGTGGAAGGGTACGTGGGCAACTACGAGGTGAAGGTCCGGCGGAAACCCCGTTATGTGATCGAGGGTTTGTGCGTGGGCTGCATGGAGTGCATCCAGGCCTGCGTCTTCAAACAGGGGAAGACACTCGATGAGTTCAACCTCGGGTTGAGCAAGCGCAAGCCGATCTACATTCCCTTTCCGCAGGCGGTGCCGCCGGTGGTGGTCATCGACCCGGAGGCCTGCATCGAATTCAAGAGCGGAAAATGCAAGAAGACCTGCGTCGAGGTCTGCGCCGAGCGCAATGCCATCGATTTCAAGCAGCAAGAGGAGATCAAGGACATCCGCGTCGGCGCCATCATCCTGGCGACCGGTTTCGACGTGTTCGACGTCACCCGGATTCCCTACTACGGGTATGGCCTCTATCCCAACGTCTACACCTCGCTTGAGATCGAGCGCCTGGTGAACGCCTCCGGGCCGACGGGCGGCGAGGTCGTCCTGCGCGACGGCCGCAAGCCCCAGACGGTGGGCATCGCGCACTGCATTGGCAGCCGCGACGCGAACACCAATAAGTACTGCTCGCGGGTCTGCTGCATGTACTCGCTGAAACTGGCGCACCTCATCAAGGAAAAGACCGGCGCCGAAGTTTACAACTTCTACATCGATATGCGCGCGCCCGGCAAAGCGTTCGAGGAGTTCTACAACCACGTGGCCGAGGAGGGAGTCAACTTCATCCGCGGGAAACTGGCCGACGTCTATCCCGAGGGGAACGGCGGCGGCCGCCTGATTCTTAAGGCCGAGGACACTCTGCTGGGCATGATCCGCAAGATTCCGGTGGACATGCTGGTGCTCTCGGCGGGCCTCGAGCCGCGCGCCGATTCCAACGAAGTGCGCCGGCTGTTCAACATCGGCTGCTCCGGCGACGGCTTCTTTCTGGAGCGCCATCCCAAGCTGGCGCCGGTCAACACTTTTGCCGACGGCATCTACATCGCGGGATGTTGCCAGGGTCCCAAGGACATACCCGACACCGTCGCGCAGTCCGGGGCGGCGGCGGCGCAGGCGCTGGCCCTCATCGACGCGGGCGTCGTCGAGCTGGAACCGAACACCGCCTACGTTGTGGCGGAGGCCTGCTCCGGCTGCAAGACCTGCATTGCGCTCTGTCCGTACAGCGCCATCTCTTTTACGGATGAAAAGAAGGCGTGTATCAACGAAGTCCTTTGTAAGGGCTGCGGCACATGCGTGGCCGCCTGCCCGTCCGGTTCCATCCGGCAAAACCTGTTCGAGGACCAGGAGATCTTCGAAGAGATCGAGGGGATTCTGACTTATGCCTGAAGCCTTTGAACCCAAAATTGTGGCGTTTTTCTGTAACTGGTGCACGTATCTGGCCGCGGACCTGGCCGGGACCTCGCGTATCAAGTACGCGCCTAACACGCGTGTCGTTCGCGTCATGTGCTCCGGCCGCGTGGATCCGCAATTCGTGCTGGACGCGTTCGCCAAAGGCGCGGACGGCGTTCTCATCGGCGGGTGCCACCCCGGAGACTGTCATTACCAGGAGGGAAACTACAAAGCGCTCCGCCGTTTTGTGCTGCTCAAGCGCCTGGTGAGACAGATGGGCATTGAAGAGGAACGCCTCCGTCTGGAGTGGATTTCAGCGGCGGAGGGCGAGAGGGTCAAGACGGTAGTCAACGACATGGTGGAGAAAGTGCGCGCGTTAGGTCCCCGGGTCCCCGCCAGCCGAAAGGAGGCCGCATGAAACCCAAAGTGGCTTTCTACTGGTGCGCATCCTGTGGCGGATGCGAGGAAGCCGTTGTGGATCTGGACGAGAAGATCCTGGATGTGGCCAACGCGGTGGACATCGTGTTCTGGCCGGTGGCCCTGGATTTCAAGGAGCACGACGTCGAGCGAATGCCGGACGGCTCCATCCTCGCCAGTTTCATCAACGGCGCCATCCGCAACAGCGACCAGTTGAAGATGGCGAAACTGCTGAGAGCCAAATCGCAGGTGGTGGTCGCCTTCGGGGTGTGCGCCCAACTGGGAGGCATTCCAGGGCTGGCCAATCTCTCCGACGCGAAAGGTATTTTCGCGGAGGTCTTCGGGGATGGCGTGGCGCCCGTCAGATTCCACAAGGAAAACGGGCATTCCTTGTCTCTGCCCGAGTTCTTCGACACCGTGGTGGCGCTCGACCGCGTCATCGACGTGGACTACTATCTGCCCGGCTGCCCGCCGACGCCCAAGATCATTGGCGACGCCCTGGGCGCGCTGCTCGGTTCCGAGCTGCCGCCCAAAGGCACCGTACTGGCGCCGGACCAGGCGTTGTGCGAGCAGTGCCCGCGCAAGGACACGCGCCCCGAGAAGCTCCTGCTCAAGGAATTCAAGCGCGTGCACCAGGTGGTGGCGGACCAGCAAACCTGCCTGTTGGCGCAGGGCCTGGCCTGTCTCGGGCCTGGGACGCGCGCCGGTTGCGAGGCCATGTGCATCCGCGGAAACATGCCCTGCACCGGCTGCTTCGGACCGACCAGCCGGGTGCGGGATTTCGGCGCCAAAGCTCTTTCCGCCCTCGCATCCGTCATCGACAGCAACGACGAGGCCGAAATCGCGCGGGTTCTGGAGGCGCTGCCGGACCCGGCGGGAACTTTTTATCGATATAGCTTGCCGTCGTCTTTGCTGGGCCGGCGGAGGATGGAGTAAGTTATGGACACTCGCAGAATCACCATCGAACCGATCACCCGGCTCGAAGGCCACGGCAAGATCGAAATCTTCCTGGACGGGCAGGGAGTGGTGGAGCGCGCGTATTTCCAGGTGCCGGAGCTGCGCGGATTCGAAAAGTTCGCGCAGGGCCGCCCGGCGGAGGACATGCCGCAGATCACCTCGCGCATTTGCGGCGTCTGCCCCACGGCCCATCACATGGCGTCCACCAAAGCGCTGGATGCTCTCTACGAGGTGACGCCGCCGCCCGCCGCCCGGAAGATACGCGAGCTGGTTTACTCGACGTTCTACGTCGAGGACCACGCGCTGCACTTCTACTTTCTGGGAGGCCCGGATTTCGTGGTCGGGCCGCAGGCTCCGGCCGCCGAACGCAACGTGCTGGGCGTGATCGCCAAGGTGGGCATCGAGACCGGGCAGAAAGTGATTGCCATGCGGCGCAGGCTGCGCGAGCTGATGGTGCTGGCCGCGGGCAAGGCCGCCCACCCGGTGTTCGGATTGCCCGGCGGCGTCGCCAAGCCGCTCACCGCCGAAGACGCGGCGCGCTTCCGCGAAGTGGCCAGCGAAGCCGTGGACTTCGCGCGCTTCACGCTGGGGATTTTCGAGAAAGTCGTGCTCCAGAACTCGGACTATGTCGACCTGATCCTCTCCGACGCGTACACCCATCGCACCTATTACATGGGCATGGTGGACGAGAAGAACCAGGTCAACTTCTACGACGGCATGCTCCGGGTGGTGGCGCCCGATGGGCACGAGTGGGCCAGGTTCCGTCCCGATCAATACCTGGATTACATCGGCGAGCGCGCCGAGCCCTGGAGCTACATGAAATTCTGCTACCTGAAAGGGCTAGGCTGGAAAGGCTTTTCCGAGGGAGAGGACAGCGGCGTATACTGCGTGGCGCCGCTGGCGCGCTTGAATGCCGCCGACGGCATGGCCACGCCGCAGGCTCACGAGGCGTACCTGAAATACCACGCCACGCTGGGCGGCAGGCCGGTCCATCACACCCTCGCCAATCATTGGGCCCGGGTGGTCGAGATGCTGTACGCCGCCGAGCGGATGCTGGAGCTGGCCCACGATCCCGAGCTGACCAGCCCCGACGTGCGCACGCTGCCGGCGGCCGTCCCGCGCGAAGGAGTCGGCGTGGTGGAAGCGCCGCGCGGAACTTTGTTCCACCATTACAAGACTGACGAGCGAGGCATCATTACCGGCGCCAACCTGATCGTCGCCACGCAGAACAACGCCGCGCGCATCGCCATGAGCGTGGAGAAGGCCGCCAAGAAGCTGATCACCGGCGGCCAGGTCCCGGAGGGTCTTCTAAACATGGTGGAGATGGCGTTTCGCGCATACGATCCCTGCCTGGGATGCGCCACCCACGCGCTTCCCGGCAGCATGCCCCTTCTGGTTCAGGTGCGCGACCCGCGCGGAGCGCCGCTGGCCATGTTGAGGCGCGATTCCGATGGAAGCGTCCACAGAGAATAAGTCCGGCGTAGTTCGCTTGCTGGGCCTGGGAAACGAGATCCTGGCCGACGATGCTTTCGGTATCCTGGTGGCGAAAGAGGTCGAACGGCGTTTCCAGGGACGAATCGAGGTTGCGCATTCTTCGGCGGCGGGTTTCGACCTGATCGACCACTTGCTGGGGGCCCGCCGCCTGTTGGTGGTGGATACCATTGTGACCGGCCGCGCCATGCCCGGCGCCATCTCCGTTTTCACCGCCGATCGGGTGCAGCCGGCGGCGCCGGGCGGATCGCCTCACTTTCTGGGACTCTTCGAGGTGCTGGCGGTGGGCCGGAAGCTCGATCTGGATGTGCCCAAGGAAACCATTGTGATCGCGGTGGAGGCTGCGGATTGTACGACCGTCGGAGGCCCCATCCACCCCGATGTGCAATCGGCGATTCCCGCGGTGGTGGAACTGGTGGGACGGTTCCTGGCAAATGGGACGCCCGACACCAGTGCAGGGCACGGAGGTGGTTGATTTGACGGATCCAAAGACATTCTGGCTGACTGTGACCAATATCGCCCTGGGAGCCTTTGTTGTCATCTGCTTCCTGGTAATCGCGGCCGGAGTGCTTTGCGAAGTCTTACAGGGACCCAGGAAACGAAGGTCGGATCGGGCCGAGTTGAATCATGACATGCACGAGATGTTCGGGTTCCCGCAGCCTCAGAGCCACGGCTGGTTGCACCGCCGGAAGTAGCCGGCGCGATCCCCGCGAACAGCCGATATCCGCGATTGGGCGGAAACCAGCGTGACAGCAGTTCCAGCCGCCGCCGCAGTTGCGGCGCCGGCAGGTAATCCGGACCGCTGCGAACCTCCACGTCGTGCCAGAGGCAGTGGACATACTCGGCCGCCGTTCCGGCGAAGGAGGCGCGCCCATAGCGCTCCAGCCGTCTGCCACTGGCGGCGCTGTAACGGCTGGCCATCAGTGCGCGCTTCTCGCTCAGGGCTTCCTCGTCGATCTCACCGGTGATGCCCGCACGGATTTCCGTGTCCAGAAGCAGCCAGAACGCTTTGTGCTGGTTGGGAGGCAGCCGCTCCCACAGCGCCTGTCCCACACACAGCAGCATTTCCATGGCAACATCGTGCTCGTCCCGGTCCGCGGCAGCGAGCGAGATTTCCACTCTCCGGTCCGTGGCAGTCCACTGCGAAGCCGGGTCGGGGCTGCCGAGGCTGGACACGAGCGAGACCCCGCAGAGGCCCAACTGGTGCGCCATCCGTGACGGAACGGCGCGCACGGCGGGCCGGATGAACTCGCGGATCAGCGGAAGCGGCGTATCGCGGCCGGCATCGAGCTTCCACCCATGCGCGAGCCTGAGGCCGGGGCGCAGTTCCTCCAACGAATCAGCGAGTTTCCTCACACCGTCTTGGCCGGCGCGGGGGCAATGTTGGGAAGCGGCTTGCCTTGGCCCGGCCCGTGCAGCTTGGCGCACGGCTTTTTCCTGCGGGCCAGGTGCAGGTAGTCCAGCACTAACTGGCGCTTGAGATACTGCACCGCTTTGGCCGGATCCACACCCTTGGGGCACACCCGCGAGCACTCGCCCGCGTAGTGGCAGCGGAAGGCGCCATGCGAGCTGCCCGTCAACTGGTTGCGGGCGCGCCGCCCGTCGTCGCGCGTGTCCGCGTTATACCGCTCGGCCGCCGCCAAAGGCATGGGCCCCAAGTACCGTGTGTCGGTGGCCAGGGTAGGGCAGGCGGCCATGCAGCAGCCGCACTTGATGCAATATGTGAACTGGAGGTAGGCGTCGAGCTCCTCCGGAGACTGGTAGAACTCCCCCGCCGGGTCGTCGAGTTCGGCTTGGTCCGCGCGCACAATGTACGGCTTCACCGCCACGTGTTTCTCGAACATGGTCAGCAGATCGGGGACCAGGTCGCGGATGATGTCGAAATTAGGCAGCGGCCCGACCGTCAGATCCGTGGTGGCGATGTGCAGGATCTGGGTGTTGCAGGCCAGCGTCGGCCGCCCGTTCAGAAGCATGCCGCACGAGCCGCACACACCCATGCGGCACGAATAGCGCCATGCCAGCGATGAGTCCAGGTTCTCCTTGATGTAGTGCAGGCCGTCGAGCACCGTCATGCCTTCGCGCACCGGCACCTGGTAGGTCTTCACGTACGGCGCGCGGTCGCTTTCGGGATTGAACCGGGTGACGTGGAAATTGATCTGTCTTTCCGCCATGGCTACCCCCTTGGTCCCGCGATGAGCGTGAGAGCGTGCGCGGCAATGGCGTGTGTGGCGAAAGCCGCCCAGGCGCCCAGGCCGAACAGTCCCAGCCCCGCGATCAGAAGAACCACGCTGACCGCCTTCTCGACAGCCGGTTTCAGCGTCAGCTCGAACAGGATGGTCCGCAGGCCGTATAGACCGTGGTACAGCGCCACCCCGAGCAGGAGGATATAGGTGACCAGGAAGAACAAGGTGCCATCCCGATACAGGCTATTCGCTTTCGAGGTCGCTTCGCCGCCGTGAGGGGCGAACAGATGGGTGATGCCGCCCACGTGCATGATCAGCATGTGCAGGCCGAGCAGGAAGAAAATTATGACTCCCGCCGCCATGTGCCAGGTCCAGTATTTCGTTTCGCGCATCTCGCCTCCTACTTTGCCAGGCCCAGGAAATCATAGCCGCCGGCCGCCAGCAAAATCACTGCCAGGATCATCATGGCGATGAGCAGGGGCCGCTGGACGCCGAGCGACGTCTTGTAAGGATAGACCGGTTCAATGGGCTTGCCGACCGCAAATCCGAGTTCCACCAGCACCAGGCGGATGCCGTTGAGAGCGTGGTAGGCAAAAGCCGCGAAGACCAGAAACTCCCCGATTTTGAACATGGGCTGGTGGAAGAACCCACCCTCGACCCACAGGTATATGCCACGGGCGCGCAGGCTCGTGACCACAATGTGCATCAAAAAGTAGAGCAGAATGCCCAGGCCGGTGAGACGATGCAGAATGTAGGCGTAGCGCTCCGCGCCCCAACGCCCGCCCCCCAGCCATCCCCACAGCCCGAGCCGATTATCGTGCCTTTTGATTTCGGCCATGCCGGCCTCCTTCCGTCAGTACTTTCGCTCCACCGGCTTCCAGGTGGTGATCGTCACGGGTTTGTACTCCAGCCTCGGCGTGCCGCCCGTGTAGTAAACCATCGAGTGGCCCAGGAACTTTTCGTCGTCGCGTTTGAGGAAATCCGTGCGGGAATGCCCTCCGCGGGATTCCTGGCGAGCCAGGCCGGCGAAGAGCAGAGCCTCGGCCAACTCCAGCATATTCTCGGTCTCCAACGTCTGAATCAGGTTGGAGTTGTAGATGCGGCTCTTGTCCCGAACGGCGATATTCCGGAAGCGCCGCCGCAGCTCGGCGATCTTGTCCAGGCCCTCCTCGATCAATTCGCCGGTGCGATAGACGCCCGCGTGCCGGTCCATCAAGGTCCGCAGCTCCCGGCGGATGTGGGCTGGATTCTCCGTTCCGTTCTGCTGGAGCAGGCCGTCGAAGATGCGTTTCTCTTCTTCCCGCGCCCGGCCTTCCGGCGCCGCGTCCAGCTTGACGCCTTGCCCCAGGTACTTCGAGATCTCACGGCCCGTGATGCCGCCCCACACCAGGCACTCGGCGGTGGAGTTGCACCCCAGCCGGTTGGCGCCGTGCATGGAGTGGCAGGCCACCTCGCCCGCGGCCCAGACATTTTCCGCCTTCGTCCGGCCGTCGATGTCGGCCTCGATGCCGCCCATCGAGTAGTGAGCCACGGGCCGGATCGGGATCGCCTCCGTGATCGGGTCGATTCCCAGGAATTTCATGCACACTTCCCGGATCAAGGGCAGGCGCTTGTTGATGCGCTCGGCGCCCAGGTGAGTCAAATCGAGCTGGATGTAATCGAGGCCCTCCGGTCCCGGGAAGCCGCGTCCCTCGAGGATTTCCGTCATCTCCGAACGGGAAACGATATCGCGCGGCGCCAGCTCCATCATCTTGGGCGCATACTTCTCCATGAAGCGCTCGCCCCGGTTGTTGCGCAGGTATCCGCCTTCCCCTCGGCAGCCTT
Source organism: Bryobacteraceae bacterium (assembly GCA_049516835.1). GTDB lineage: Bacteria > Acidobacteriota > Terriglobia > Bryobacterales > Bryobacteraceae > Fen-178. The sequence continues at coordinate 37,464 of JBEKSR010000021.1, read as the reverse complement.
CCGTCATGAGGATACCCGATGGCACCAGCCCCGTCGGGTGAAACTGCAGGAACTCCGGGTCTTCCAAGGCCAAGCCCGCGCGGTATGCGATGGCCTGTCCATCGCCCGTCACGGTTTGCGAGTAGGTGGTGAATCCATACAGGTTCCCCAACCCGCCGGAAGCAATCAGGAGAGCCTTGCCCCGCAAGACGAAGAACTCGCCCGTGGGCGCATCCAGCAGCGTCAGGCCGGCAAATCGTCCGTCCTCCAGCAGCAGCGACGTGACGAAGCATTCATCGTAGCGTTTGAAGTTGTTGTACTTGACAAGGGTGTCGTAGAGGGCCTGCATCTCGAAGAAGCCGGTCTTGTCGGCCGCCATGCACGCGCGCGGAAAAGAATGCCCTCCAAAAGGCCTCTGCATGATCCGGCCGTCCTCGCGCCGCGACCAAGGGACTCCCCAGTGCTCCAGGAGGCGAATCTCGTCGGGCGAGGCCCTCACAAACCGGTCCACCGTGTCCTGGTCCGCCAGAAAATCGGACCCCTTCACGGTGTCCCAGGCGTGCAGCTCGAAGCTGTCTCCTTCCTCGGGGCGCATCACCGCGCCCGTGCCTCCTTCCGCGCACACCGAATGCGAGCGCATGACCTGCACTTTCGACACGATGGCGATATCGGCCATGCCCCGCGTTTGGATCGAGATCTCCACGGCGGCGCGCAGGCCCGCGAGTCCGGTTCCCAGGATCACCACATCATGGGCTATCTGCTGCATTTCTTGCTCCTTCGCCCTCGACCGTAACCATGAACAGGAAATAAAGCTTCCGAAAGCTTAAAATAGTGCAAATCTCCCTCGAAGTCTACCGGGATCTCCACTTTGACCTCCCGGTCTAGTGCCTCCATAACCCGCCAATAGCCCTTACGATGTTAACTTTAGAGGACTTGCTGTTCCGTGCCGCACCGTCTAGTATGGCCACATGATCCAGGGTTTGGAAGATTTCCTCGTGGAAGATGACGGCCAGGATCTCATCGAATACTCGCTGCTGATGGCCTTCGTGGCTCTGGCCTCCGCGGCGCTTTTCACGGGGGCCGGCAAAAGCATCTCCGGCATCTGGAGTACGACGAACAGCCAGTTGGTCCAGGCCAACACCAAGGCCTCCTAGGTCTCCCTCGGGAAACTGCCGGAACCGGAAACTTCGAAACCCGCCACCTCTCCGGTTGCGGTGTCGTAGATCATGAACGTCGACGCAACATCGGTTCTGCTGCCGTCGGCTGAGAAAGTCGCGCCCATGATCGCCCCGGGATTGATGGCCAGCGTCCGGCCGATGCGCTCGACGCTGTAAACATGGTTGTGGCCATAGCACACCACGTCGAACTCCCCGGAGGCGGCGATGGCGCGCGCGATGTTGTCGTAGTGGTTCACCGCCACGCGCTGGCCGTCAAACTCCCTGCGGAATAGCTCGCCGTGGATCCGCATGTGCTCGTACTGCCGCGCGTTGGCGGCGATGCGATAGAGATCGCCATCGTTGTTGCCCAATACCACGTGGATGGGCCGGGAGAGGCCGCGTCCCAGTTGGTGGACGATGAAGGGTGAGCAGAGGTCTCCGCAGCAAATCAGGGCGTCGGCATCGCCCACCGCGTCGAGCGCTGCCGCGAGCTTCCAGACGTTGTCGTGGATGTCCGATAAGACGGCGATTCGCATTCCCGCTACTGAATCAACTGCACGTTGATGGTGACGCTGGCGGTGACCGAGACTGTGCCGGTCTGGATCGGCGTGGGAGCGGTGGCGGTGAGGACGCCACTCACCAATACCGGCACCGCCGTGGCGCCTTCCTGGGCGGAAATGACAACTCCGGTCTTGGCGCCCAGCCCGGCGGCGATGGCGTTGGCGTGGGCCTGCGCCTGCTTGGCCGCCTGGCCCAGCGCCTGCTGCATGACGGGCTCGGGGTTCTGTAGGCTGAAACTCAGGCTGCCCACGCTGTTCGCGCCGGCCTGGTTGGCGGTATCGATCAGCCGTCCGATGATCGAGAGATCCGTGGTGGTCACCTCGACGGTGTTGCTGACCGTGTAACCGATAATCACCGAAGTCTGCCCCTGCGTCGTGCTGTACCGCGGCGATACGGAGTAGCTGATGGTCTGGATGGTTCCGGCTGTGCCCAGCACCCCTTTGAGAGCGTTGAGCACGGTGGTGGTCAAGGTGGCATTCTGCTGCCCCGCGTCCTGGGCGGTGGCGCCCTGCGTCACCACTCCCACGGCGAGTTGGGCCTGGTCCGGGTTGACGGAAATCGTGGCGCTGCCGATCGCCTGGATGGCGCCCGGCGAGGTTTGCGCCAGCAGCGCGCCGGCCGAGAGCGGCAGGCAGATCAGAAGCGAAAGAAACCTGGGCATGACGTGCGTCTCCAGCTTCCAGTGTAGCGTGGAAGATGCGCTAACGCGTGTTCACAAGCTGGCCGTTCTCGTCCAGGTGCGGATATGGACCGCCGGTTCGGAATTCGTCGAGAATGTACTTGTCGAATTGCGGGGTGGGATCGAAGTACCCCGGCACTCGCAGGTGCGCCCGGCACGCTTCTTCGTTGAGCTCGACGCCGATTCCCGGGGTATCGGGCACCTGGATGTAACCGTTCTGGATGATCGGCTTGGCCGGCCCGGTCACCAGGTCTCCCCACCACGGAATGTCGACCGCGTGGTTCTCCATCGCCAGGAAATCCTTGAGGGTGGAAATCATGTGTACCGCCGCCATCGAGCCCACGGGCGAGCCGGCGAAGTGGATGGCGGTTTGGATCCCGTACATGGAGGCAAAATCCGAAATCCGCTTGGTCTCGCGCATGCCTCCCGACGTCAGCGGGTCCGCATGGATAATGTCCACGGCGTTGTTCTCAATCAGGGGACGGAATCCTTCCTCCAGGCCAAAAAGGCTTTCGCCGGTGTTGATGGGCGTGACGGTTGATTCCTTGATTTCCTTGTAGGCGCGCCAGTTCTTGGGAGCGTCCCCGGAACCCAGGGTGCCCACCTGGAGGAGATCCTCGGCCCAAGCCAGTTCATACCGCTCGAAAAAGCGGGCGTGGCGGATGGCGTCCTTCAAATCCAGAGGGCCGAAGTGGTCGGCTGCCAGAGGCTGCTCCCAGCCGATGGCGTCGCGCACCGCCTGAATATGCTCGCCGTACATTTCGAGGCCCTTGGCGGTGGCTACGCCGCGGGTATTCAACCCTCCCGGCCGGTTGCGGATCATCGAGGGCATGATGTCCATCTTGAAAAAGGTGAACCCCATCTTCTTGCGGGCGGCCATGCGGGCGGCATAGATTTTGGGATCGCTCGATTCCGTGGTGTCGCAATAGCAGCGAATGCGATTGCGGTACTGGGAGCCGATCAGCCGCCAGGCCGGCACGCCGTACACTTTCCCCGCGATGTCGTGCAGGGCGATGTCCAGGGCGCTATAGCCGCCGCCGAACCGGCGCTGGTTGGTGAAATTGCGAATGCTGTCCAAAATGGGCTCGATGTTCAAGGGGTTCCGGCCCATGATGTGCGGCTTGAGCACCAGCGCCATGCCTTCGTTGCCCGCGTCCCGGACCTCGCCCAGGCCGTAAACGCCCTGGTTGGTGTCGATCCGGATGATCGGATAGTCGTAGTTGGAGGCGATCCGGATGGCCCGCATGTCGGTGATCCGCAACTGGCTGGGCGCGGAGTTCCGATTTACGCCGCCGGGTTGGGGTGATTGGGCGCCGGCGGGCTGATCGGCCAGGAACCCTCCGAGAGCGGCCGTGCCGGCCACCATGCCCAACATGTTCCGCCGCTGGATGCCCGTTTTAGGATTCAACACAGTGGTTCTCCTTCGGGTTCACGTTACCGGGCGGCGCTCTGCTTGTCAAATCGGAACAGCCGGTAACGCGCCAGGCCGCTGCCACGCTATAATTCCTTCAGTGCTGCGGACATGATCACAAAGGTTGAAGCCTCCGGATATCGGTGTTTGAGGGAAGTATCTCAGGATTTACAGCCGTATCAGATTCTGGTCGGACCGAACGGCAGTGGGAAATCGGCTTTCCTTGACGTGATCGCGTTTCTGGGCGGCGTCGTCTCACGGGGTCTGAAGGAGGCCGTGCGCGATCGCACCGAGAACTTCTATGATCTCGTATGGGGGCGGACCGAAAGCTCGTTCCGTCTTGCGATAGAAGCTACACGGCCGGAAGTTCCCGAAGTGGGGCGAATCCGTTACGAGATCACGGCCGAGATCGACGCAGACGATGACGAGATCGTAATCGCAAGCGAGCGATTGACGGTGCGCGATGCCGCCGGCCAGCGCTTGCCGGTCATCATAAGAAACGCCGAGCAGGTATCGTTCTCTGCCGAGGTGGGCGCTGAGAAGTTCGCCTATGAATTGCACCCGAACTCCTCGAGTTTCACCATGCTGAGTCCTTTGGCAATAGAGAAGACGGGATTCCCATCCGCGGTTTGGTTGAAGAGCCTGCTGCAAGATGGCGTCAAGACGGTTGCCCTCGATAATGAACTGTTGCGCGCCCCCAGCCCGCCGGGCGCTGGCAGGCCCGCTGTCTACGACGGGTCCAATCTGGCTCGTCTCGTGGCACAAGTCCAAGATTCGTCTCCGGAGTCCTTCAAAGCGTGGGTTGAGCACGTCCAGACTGCGATTGCCGACATCGCCGACATCCGAACCGTGTCGCGTCCGGAGGACAGACACCGCTATCTCATGATTCACTACGCCGGCGGCGTCGAAGTGCCTCAGTGGATGGTGTCGGATGGAACGTTGCGGCTGCTCGCCCTGACCCTGCTTGCCTACCTTCCGGGTGTTCAGGGTGTTTACCTGATTGAAGAGCCGGAGGTCGGTGTGCATCCCACGGCAATCGAGACGATCATTCAGTCTCTCTCGTCTGTCTATGAGGGCCAAGTGATCGTCACAAGTCATTCGCCCATTGTCCTCAGTATGCCGCGGCCCGACCAGTTGCTCTGCTTTCAGAAAACGCAAGATGGGACCACGATCCTGCCCGGAAATGAGCACCCGTTGTTGAAGCAGTGGAAATCCGGTGTCGATCTCAGCGATCTGTTTGCAGCCGGAGTGCTCGGTTGATTCCCGACAAGCCCAAGCCGCTGGTCATCATGACGGCCGACAAGAACGCAGAATTCGCAATCAGGGAGCTTGTCCGCCGCCCGGCTCTGGGAATTCGTCCCATCGATTTCGACTGCTTTCGTCACGCTCGGCGAGACAACGGCGTGTTTAACGAAGTCCACGATTTCCTGCGGCCGTTCCTCCAATGGGAGTACGCGCTGGTAATCTTCGATCGCGAAGGTTGCGGGCATGACGATGAGCCCCGCGATGTCTTGGAAAGGGCCGTGGAGCACAAGCTGGCGGCGAACGGATGGGCGGGCCGCTCCCGCGTGGTGGTCCTTGATCCTGAATTGGAAGCGTGGATCTGGGATGGTTCCTACCAGGTGAACCGAATACTGAATTGGCCCGGCGGCGCGGATAGCCTGAAGCGCTGGATCTGCGAACAGGGGTTCGTCAGAGCGGGAGGGTTCAAGCCTTCCCGACCGAAAGAAGCGTTCGACGCTGCCTTACGGCGCCGAGGGATAAGACACTCGTCAGCGCTGTTTAGAGATCTCGCCAGAGAATTCAAGTTCGAGAATTGCAGGGACGCGGCGTTTCAGCGGCTGGTCTCGACCTTGCGAGAATGGTTTCCAGAGACTTACGGCGAGGCGTTGGTCTAACGCGCCCCACCGCCGCCACGCTATAATTCCTTCAGTGCCCGCGGATGTGGCGAAATTGGCAGACGCGCTGGATTTAGGTTCCAGTTCCCGTGAGGGAGTGAAGGTTCAAGTCCTTTCATCCGCACCATAGAAAACCCGCCGGTTCCCCACGGTGGCTGTGCCGATCCGATCGCCGGTCTACTCGCGCGGTCGATCCGGAGGAGCACTCCATAGTGAACCGTCGATGAATTCAACGACCACTACGCTGAGTACCGGCTTGCCAATCGTTTCGCCTGCTTTGACGGCGGTCTGAATGCGGTTCCACACGTTCTGAACGCTGACGGAGAGCCGCTTCTTCTCACGGGGTCTGATAATGATCGAGACCCGCTCAAGCGTAACTACTTCAGTTTTTGAACCGCTTGAAATTGCCTGCTGAAAAACCACCGCAGCCGTGGCCCTATCAGATTCATTTTTCACCGTCAAAAACTGTCTTCGGTCGGAGCCGGTGCGGAATGCGCTCGGAGTGAAGTTGATAAGCGCAATCGGGCTGTCCGAGTGTGTGTGAAGCTCGAAGGCAATGGTCTGGGCGTGAGCAAATGTGCAGCAGAAGAACAGGGCTGACAGCAGCGCTCGACGGCGGTTCGGCAAAATGGCTCCCGGAAAGCCGATTTTACCAGCCGACGACGCCGGGACAATGGCGCTAGAATCAGACCCACACACGGCTGGCATCAGGCTTGTCGGGTGGCGGAGGTTGACCGATCCCCATACTGAAGCTGACATCAATGATGGTGACGACCGGCACTGGCACGCCGTGGCACATCGCTGGCTGGTAGCGCCACTGCTTGACGGCATCGAACGTAGCCTTCACGAGAAACGGATGACCGCTAATCAGCCTCAGACGTTCGACCGTCCCGGTATCGTCAATCAGAGCGGCTAATCGCACTGTCCCTTGAATGTGGGCCTGTTTCGCCAACTTGGGATAAATCGGGCGTACATCGTGGATCAGCCGTTCCTGCTGAATGCCGGGTGGAACATAGACGGGCGGCGCTTGCGCTTGCAGGAGACAGGTGAGCGCCACGCAACAACCGGCGATGGTAGTCAATTTGCCAGTCATACGGCCAAGAGTACAGACACCAGGGCGGCCTGGAAAGTTCCCTCTATAGCCCCTTGCGCTTCTTCTCGTACGCCGCGAACTGGCGGCGGTATTTCTCGAAGCCTTCGCGGCCCATCAGGCCGTAGGTGAATCTCTTGCCCAGCTCCACGCCTTCCTGGTCGAAGGCGTTGATATCGAGCAATTCGCCCATGAAGGCCGTCTGAAACTCCGTCATTTGCAGAAACGCGCCCAGGTGCTCTTCGTCCACGCGGTCGAGCGTGATGGTGCAGTTGGGGCGGCCATTTTCCACCAGGGCCGCGGCGGTAGCGCGGCGTTCGGCATCGATCAACTCCGCCAACGATCGTCCGGCCAGCGCGTCGAACGCGGCCAGGTTGAAGCGGCGCTTGGGAATCCTGCCCGCGGAGGAGAATTTCGCCACCGCCCAGAACGTGAACACCTTGTCGTTGGGGCCTTCGATGTACAACTGCACTTGCGAGTGCTGATCGGTGGTGCCCAGCGCGGCCACCGGGGTCTGGCCGGTGTGGACCTCCGCTCCCGCGCGGTTGCGCGCCTTGCCCAGCGATTCGGCCCAAAGCTGGCGGAACCAGAAGGCCGTGCCCCAAAGCTGATTCGAGTAAGGGAACGCCACCTGGATGGACTTGCCTTTGCGGGTCCAGATGAGCCAGTGGCAGAGCGCCGCGCGCAGCGCGATGTTCGCGCCGGTGTCCGGCTGCCAGCAGAGGTGCGTCATGCGCCTGGCGCCGCGCGCGAGCCTGCGAATATCGATGCCGATGAGCGCCGCGGGCGCCAGGCCGGCGGGCGACAGCACGCTGAAACGGCCGCCCACGTTTTCGGGAATGCCGAAAACTCGGTAGCCTTCGGCCTGCGAGAGCGCAAACAGGTCGCCTTTGCCCTCGGTGGTGACGGCCAGAATTCGCCGCGCGGCCTGGCGGCGGCCCAGCGCCTGCTCGAGCCAGTCACGCACGATCAGGAACGTGGCCACCGTCTCGGCGGTGCCGCCCGATTTCGCGATCGCCACCACCAGCGTCCGGCGCGGGTCCATGGAAGCCAGCGCCGCTTCCGTGAACGAGGGATCGACGTTATCGAGAATCACCAGTCGCGGATGCTTCGGGGTGAAGGCCCCCTGCACGGGATGAGGACCGCGAATCCCGCAGTCGAGAGCCCATGCGCCGAGCGCGCTGCCGCCGATGCCGGCCACGCAGACGGTGTCGAAACTGCCGCGCGCTTCCTCCGCGTACCGGCTGATGGCTTGGATCGCGCGCGTCTGGAAAGGCAGGTGCGGGAACCCGTAGCGGCCCGCATCGCTTTGCCGGCGAAAGGATTTCAAAGCCTTCAGAGCCTTCGGTTGAAAGCGCTCGATTTCGGAACGGCTCAGACCGTTGGCTTTGCCGACCATATCGGCCAGCAGGTTCTTCTCGTCGAAATGGATGTTCATTCTCGCAGGCCTCCAGTGCCGGTCGCGCGTGGCGCGGATGATTCCAGCTTACCGCCGGTGGAAAACCTGAGAGTCCCCTTCGCGGGGTGTCGGAAAGGTGCCGGAAATGTGGTCCGTCCAGGTCAGGCCCTCTTCGTCGGCCAGGCACCACAACAGGCCAACCACTATGCACAGGCTCAGGCACGCGCCCGCAAAGCGGAGCAGGCGCTGCCCGCCGTCCGGCGGGAAGCCGTCGAAGGTCATCACCTGCAGACGCGTCCACCGCATCCCCGCGGTTTCCGTGCCGGCGATGGCAAACAGCAGGCCGTATGTGAAGCCCACCAGCAGCAGCGCGCCGCCGAAAACCGGCAGGTTGGGCTTCGTCAGCACAAAAGCGCCGCCGCCGAGCCAGAATGCCGCCAGGAATAGGCCGTACCCGATGAGGACCAGGATCCAGTCGATCGCGGCGGCCAGGGCGCGATGCAGAGGTATCGCCACCGATGCCTCGCAGCAGATGACAGCTTCTACCGTGGTGCGCAGAGTGCGCGGCTTGATCGGAATGGAGGGGAGCAGATCCAGCTTGCCTTGGCCTTCCGGCACGCGCGGAATCCGGCGAACCGGTGGCTTCGACACAGGCTTCGCCCCAGTCGCGGCCTTGGGACGCGGTATCGGCGGCGCGTCGGGTGAGGGAGTGAAGGAATCGAACGGAATCACGTTGGAAGCCGGTCTTTCCTGAAACAAGGAACCCTGCACCGCCCGCCCCACGCCGGGCGTCCGGCCCGGAGCCCGCCCAGACACCAACGGCTCCGGCGGATCGATGTGCGCGGCGGGCTGTAGCTTGGCGGCCAGCGCGCCATCCGTCCGAGGCAGAGTCAACTCCCCGCTCAGCGTGTCATCCGGCCTGCGGCCGCACCGCCGACACCGGTGTTCTCCCTCGCCGTTATGTGAACCGCAATACCTGCACGTCATGCTTCGGCAAAAATCCCCTTACGGCACCCGCAACATGAGCCTGCGGAAGTGTGTTAACTTCACCGTTTGGGGCTCCATCCGAAAGGCTCTCTCACACTTCTTAACATAAAGGTTGAAGTTTGTCACGGAAAATCTCCGAGTAATACGTGCCTTTTTCTCCTTACCGTGTTGGGAGCGCTGATTTTAAGCGTCGGAGCTGCCGCTCAGACTCCGCCCCGGACCACCTCCGCCCCCCCGCCCCCGGCCGTGCCGCCGAAATCCATTCCCATCGGCGAGTGGAATGTGCTGTGCGAGATCTGTGATAGCGACGGTACGGTGCACAAGTGGCACGGGCGCCCCGTCGAGATGGAAGACTCGCGGATGCTCTTCCGCGCCGACGATATCGAGTGGGACGAATCCACCGGCGACCTTCACGCCGCCGGCCACGTCTACTTCCGCAATTTCGATCGCAACGAGCAGATCTGGGCGGACCACCTCGAGTACAACACCCAGGACGAGAAGGGGGAGTTCTACGACGTCCGCGGCGAAACGCACCCGCGCATCGCCACGCGTCCCGGCACGCTCACCACCAGCAGCCCATTCCACTTTGAGGGCCAATGGGCCGAGCGCATCGGCGAAAAGTACGTCCTTTACAACGGTTGGGTCACCAACTGTAAAATGCCGGACCCGTGGTGGCGGATGCGCGGTCCCAAGTTCGATATCATCCCCGGCCAGCGCGCCATCTCTTACCGCTCCGTGTTCCTGTTGCGGAAGATGCCGCTGTTCTACACGCCGTTCTTCTACCATTCGCTTGAGAGGGAGCCGCGCAAGAGCGGTTTCCTCACCCCCAACATCGGACACAGCTCCCAGCGCGGCTTCATGCTGGGGATTGGTTACTTCTGGGCTATCAAACGCAGTTACGATTTGACTTACCTGGTTCAGGACTACACTGCCAGGGGTTTCGCGCATCACCTGGATTTCCGCGGCAAGCCGCGCGAGGGCACCGATTTCGACGCCATTCTGTACGGAGTCCAGGACCGCGGCGCGCCCAATAGCGGGAGTCCCCCGCAAAAATACAGCGGCGCCAGCCTCTACGTCATGGGAAAGTCGGACCTGGGCGACGGCTGGACGGCGCGGGGCACCGTCAACTACATCACTTCCTTCCGGTTCCGGCAGGAGTGGACGCAATCCTTCAACGAGGCCATCGGATCGGAAATCCACTCGGTGGGCTTCCTCAACAAGAACTGGTCCACTTACACGTTCAACGCCATCTTCGCGCGCCTGGAGAACTTTCAATCCATCGAAGTGCCGATCGCCGATCCGGCCACCGGCAATTCGCATTACGTGGCCAACGCGGTGACCATTCGCAAGCTGCCCGAGGCGGAGTTGAGCAGCCGCGACCATCTCATCTGGAAGAACATACCGCTCTGGTTTTCGTTTCAGTCCGCCGCCGGACTCCTGTACCGTAGTCAGCCGGTCTTCGACAGCACTACCAACCCAACTGCACTGATCGACACCTATAAGACCGGCGAGTTCGCCAACCGCGTCAATCTGGCGCCCCATGTGACCACCGCGTTTCACTGGGGGAGCTTCCACCTGGTGCCCAGCTTCGGCATCCGGGAGACGTATTACAGCGAGGCACAGACGCCCTATCAGGACCGGTTCCAAGTGGTAGGCACGAACATCGTGAGGAGCGCGCGGGATTTCTCGGCGGACCTCATTTTCCCGTCGCTGGCGCGCATCTACGCGAAGAAAACGGTCTTTGGGGACAAGCTCAAGCACGTGATCGAGCCGCGCGCCACTTACCGGTACGTGACTGGGATCGGGAGCGACTTCGACCGGTTCATCCGTTTCGACGAGACCGACCTGCTTTCCAACACCAACGAATTGGAACTGTCGCTCACCAACCGGATCTACGCCAAGCGCGGCGATTCGGTCCTCGAGATCTTCACCTGGGAGTTGATGCAGAAACGCTATTTCGACCCGACCTTCGGCGGCGCGCTGGTGCCCGGCGTGCGCAACGTGTTTGAGAGTACCGCCGACCTGACAGGGTACGCCTTTCTGGTGGGTCCGCGCAGCACCTCGCCGGTGGTTTCACTGCTTCGCATGAGCCCCATAAGTGGTCTGGGCATCCAGTGGCAGGCCGACTACGACCCCCGCCAGCGCGCCATTGTGGATAGCACGCTTTCGGTGGACTACCGCTGGCAGAAGTACTTCGTTTCGGCCGGAAACAACCAGGTTCACAACGACCCGGCGCTCGCGCCCAACGCCAACCAGTTCCAGATCCGGACGGGATTCGGCGACCCCAACCACCGCGGATGGAACGCCGCGGTGACGGGGGTTTACGATTACAGCAAGGCGGTGATTCTGTATTCCACCGCTCAAGTGACTTATAACACCGATTGCTGCGGGTTCAGCGTGGAGTATCACCGGTATAACGTCGGGATCGTCGATCGGAGCGACTGGCGGGTGGCGTTCTCGGTGGCCAACCTCGGTAGCTTCGGAACGCTGCGGAAGCAAGACCGCGTGTTCTGAGTGGCGCCGGCGTTACTGGCTCTCCAGCCACACCAGCGCTTCCACCAAGTAGTAATCGCCGTAAGTCAGTGTGACGCCGGCCGGCCGCGTGCTGCACCCGTGGCGCAAAATGCCGGACGGCGTCAGATACCGGTCGATCAGCGACTGCACAATACGCGTGCCCTCGCTGCGGTAGCGCGCCGCGCGGCCGGCATCGGGGGTCAGCTCCGAAAGCCGAAGCAGTCCTCCCGCCAGGATCGCGGCCGCGGAAGAATCGCGGTTGCGGAAGAAGACTCCCTCGTCGGAGAAATCGTACCAGGGCACGCCATCCTCGGGCAGACGATCCAGCGCGAATGCGGCGGTCTTCTCGGCGGCTGCCAGCAATTGCGGCTCGCGCGTGGCGCGGAACGCCTCCGTGAAGCCGTAGACCCCCCAGGCCTGGCCGCGCGACCACGCGGAATCGGCGGAGAGGCCCTGGTGCGTGTGCGCGAATACGATCTCGCCCGGCGGCGCGTGGTTGGGGAAGTCGATGGTGCTCTCGCTCGAAACAAACTTTTGCCGGTTGTCGCCCGGGTTGTAGTGAACCGATTGAATGGTCGAGCCGTCGCCGCGCACCAGCCACGCGGCCGACCGCAGCGCGTGCTTGCGCCCCAGCTCGAGCCACTGCCGGTCGCCGGTTTCGCTCGCGGCCCACCACCAGATCTGGAGGTTCATGAGGGTGTCGATGATGGTGTCGTCGCCGTTGACTCCCCAGGAGGCCGCCAGTTGTATCAGCGGATTGTAGAGTTCCTTCAGCCGCTCGGCCGCGCGCAGGCCGCCCGCGCGATATCGGGCGTCCTTGGTGGCTTCATAAGCGAATACCGAGGAGTAATAGTTCAGGAAGCCGGTGTCGTGGTTCTGCTTGCTCTCGTTGCCGATCAGGCGCGAGGTCCACAGTTCGGCCCACTTCCGGTATCGTTCATCGTGTGTGTAGCCGTAGAGCTTCCACAGTTCGCCCGGCCAGAAAGAGCCGGTCCAGAAGTAGCCCTTCTGGTCTTTCCACTCGCCGGTCGAGTTGTTGCCCTCGGTGAAGAATCCGCCGCCGCCGTTCTTCTCGGCGGACCCGGGCATGTTGGCCGCGATCAGCGGCTCGTACCGGCGCGCCGTGCGTTCCGCCGCCTGTTGCAACAGCGCGATGGCCTGCGCGTAAGTGTGATGCCCGGCCGCTTCCAGCGTGTCTGGAGGCGCAGATTGCGGCGCCGCAGCCTTCGATAAGACTTCCATCCGGGCCGGTTGCGCCAGCCGCTCGCTCGTCTGGTTTACGTACGCCAGGAATCGCTCGCGGGTGGGCCGCGCGGTGTTCGGCGGCGCCAGCGTGCCGCCCATAGCCCGCTCGGCGGGCGTCCGGGGATTGCCGATGAGACTCTCGGTGCCTTCCTGGTCCCAGATCGCCGCCGCATACCACTCCGCCACGCCGTTTCGCGGCGCCAGACGAATCAGGTAATTGGCGGCATCTGTAAGCCTCCCGGCCGATTCGTCCTTGCGGATGAAAACCGCCACGCCCAGGTTCTCGTCGGGAAGCTCCACCGTCATGGCTTTGGCGCCGGGCGCCACTACCTGGTGTCCCCAGGTGGCCACCGCTTCGACGGCCGCATTGGGCGCCAGTTCTAACGGGTCGATACCTGGCTTCTTCGGCGCCGCGGCCGCCAGCATCAGCCCTTGCGAATCGCCGATGGTGACGCGGTGGTGGAAGCCGTGTTCGCCGGCCCACTGCGTGAAGCGGCTCGCCAGGTCCACCGTGCGCCCGCCGATCTTCCAGGCCTTGTATTCGATCTCTCCCACCGAGCGCACCGGGCCGCTCGCCAGCACGCGCCACTTCCGCTCGCCGACATCCGCCACCGCCTGCGCCTGCCCGTCGATCACCGCGGTGATCGAGCCGATGCCGCGCGTGGGCTCCACCTTGAAGATGTCCCGCCCCAGCGGCGTCTCCAGGTGGTAGACGTACTCCGGAGAGGCAAACAGGTCCAGGTACAAGCCGGGCCGGCGCTTGCCGTAAAGATCGATGGCGTTGCGCTTGTCGAAATAGATGCGCCAGGCGGCCTCTTCGGATTCCCATCCCAGGCCCTCGTAACGCGTATTGAACTTGGCCACGGTGCGCTGGGGATAGCGGCTGCGCAGCCGCAGGATGGCGGCCTGGTCTCCGTAGGCGACGGTCACGATGCGCGTCTGGTGGGGCGCCAGGTCGATCTGGAAAACCAGCTCGTCGTACTTGCCGTCGCCATCCAGGTCGTCGGCCTGGGACGCCAGCTCGATGGTCTGAAGCGTGCGCGCGTCCTCGTCGAGCGTGGCGGCGTTGCTGGTGGTGACGATGGAGTTGCCCGCGTTGAAATCGGGCGCGATGCGCTTGAGGGCGGCCACCGGGACCACGATGTCTTCAGCCATACGCGCCTCGGCAGTGAGGTTGGTGATGGCGAGTTTGAGAACTTTGATGGGCGGAGCCGCCTCGAGCATGCCGCCTGCGGCTGCCAGCGCCAGCGCGCAGACGGCTGTCTTCCCCGTGACTTTCATTTCTTTCCGTGCGCGGCTTCCAGACCGGACCCGCGCTCCGCGTACTCCGGTTGCACGTTGACCACGCCGAACTGCCGGTCCGCCACTTCGCGGTGCGCCGCCATCATCCACATGAAACCGATCGTGCCGCCGGGCGCCGCCACGTTGGGATGGTAGCCCGCGGGCATCACCACCACATCCCCTTCGCGCACCGCCACCACCAGTTCCGGCGCCAGTGGATCGGTGTAGACGAGTTGCAGGCCCCAGGAGGGCGCGGGCATATCGATATACAGATAGGCCTCTTCGAGCATGGCGGCATGTTCGTGCGGCGGCCAGGAGGTCCAGTTCCCCGGTTTGCTGAAGGTGACGCCGGCCACGATTCTGCCGGCTTCCACGTTCTTCCCGATCAGGATGTTGAGGTCGCGCTCGTTGGTCGGCCCGCCGGCCATGAAATGCAGGGTCGGGTTGCTGCGCACGTCGGCGAACGAGACGAATTGCAGCGGGTATTGGCCGGTGACCGGCGCCGAAACTTCCGCCAGGTCGCATCCCGCGTCGGCGGGCGTGACACGGACGGCGGAGTCTCGCGGAACGTACAAAGCGTCGTAGCGGCCCAGCTCGAAGCGCTTCACTCCCACTTCCACCGCGGCGCGGCCGCCCAGGCAGATCAAGCCGGTTTCATGCGTGCCCGTCGAAAATTCGAGCGGGGCGTCTCCGGAATCCAGAATAATCCTGCCGTAATACAGGTTGGTTACCGCCGCCTTTTCCGGGGCCAGCCAGCGCGTGCGCCCCTTCTGTTTATTAGTCCCGCGGACCACACAACTCTTTTGGTTTAGAATTGATGCCGCCATGTTTATCCAGCCTCCTGAATCACAAGAATAGCAATGTGTAGCGGTGAAGGCCACTTACCGGGCGCCGAGTTCAACCGCCGCCAGCCGGTTCTGCTCCGGATCGCGATTCAGATCGCCGAAAAATTCAGGCTGGCGCCTTGCCCCGGATGGAAAAATGAGACAAACGGCTCCCATGGAGACGGTTGGACGCTATAATCGCTAGTGGAAAGAAGGAGTCCGGATGAAACCTGAGTCGTCGCGTCGCAGTTTCCTGGCTGCCGGGCTGGCGCTGCCCGCCGCCGGGCTGGCGAAGCCCACCGCCGCTCCGCTGCCTGCGCAAGCCTCTGCACCGGGAACTCCCCAGAAGGTGAAACTCACCTATCGGACGCTGGGGAAGACCGGTCTGAAGGTAACGTCGCTGTCTTTCGGGTGCATGACCGCCTCGGACCCGTCCGTGATCGAGAGGGCGGCCGACATCGGCATCATCCACTTCGACACGGCGCGCGGGTACCAGTCGGGAAACAACGAGCGGATGTTGGGCGCGGCATTGAAGGGCAAGCGAAAGCAGGCGATCGTCTCCAGCAAGAGCGAGCGCAAGACCGGGAAAGAGGTTCTGGCCGACCTGGACACCAGCCTGAAAGAACTGGGTACCGACTACCTCGACATCTGGTATCTGCACAACAAAAGCAGCCCGGCCGAGGTGACCGACGATCTGCTCGAAGCCCAGCGTAGCGCCAAGAAGGCCGGGAAGATCCGGTTCGCCGGCGTCAGCACGCACTTCAACATGGACCAAATGCTGGCGCACCTGGTCAAACTGGGGCAGACCGACGTGGTCCTCACCACCTACAACTTCTCTATGAAGAACGTGGCCATGGACAACCAACCGGCGCGGGTGGCGGACATGACGGCGGCCATCCAGGCGGCACGAAAGGCCGGCATGGGAATCGTGGCCATGAAGACTCTGGCCGGGGGGCTGAGCCGGGTTGCGCGGGGCGACAGGCTCTATGGGGTGGCTAAGGACACGGTGGCGAAGACCATCAGCCAGGAGGGCGCGCCACTGGCGGCCATCAAGTGGGCCCTCAAGAACCCGTCCCTAGATACGGCCATCGTCTGCATGACCGATCACGACCAGCTCGACGAGAACCTCCGTGCCATGGCCGAGCCGTACACGGACAAAGACGAGCAGCTCCTGAAGCAGTTGCTGGCCTACATCAGCCCGATGTACTGCCGCATGTGCGGGGCCTGCGGCGGCGTCTGCGACAAGGGCGTTCCGGTGCCGGACATGCTGCGCTTCCTGACCTACGTGGAGGGGTACGGGCAGTTCGCCCTGGCTCGGGAGAAGTTCCTGGAGCTGCCGGAGCAGGTCCGCGGCATCCGGTGCAGCGACTGCGGCTCCTGCTCGGTCCACTGTCCCAACGGCGTGCAGGTGCGCGGCCGGGTGCTCCGCGCTCAGGAGTTGTTGGCTTGAAACGCGGCCCTGGTGATCCGTTATGTTAAAAGCCATCAAGCAAGCGCGCTCCGCTGTTGGAATGTTGAATCCCGATGAAGTGCGCCGCCGCGCGCGGCGGCCTGTCCGCATCGGGCTGGTGGCCTTCGATAGCGCCGGCTACGCCGCCATGGAAGATTTCCTGGCGCCGGCCGCCACGCCGCGCGAATCGCGGCTGCGGCTCCTCGAGCAGGTGTATCGCGCCGGCGACCCGGGGGCGCCTGGCAAGGTGGACCTGGTCTTGTACCAACAGGGAATCCCCTGCCCGGAAGACGCTTACCTCCTCAGATTTGACGACCCCGCGGCCACCATTTCGGAAATCCTGCGTGACCACGGCGATCTGGAGCTGGCGCTGGCGCGCCGGTTTGCGCCCTTTCGGAAGCCGGTAGTGGAGCGCATCATCCAAGCGGTGTCGCGGGAGAACGCCGTATTCGCGGTGGCCACGGCGCTGCCCAACCTGGTTCCGAACCTCGGCGAACTCCCCTGGGCGTTCGGCGAATTCGCCTCCGATACGGCATTCCTGACGGCCAACCAGGTGCGCATGGCGTTTCTGATTGCCGCGGCGTGCGGCAAGGAACCCGGGTATTCGCAGCGGGCCGCCGAGATCCTTTCCATTCTGGCCAGCGCGTTCGGGTGGCGCGCCCTGGCGCGCGAGCTGGCGGGCAAGATCCCGTTTGGCGGCGGCATCATTCCCAAGGGCGCCATCGCCTACGCCGGAACCTTCGTGATCGGCAAGGGCCTCGAGCATTACCACCACGCCGGCGCGTCCTACACACGCGCGCAACGCGAGGAACTGTACCGGGCGGCCTTCGAGCGCGGGAAGGCCATCGCCGAGGCGTTCCGCGGCAAGCTGTAAACGTCCGCCCGCTGTCGCGCGTCTAAGAATGGGGGAGAGTTATGCGTCTGATACATCTTGCAATCGCGTTGGTCCTTGCAACGGCCGGTTTTGCGGACACCGTGACGCTCAAAAGCGGCCGTGTGATTCATGGCACGTACCTGGGCGGCACGGCCCGGCAGTTGAGGGTGGATACCGGAGACCGGGTCGAGACCCTGGACGTGACGGATATCGTCCGCATCGAGTTCGGCGATTCCGCGCCCGCGCCCGCCGCATCGTCCGAGGGGCCGCCGCGGCTTCGGCGTGCGCAGCCCAGCTCCCAGCCCACCATCTTGCGGCCCGATGACGACGCTGCGCCGCCGTCCCCGCCACGCGCCTCGGTTGAGCTTCCGGCCGGCACCAACCTGGTGGTGCGGATGATCGACGGCGTGGATTCCGAAGTCAACCGCGTCGGGCAGACCTTCGCCGCCAGCATGGACGAACCGGTGATCCTGAATGGCGAGACCGTCGTCCCACGCGGCGCGGACGTGGTGGTCAAGCTGGTGAATTCCCAGCAATCCGGCAAGCTGACCGGCCGCGCGGAGCTCACGCTTGACTTGATGTCGGTGAAAGTAGACGGCCGGATGGTGGATATCAACACGCAGAGCGTTTCGCGGGAGAGCGATTCGCGCGGCCAGCGCACTGCCAAGGTGGCGGGCGGGGGGGCGGCGGTGGGCGCGATCATCGGCGCCATCGCGGGCGGCGGCAAGGGCGCGGTGATCGGCGCGGGCGCCGGGGGCGCGGCCGGTGTCGGAGCGGAGGAAGTCACCAAGGGCCAGCGCGTGAAGGTTCCGTCGGAGACCCGCTTGACTTTCGTTTTGGATACTTCGATTCGCATATGACCAAACGTCTGGGGGCTGCTTTGTTGCTTTCCAGCATCGGACTCGCGGCGCAGGGCCTCGTTGAAGGCCGCGCGGGCAGCCCGGTGCGTGTGATTATCTATGAGGACCTGCAATGCCCGGACTGCGCCAACTTCCGGGTCATGATGGACCAGGAGATCCTTCCCAAATACGGTGACCGGGTGGAGTTCCTGCACCGCGATTTTCCGCTGGCCAAGCACGCCTGGGCCCGGCGCGCGGCCATTGCGGCCCGTTTCTTCACCGAGAAGGACCCCAAGCTTGGCCTGGAGTACCGGCGCCATACCATGGCGACCCAGGGCGGGGCAACCGCGGACAACTTCAAGGACCGGGTGGCGGAATTCGCGCGCCAGCACGGCCTCAAACCCGAGGAGGCGCTGGCGGCGCTGGACAACCCGCACTACGCCGAGTTGGTCGAGAAAGACTACCAGGAAGGTGTGGGCCGCGGAATAGTCCACACGCCTACCGCGCTGGTAAACGGCACGCCATTCATCGAAGTCTTCACGTTCGAGGAAATCTCGAAGGGAATCGACGACGCCCTTGCCCAAGCCAAATAGCATCGTGACCGGCGCCAGCCGCGGCATCGGCCGCGCCATCGCCACGGAGCTGGCCAAGACGCATAACGTGATTGGGACGTACCGCGGCCGCCGCGACGCCGCCGAATCGTTGCGCGCCGAGACCGGGTGCGAGATTTTCCAGTGCGACCTGGCACGCCGCGAGGACCGCGAGGCTCTCATTCGCTTCGCCCGCGAGCGCTTCCCGAGCCTCGACCTGCTGGTGAACAACGCGGGGATGGGACCGCGCGAGCGCCGCGACATTCTGGAAGCCACCGAGGAGAGCTTCGACGAGCTGATGGCCGTCAATCTCAAAGGCCCGCATTTTCTCACCCAGCAGGCCGCGTGCTGGATGGCGGAGCGCGGCGAGGGACGCATCGTATTCGTGACGTCCGTCTCCTCCTACGCGGCGTCGGTGAATCGCGGCGAATACTGCATTTCGAAGGCGGGGTTGAGCATGTCGGTGGCGCTCTACGCGCAGCGGCTGGCGGAAATCGGGGTGAAGGTTTTCGAGATCCGCCCGGGGATTATCCGCACGGACATGATCGCCAAAGTGGAAAAGGCGTACGAGGAGCAGATCGCCGGCGGCCTCTTGCCGCAGCGCCGCATGGGCGAAGGCGTCGATGTGGCGATGGCCGTGAGGGCCATCGCCGACGGCCTGCTCGATTACTCGACGGGCCAGATTCTGAACGTGGACGGCGGGTTCAGCTTGCGAAGTTTGTAGCTTTGTGGGGCAGATTGTCAATCTGCGGCCGATTGGCAATCGGCCTGTCGCGGTCGTCAAAGAGCCTGACTCCCCGAGCGAAGATCGGGTCCAGGGGGACCCGCGCAGACCAGGCATAGGCGTGAAGATAGGCGCTCGGCGGGGCCTCGTTGCTGAATTGCCGGGAATCGGTAGATCCTTTGCGACTACACGCGCGGTTTATTTGGTGACCGGCGCGTCACGGGAGTAATGCTGATTCTTGATGCGAAGGGCTATCGGCACTCATCTCGCGGCAACCTGAAACCGCCCCACTTTGCTCGCCGGCGCTCATCAGTGGCGTTGCTTAGGCGGTTGAAATGTGGTCCAATTCTGGTTTAGTTTTCGTGACCCATCGTCAGTGCAGGAACCTCGGCACTCGGCAAGTACACGGAAAAGTACCGGTAAATAGTGGCGCATTGGCCAAACCGGCATCGATCGAGCGGTGGTCTCCAGTGGGTCTGTCAGGGATACTTTCGGTTATTGCGTTGGCCGTCTCCATCGGAAGCCTGGGCGTGACGGTGTGGGCCACCAGAATCAGCAAGAAATCTCTTAAACGCGCGAGGGACGTTCAGGATCGAAGCGACCGAAGAGAATTCGAGGGGATTCGCTCCGAGATACTGAATCAGGTTTCCGACAGTCGGGCTGTTCTGGACAAAACAAGAGTCGAAATAGGCACACTTCGGGCGGAGTTCGACGCGGAGCCTACGGCAGTGCAGGCGTCCATGGCCAGTTACACGACACTGTTCTCAGAGTACTTGCCGAACATCGAGCGCGCCGTCCACCAGTGTGACAGCCTATGGAGCGAAGTGTCTGCGTGGAACAACGACAAGAGCGATGCGGAACTGATGCGGGCGAGAGCATTGCTCTACCGGAGCCTCAAGGACGACGAATCTGCGCACGAGTCGGGGGTGTACATGGTAAACGTCTTCAAGACAAAGCTTGAACTGGCGCGGCGGCTCCGCTCAACCCGAGGTGCTGGCCAAACTCAGGATTGAAAAGAACTTCGAGGTGCTCAGGGTGGCACCTCCCTTACGCAGAGGGCCTGATACCGCCGAATCCGCCCTGATCGAGGATGATCTCAAATTTCTTGGCAGACCGAGCAGCCTTGACGATCTTGACATCCTCCGAATAGCCTCTGAGAGCTTCTTCGATCGGTCTCTTGCTCATTGGGAATCTCGCCCCGGCAATCACCTCCTTCAGCCTTAGCTGCTCGCCGAACTTCACGAAGTACTTGCCGGTCTCCTCGTCCATCTTCACCCGTGGGCCATGGATGCGGACCTCCTTTTCGTAGGTCCACCCGTCGTACTTCGCGTAGCCGTTGACATCGACGACCATGTTCAGTTGTTCGACTGTTGAAGCGCTAGTCAGATTTCCAACTACCAGCGGTTCTTTACAGTACGTAACTCTCTTCGGTAGTTCGTCAGGCACATCGAAGCCCAGGCACATCCCCTTGTGCCTTTCCCCATAGTGGCTCCACATGAGGATGTCATTCCAGGATAGGCTGAAGCACAGCACACCGTATTCCTCGACAGTTTGTTTCTTGTTACGGTCCAGGGCCAACTGCGAAGGCTCGTGATCTGAACAGACACACTCCCACTCGTACGGGTCGTTCATGTCATCGATCTTCGAGAGCTTGAGTCGGCGTCTCCTGATGTCATCCAAGGCCCACTTGGTTTCCAGGTAGTGGTACACCCTCATATCTTCTCCTCGTTCACTGCTGGGGGTGCGACGCCGGCTCGTCGGGACCTATCGCGTACCATCACAAACAGCACATCAATGACCCGAGGATTCCCTGGACAAAGCGACGCACCTATGATACATGAAAACATGGCACAAAGAAAGTAGAACGGAATCCGGCGAAGTAGTCGCTCAGACGTTGACTAATCGCTGCTAAGAGGGTCAAAACGCTTCCTTCTTTCGGCAGAGCTCCGAAGCGTGCTGGAACGCATCTGCTACCCGGCGCGCTAAAACTTCATCGCTGAAAGTGATATTGAGTCTTTCTGTTGCAAAGACTTTAGGGGGAATTTGAGAAGACGAGAATGACAGGTCACGTAAGATGTCTTTAGAGTTGCTCGAGAGAAACAGCCGATAGCCCATTCTCTCGCCGCTAACGAAAGTCATGATGCTCTTGCTCTCTTCGTTGTTGTCCCGTTGTTCAACGGACCATGAAGTGAGTAGTCCCAGCGGTACGGTGTTACGCTCCTCGCTGACGAAGATGTCTGCTTCCTGGTTCCCTGCTCCCGGTGATGTGTCGGTCTCTACCTCACCAATTATCGCCGTGCAAGAATCGAGGCTCCAGGCCGTAGCTTGCAGAGTGACCGACTGTATCACGTTCCTGCCGTTAAGAGAGCGCACGTACTGAACGACTCCCAATGGAATCTTCTCCTTCAGCCAATCAAGCGTTTCCTTCAGCAATGGTTTGCTACCCTGTTCCGATGGCGTTCGACCGCCAAGGGTTCTCCGCATTTGCTCCAAAGTCATCGGCGCATGAAGGTTGTTGACTAACCCAAGTACATAATTGATCGGGACTACGAAGTTCAGACCCTCTGCGGAGCGCAACTTGAAAGAGACAACGCCGAGGGCTTGGCCTCTGGCGTCTACAAGCGGTCCACCGCTGTTCCCCGGATTGACGGCTGCGTCGGTTTGCAGAACCTTGAACCCTTCGCCGCTGTCGCGTATCGAACTCAGGATTCCAGCGGTCACTGTCCCTTCGAGGCCGCGGGGACTCCCAAGGACGACGACACGTTCGCCCACATTGACCGTACTGGAATTCCCCAACTCCAAAACGGGAAGGTCGAAGCCAGCAATTTGGACGACGGCAAGGTCACGGCGTTCGTCCGTCGCAAGCACTGAGACCGAGTCGAAAATCTCTCCATTCGCCAACTGGACGTTTGCGGTCTTCATGTCTCTAATGACGTGGAGGTTGGTAACAATCTTTCCGTCTTTCGAGATGATGAACCCGCTTCCAAGAACGTCGCCGGAATCCGTCTTGCCCTGAATGACGACAACTGAAGGCGAAACCCTTTTCGCGATTTGTGCCGTGGTTAGGGCCATCTGCCCAACCGCGATTGGCACGATCATCAGGGCTGCGAACATCAACCTTCGCAATTCAGCGCCTCCTTTCCAACGCTGACCGTTGGAACGTCTTTCGACACCGGTGCTGGTTTTCATTCTACGCTCCTCCGTGTGCTGTTACCAGCGCAATCTACGAGACTGCTTGGCATCGTTCGGGTGCGATCCTGATTCGCGGTCCGTGGGCCTCTGCTTGGAATGGACAGTGCAATCGGAAGAAGAATGCTCATCTGTAGGGCGGGGCGGCGGATCGGGCGCCCCTTCGGGACTTTCGGGTACCGGTGCCGCGAGTCGTGGCCGAACGCCATTTTGGGGCACGGTACACCAGCAGAGTCGACATCACGACTGGCAGGCCGAGAGCGAAGAACAAGCAGGTTGCCTGATTGGCGATCACGCCCCCAAAGCGGCAGGTCGGGGACCTGCCCCACCGTCCTCTATGCCCGGCGTGCCCACCACCTCCCAGTGGACAGCCGACTGCATAGTCATGCTGCTAGCCGGGTGCATTGCAGATCAAAGCGTTTTACCGGATCATAGTAGTAGAGGAGCGCTCGTTCAGAAAGGAGCGTAGCCAATGCCGCAACACTACGCGAATCAATCTGGTTCCGTCCTTCCGCTGAAGCGCGCTGCGGCGCCTCCGGTCCTCGACAACTCAGAGACCATTGCCATGCTCCAAGAGTGGGTGCGCGAAGATGCCACGGACGATTCGGCCGCCATTGCCCAGGCGGAATGTGAATTAGCCCAGTTCAGGGCTGCTCTCAACGCCAATCGTCCTCCCGATAAGCCTCTCTTTCCGTGAGCCGCTACCTTCTACTGGATTCCGGTCCGCTCGGATGCCTCCGTGCAGATTGACTCGAGCCGGTATCTGCCCCTGAGCGATGAGGCACTACGGCTCGCCGCAGAGCTTTGGGCACAAGCCCGCCAGCAAGGGCGCCCTACTTCGTCCGCGCTCGACCTCGACATTGATGTCATCCTTGCCGCCCAGGCGCTCACTTTCGGCGTCGGAGCGGAGGTCATCGTCGCCTCCACGAACCCCCGCCATTTCCGCCAGTTTGTGGACGCACGCCTTTGGAGTGACGTGACGCTACCGTGAATGCCGCAGCGGTTGCCGCAGCGCCGGATGGGCGAAGGCATCGACGTGGCGAAGGCCGTGAGGGCCATCGCCGACGGGCTGCTGGATTACTCGACGGGGCAGATTCTGAACGTGGACGGCGGGTTCAGCTTGAGGAGTCTATAGCTGAATTGCAGTTCTCATGATGTTTCGGAAGCGCGTGAGGCTGATCTGATGGTCTGCCAGAATCCGGCCGTCGTGGAGCACTGCAAACACGGCGTAGGGGGGTCGGCGCATTCTGTGCTTCGCGGTGTGACCGGATTTCGACGATCCGCGGCTTGATCTTGTAGTCCCGCTCCGCGGCTTGGGCAATCTCACCGGCGAATTTTGCGATGTGCGGGCACTGGTGGGAGCGAACGATGGTGAGACCACGGCTGTACTTCTTAGGTCTGTCTTCCCAACCGGCCTTGAAGGCCGGATTCGCGGCGGACGGGCTCAGCTTCCTGACGAGCA
The DNA here is from genome assembly GCA_049516835.1 of Bryobacteraceae bacterium. GTDB lineage: Bacteria > Acidobacteriota > Terriglobia > Bryobacterales > Bryobacteraceae > Fen-178. The sequence continues at coordinate 13,311 of JBEKSR010000021.1, read as the reverse complement.
ACTGATAATCGGGCGGCACGGTATCGACGAGTTCGAAGCCGTTGGCCAGGAATAGCGAAGGGCCGGCAAGCCAGGCCTGCTCGCGGGCGACGACGGCCACACCGTGCATGCCAGCTATTACAGCGTCTTCGAGGCAGGCTTGGATCATCATGGCGCCGAGGCCCCGGTGCTGGTACTGCCTGTAAAAGGTCCAGACACAGTGAATGAACATGTAGCCGCCGGCATCGACGCCGCGCCAGGCATATTCACCGGGAAGGTACTCGATGTAGCCACACTGACGCTGGTCGGGGGTGAGGAGCACCTTGGCGCGAAGCCCCTTTTTGAGATGCGCCTTGAGCCAGCGGTTCTTGTTGCATCGTCCTTCGTGGGCGGCGTTCTTGACGCCACAACAGGGCAGGGTCTCGATGCTTGCCGGATCGAGATCGACGAGGACAGGCATTGGTGTCATGATGAATACTCTTGGCGCGGTTTAGGTTACCGCGAACTGGGTCAGCTTCGAGAACGTGTCACGCAGACGCGGGTAGATTTCGCGGTAGATTCCCAGTAGCTCGGAGTAGCGTGCGACGTGTGCCGGACAGGGCTCTGTTTCGCGGGTGATTGCTCCGCACATAGACTTGGCCGCCTCCGCCGCTCCCCCAAACCAGCCCGCGCCCACGGCGGCGCACATCGCTGCGCCGAGGCTGGAGGCCTCGACCGTGCTGGAGCGCCGGACGGTCTTCCCGGTGGCATCCGCGAAGATCCGGCACCACAGCTCGCTCGTAGCGCCGCCGCCGGTCAGGATGAACTCTTTGATGCGGATCCCGGTCTGCTCCTCGATCATTCCGGTGACCAGAGCCTGTTCCAGAGCGATGCCCTCGAGAAGGGATCGGTACATGTGTCCGCGCCGGTGGGAGCCCGTGAACCCCACAAAACAGCCGCGCGCTTGCGGGTCCCAATACGGCGTCATCACGGCGCCCCAGTAGGGCACTGCCAGCAGCCCCTGACTGCCGATTGGAACCTGCGCGGCTTCGGCCTCCAGCCTGCTGTAGATTCCAGTGTCTCCCTCGGGCGCCTGGCAGATCTGGCGGGCGAACCAATCGATCAGGAAAGCTCCCGCGCGCAGGCTCGTTTCGAGGTAATAGCCCTCGCCCGAACAGCTCCGCATCGTGCGCCAGGCAATGCCGGTGCGGTACTCCGGAGAATAAGCGCCCGAGACCACCGCGGTCCCGAGATTCAGATAGGCGCGCCAGGAAGAGAGTGCATTCACGCCCAGGCCCGCAGCCTGTCCGTCACCGCCGCCCGCGACCACCAGGGTACCCGGCCTGAGTCCGGTTGCGGCGGCGGCAGACTCGCCGACGACGCCGAGAACACTTCCGGGCGCCGCCAGTTGCGGCAATTGCTCCGGACGCAACTCCACCGCTTCGAGCACCTCGGCGGACCAGACTTTCCTCTCCATGTCGAAGAGACCCAATGGGTCTGCGCTGGCCCAGCTCGTCCGAAATGCGCCGGTAAACCTCCAGACAAGGTAGCCATGCACATCGGCGAACATCGCGGTGGCGCGGAACCGCGCCGGTTCGTGGCGCAACATCCAGGCAATCCGGTACGCCACGGGGGCCATGTCGGGCGGCTTGCCGGTGATCCGATGAATCTTCTCTCCGCCGACCCTGTCGGTGAGCCAGGCCACTTCCGCGCTGCACCGCTGGTCGAGCCACACAATGGCAGGCCGCACCGCATCACCTTGCGGCCCCAGCGGTACAAACGTTTCCCGCTGGTTGGAGATTGCCAAAGCAGCAACACGCTCGGGCGCCACCTGCTGCGACAAGTCCCGCAGCGCTTTGCAGGCTGCCGACCACCAGTCCTCCGGGTTCTGCTCATAGCGGCCGTGGGCGGGACTGGCGAGCGGTATCGGACTGCGCCCGACCCCGGCCATTGTGCCGTCCTGTTTCCAGGCGATGGCCTTGGCCGCGGTGGTGCTGCTATCGATTCCGATGACGACGTCTTTAGTGGTTCCCAACACGTCCAATTCTGCGGTGCACGAATATGCTAACAGGTCTCAGAGGCGATACGGCATCAGGTACACCACCACGCCGGTGACGCTCCCGTAGAGCCAGATGGGGAGCGTCCAGCGGGCGATGAAGACCCGGAAGGCATCCTCACTCGACGTCGAGCTGGGAAAGAAACGCTACCGTGAATTGTTGGAAAGGCGGAAGTGATTTGAGCGACAACGGGCAGTGAGAATGTTTTCGTAGACTGCGGATTTCCGCCCGCCGAAGCGGAAAATCTCCGCATCCGCGCTAAGATGATGATGGCTCTGACCGCCCCCGGTCTGAAGGTAGATGTCGACATCACGGCGGGCAGGCCCAGAGCGAAGAACAAGCAGGTTGCCTGATTGGCGAATGCGCTACCTCGGCAATGCACCCGCGCTGACCGCGCATTACCGGCGAGTGACGCCGCAGGGCTTAGAAGGGCCGACAGATGTTACGCCCACCCAGGAACGGTCCACCGGCCCGAACTTAACCCGTTTTCCACTAGCGGCTCAACACAAGAGCGGAAAATGGGCTATTCCAGCGGATTCGACAGGCGCAGCCCGGGAAAGCGTGCGAAATCGCGGTCGTGGGTGCACATCACCGCGCCATGTTCGATGGCGAGCGCGGCCAAATGCGCATCCATCACCAGGGGACCACGACACTGTGCCTCTGGCAAGAGGCCGCGCAGGATGGGCCAGTGGCGCTCACCCGGTGTGGGGACGGTGACATTCGGGAGCGATAGCCATTCGTCGACCATGGCCACAGCTTCCTGAACGGAGAGCGGATGCTTCCACGCCATCGGATTTGTGGCGATCCGCAGGAAGGCCAGAATCGAGTTCCACGGGAGCAAGACCGGATCGGCTCCGGAGAACGCATCTTCCAGCCAGCGCCGTGCCGCCTGGTGCTGTGAGGCGGACGAGTCGCAAGCGTAGAGCAACAGGTTGGCATCCACCAGGATCATCGATGGAGCGGACCTTCCAGTTGTTCCAGCAGCTTCGGGATGCTCTCCAGCGACAGCCCCTCGCGCAAGCCCATGGGCCGCGCCCGCACCACAAACCTCCGGGCCGGTTTCGCCGCCCGGCGCGCATTCAGACCCAACCTCAAGTAGTGGTTTACCAGTTCCTTGAAGGTCTTCCCGTGGCGGCGCATCTCCTGCTCCAGCTTGGCGCGGACATCGTCATCGAGAGTGAGAGTGGTTCGCACATCTTGATGCTAGCATGGCGGCATCATGATGCTCAACCGGCAGACCGGAACCCGCCCTGCCCCGGATTTGCAGCTCCCGCGGCCGCTTGGTACGATGGATGAGACCCCTCACGGTGGGTGTAGCTCAGCCGGTAGAGCGCTGGATTGTGGTTCCAGTGGCCGTGGGTTCGAACCCCACCACCCACCCCAAGCAATGGAGTCGTCGCCGTGTATTGGACCGTCGCGCAGACGCTTGCCGAGTTGAAACGCGAGTTGGCGCCTCTTTACAGCGAGAGGCTCAAAGGCCTGTACCTTTTTGGCTCCCGCGCGCGCGGCGACGCCCGGGCTGATTCCGACATCGACCTCCTCATCGTTCTCGACGCGATCCCCTCATATGGAGCCGAAGTGGACTGGACTAGCGAACTCGTGGCGCGCATCTCCCTCGATTCGGGCGTCTCCATCAGCCCCGTTTTCGTCTCCGAAACGGCCTGGCGGTCGGAATCCAGTCCCTTTCTCGAAAACGTTCGAGAGGAGGCGATTGCAGCTTGAAGGAACAAACCAGAAAGCTGCTTGTTAAGTCCGCTCACGCGATTCGGGCAGCCCGGCTATTACTGGAGAACGACGGACCGGACTTCGCGGCTGGACGCGCGTACTACGCAATGTTCTATGCGGCGGAGGCGCTGCTCTGCGAGGAAGGGCAACGCTCGCGAAGCCACAGCGGCGTTCATAGCCTCTTCGGCGAACAGTTCGCCAAGACGGGACGGTTGGATCCCAAGTACCATCGCTGGATGCTTGCCGCGTTCACGCGGCGGCTTCAGGGCGACTATGGTTTCGATGCGACGCTCACTCCCGCTGAGGTTGCGCGCACGATAGAGCAGGCCGCGGAATTCTTGGCCGCCGCAGAGGGTTCCCTGTCGGACTTGGGCTAGAACGCTGGATTGTGGTTCCAGTGGCCGTGGGTTCGAACCCCACCACCCACCCCAAGCCGCCGCGTAAAATGGAGCCAGCCCAATGTCCAGGACCGTCAAGTCGGTGCTGTCGAGACTGAAGGACGGGCTGCGCGCGATCTACGGCGCGCGTCTGAGAGAGGTTTATCTCTTCGGTTCCCAGGCTCGCGGCGAGGCGCGGAACGATTCTGATATCGACATCCTGGTCGTCCTGGATCAGTTCTCTTCCTATGGGGCCGAGATCGAACGAACCAGCGAGCTGATCTCGCGGGTGTCCCTGGAGTCGGGCTATTCCATCAGCAGGGTTTTCGTCTCGCAATCCGCCTGGCTCTCCGAGGCCAGTGCGTTTCTCGAAAACGTTCGCGAAGAGGCTATCGCCAGTTGAAGGATCACACGCGCAAGCTGTTGGACAAGGCTGCTCGCGCCATCCGTGTTCCGAGCCTGCTTGTGGACAACGGTGAAACCGAGTTTGCAGCCGGAAGAGCATACTACGCCATGTTCTATGCGGCTGAGGCCCTGCTCTATGAGGCAGGGCAGCGCTCCCGCAGTCACAGCGGCGTCCACAGCCTGTTTGGCGAGCAGTTTGCGAAATCCGGGCGTCTGGACCCGAAGTTCCATCGTTGGCTGCTGGACGCGTTTGACCGCCGGCTACAAGGAGACTATGGGTTTGAGGCTGCGATCGCGCCGGAGGAAGTGGACCGCACAGTCCAGCAAGCGGCCGAGTTTCTCCAGGCAGCGGAGCGGCTGATCGCGGCTGGGAACTAGAGCGCTGGATTGTGGCTCCAGCGGCCGAGGGTTCGAACCACACCGCCCACCCTGAGCCGCGGCTTTATGGATCGACTCGTTTGTGCTACATCATTATAAGCATGTCCGATTTATTGTCGATTCGAATTCTCGAGGAAGACGCAAATCGACGCGGGGACCTCTTCGGCCGGCTAATGAGCGACCTCTTTGTATCTCTTGGCTAGGACGATGTTCGCCTGAATATCGCTCGTAGCGGACGAGAGATCGACATAGAAGCGGAACACCGCTTGGAGAAACGCCTGGCAATAGCGGAGTGCAAAGCCCTCAAGGATGCGGCCGGCGGCAAGGATCTGAACACTCTTGCCGGCAAGCTGCGCGCGGAGCGGAGCAAGCACCCCGGAGTGGAAATCACGCCGTATTTTGTATCGCTTTCCGGGTTCACAGAAACGGCAGCCGACCAGGAATCGGAGTCCGGTCGAGAAGCCATAATCCTGGTCGATGGCCAGCGTGTCATCACCGAGCTGATCAAAGGACGAATTCTCGTCCCTCTGGAACAAGCTACGGAGAAAGCCGGCGAGCTTAGGACGGGGCGGCGAGGGCTTCGGCTCGACGCGCAACCCGAACTCCTTGCCCATGCTCGCGGATGGCTATGGGCAATCTATTACACAGAAGGCAAGCAACGCACCCACTTTGCCTTGGTCCATGCAGACGGTACGCCTCTCTCCTCAATGCTCTCTCGAGAAGTCGCGGAAGCGGACCGGGCCGTTGGCGGCAGTCTCCATTCGCTCACGTGTTTGAATCCGGAACCGGTTGTCGCGCCGGCAGCGGAGCAATTGGCGTCCGCAGCCATAGCCGATTACTACAAGTTCCTGGCCGCTGAGTGTGGCTATATCCTGCTCGACGGTCTTCCAGCAGATGCCGAAGTCGGTTCCCGGCGCTTGCAACTCGAAAACCTCTTTGTCCCTCTGCGCCTCGCTGTCCTCCCCCGCAGTCCAGACGGTCCGCCTGCTAGCGAGCCTGGCGCCGTGGAGGCCGAGCCTGATTCCCATCCGGAAGCTGCGAAGACCCGGCCTGTCGGTGATGTGCTCAGTGAATGTTCACGGCTGGCGATCGTAGCATCGCCAGGGGGCGGCAAGTCTACCTTGCTCAAACGGCTGGCGGTCGCGTACGCTGACCCCGAGCGTCAAATGCTCGCGGAGGATCGGCTACCCGCACGAAACTGGCTACCCCTCCTCTTTCGGTGCCGTGAGCTGCGCAACTAGGCGCGATCACCTTTCCCCGCGCTGATCGCCACGCTCGCCGCGCGCGCCTGCCTGGGCGCGCACACCGCCGCATTTCGTGCTGTTGTTGATGCCGCGCTCCGGAATGGTGAGGTACTGCTAATGGTTGATGGCCTCGACGAGATCTCCGACCCGGGTGACCGGACCGCCTTTGTCAGGAACCTCCGTGCGTTCTTGGGAATCTATCCGAACATCAGCCTGGTGGCCACCTCGCGCGAAGCCGGATTCCGCCACGTGGCAGGTTTGCTCGCGACGGTATGCACGTGCATGCGCGTGGCTGATTTCTCCCCGGACGACATCCGTTCCCTTACCGTGGCCTGGCACCGGCACGTCGTTGGCGACCGGCCGGACATCATAGCTGATGCGGAGCGCCTGGCCTCCGCGATCATTGAGAACGACCGCATTCGGCGGCTGGCCGTCAATCCGCTGATGCTCACGACGTTGTTGCTGGTGAAACGCTGGGTTGGCCAGCTTCCAACCCGGCGCACTGTCCTGTACGGCAAGGCGGTAGAGGTCTTGCTCATGACCTGGAACGTCGAGGGGTACGATCCCATCGATCAGGACGAGGCCTTGCCGCAGCTTTGCTACGTGGCCTGCGACATGATGCAGCGGAGTACCCAGAAGATCAGCCGGCCCGATCTCTTGCGGCTCCTCAGAAAAGCGCGCGAGGAACTGTCTGCCGAGCTCAGCTTTGCACGCATTCCTGCCGCGGAGTTTGTCTCCCGGGTTGAGTTGCGCAGCAGCCTCCTCATGATGAGCGGGCATGACGTCGTTGACGGGACGTTGACGGAATTCTATGAGTTCCGCCACTTGACTTTTCAGGAGTATCTGGCGGCGAAGGGCATCGTGGAAGGCTGGTATCCCAACCGGAAGGAAACCGACACCATTGTCTCGCTGCTGGAACCCCATTTTGAAGATGAGCAATGGCGGGAGGTCATTCCGCTTGGAGCGGTCCTAGCTGGTAGGAAAGCCGATGCCCTGATAGCCAAACTCGCAGAACGGGTAGTTAGTCTGGCGCAGTTGGAGGACAACGTTCAGCGTCGACGGTCAGGCTGGCTTGTCAGAGATACCCCGATTTACAATGCTCTAGGGAACTGCCTCGCCGACGAGGTACAGGCCACACCCGAGACGATTCGGCAAGCGGTACGAGCATTAGTCTGGGACGGTGTGAGCCTAGGATCTCAACGGTTCACAGCGCACCTTGTGCGCGGCAAATACTGCACCATGATGCGCGAGGAAGCACTCAAGGCATTTATGGCAGGGGCACCCGATCTCGCGGGCCCAGGACAGGCGCTAGCTGCTTCCGTTTACCACACGCTGGTTGCGGACGATGCCCCCGACTTTCAGCCGGCAAGGGAGGAGCTCCATCGGCTTCTATTGAACGGAGATCGACGCCAGCGCTGCCAGGGAGCGCTCGGAACAATGAGGGTAGCTTTCGCGCTAAGGAATAGACACCCTGTCGGCCAAGGCCCCCATTGGCTGTCTGAGTGTGCAGGCGCACTATTGCCTCTCCTGTTTTCGGAGGATCCTCCGGAGCACTTCGCTGCTTGCTGGGCGTTGGTGTGGATTGCTAGGTTGAACCTCTGGCCCTCTACACCGGACGTGCTTGTTCGGCTTTTCAGTCTTTGGCAGGGGAGCACAGCCGTTCCGATACAAAGGATGGCGGCATGGGCGTTCAAAGAGCTTCCCCTTCTACCGCGAGACTCCCAACCATTGCGCGGTGTGAGCAGAGAAGCGGAATCCTTCGTCTCCATGGCCCGGAAAACTCTTAAACAGCCGGAGTTCGATGTGGCCGAAGCCGCTACTCTCGTAGCAGCGTACTATCTCCGATCTCCCTGGACGGACGCGGAGCTTCTGCGCTTACTGAAGGAAAACAAGTCGGCACGTCGCGCAGTGGGCAGCGCTAGGCTAGCGGAGGTCGCAGCCGCCCTTGCCGCGTCCGCTAAGGTCCCAGCGCGGCAACGCCAGGGCCGCAAGCAAAAAGCCGACCGACCGCGGAAATAGGCTGTCAGCCGTTACCCTCACCACCTCTGGTGCACGCCCGCGCGGATCTTGGCGTCGTAGACGCCGCGGATGGCTTCCATGGCTCGCTCGGATAGCGGCGGCAGGTCCGATGCCGCGCAGTTGTCCGCCGCTTGCTGGGGGCGCTTGGCGCCCGGGATGGCGCACGTGACGGCGTCGAACATCAGAATCCAGCGCAGGGCGAACTGCGCCATACTGACTCCCGGCGGCAGCCACCGCCGGATCTCTTCGACGGCTTCCAGCGCGGTCTCGTAATCCACCCCCGAGAAGGTTTCGCCCACGTCGAACGCCTCGCCGTGGCGGTTGAAGTTGCGGTGATCGTCGGCGGCGAACTGCGAATTCCGAGTGAGTTTGCCGGTGAGCATGCCGCTCGCCAGCGGGACCCGCGCCAGAATTCCAACCTGCTTCTTCCTGGCTTGCTCGAAGAACAGGTCCGCGGGCCGGTGGCGGAAACAGTTGAAAATGATCTGCACCGTCTGGACATTGGGAAACTCGATGGCTTTCAGAGCTTCCTCGACGCGCTCCACGCTCACGCCGTAGTAACGGATCTTGCCCGCCTCCACCAGGCGGTCGAGCAGGCAGAATAACTCTGGCCGGTAGTACGCGTCGGTGGGCGGGCAATGCAACTGCAACAGGTCCAGGCAGCCGGTCCCCAGATTCCGGAGACTGTCTTCGATGAACGCGGTCAGGTTCTTCTCGTTGTAACCCTCAGTGGTTTGCGCCGAAAGGCGGCGGCCCGCTTTGGTGGCGACGACGATCTCTTCCTTCCGCTCGCGCTTGAGCTGCGCGATCAGGCGCTCGCTGCGGCCCATGCCGTAGACGTCGGCGGTGTCGATGAAGTTCACGCCGCAATCGATGGCCTTCTCGAGCGCAGCCAGAGACTCGGCGTCGTCCACGCTGCCCCAGGCGCTGCCAATGGCCCAAGCGCCAAAACTGATCTCGGAAACCTTCCAGCCGGTCCGGCCCAGCGTTCGATAGTGCATAAGTCCTAAAGTACACTATCGCGCGGACGCCTTCTTCACCACACGCCAGGCAATCCGTTGCAGCAGACGGGCGTCGGACTGGCTCAGATCGACGCCGCGCAACGGAAACGGCCCTCCGAGCGGCGCCTCGAGCAAGCGGAAGTCCGTAATTCCACTGGCATCGGCTTCTATCTGAGCGGTCAGCCCTTCCGGACTCTCCCCGTACAGCGTGGCATAAAAAACGCAGGCGGCCAGATACGAGCCGGCGGGAGTGGGGTGCGACCGGTCGCGCTGATGAAGATCGAGCCGGGGCCGCGCATCAATAGCCTCTTTCCAGGCTGGTCCTACGGGAGCCACTCGATCGCCCAGCTCTTTCGCGATGCTCAAGTACGCCTTGTTGAGCACGCTCTGCAGCTCGGGAAAATCCTGGCGGGCCCAAGTCAGAAAGAAAACTGTCTTTGCGCCCACTTGCTTGATCGCGGCGTCGAACCGCCGGGCATAATCGTGGAACAGTCGCGGATCGAGTCGCGGCACGCCGTTGACGGCCGGCGCCGCAGATCCCAACATGCTTTGCTCCTGCAAGACAACGTAATCCCAAGAGCTTCCCTGAATCGCGGAGACGGCCGCTCCAGCGTCCCAGTGGTTCCGCAAAGTGAACCCCGGTCCGGCGAGCATGGCTGTGCGCAACGGTCGCGCCTGGTGCGCCGACTCAGCCAAGGCAGTCACAAGGTGGGGCAGATTGTTGAACCAGGTGTAGCTGTTGCCAATGAACAGCACCCGCAATTCCCGCTGTCCCGGCGGCGCGGCTTTGACCTGGGCGGACGCCGGGAAGCATGCAATCGCCAAACACAGGACGGAATGGAGAACCGCCCGCCTGTTTTTCATGAGGCGCTCAAGCGAAGGGGTTTTCGTCGGCGCTGGGGCCGTAGATGGACGGCACGGGCACATCCAGCAGGCGCAGGTAGACGGTGAGCTGGCCGCGGTGGTGGTAGAGATGGTTGAGCAGCATCGAGCGGTACACGCCGATGCGAGGAACGGTCATGATGGGGTGGCCACCCATATGAAACGACCAGTTCTTCATCATGGCGGCGTCGTCGGTGGCGGCCAGATCGGTCTTCGCCTGGGTTACGCTTGCATCGAAGGTGGCGACGATGGCGGCCGTGCTTTCTAGTGCTGGCGGCTCGGCGAATTTCTCCACGTCAAAGCTGTCAAGCCTTGCCATTCCGGAGATATTTCCGGGTATGGTGGCGACGTGCTGGGCGAGTTGTCTCAGGCTCATGGACTTGGCGTGCGGCTTCCAGGTGAGCTTGTCGTCGGGAACGCGCTCCAGCACCCTGCGCGTGGTCTGGGCTTCCCGTTCGAGTTCCATAATGAACGTGTCGGCGATAGGCATGGGTTTACACTCCTTTCGGAAATGATATCAAACCAGGAGAAATCAGCGCGCGACGGCCACGCTGGCTGGGTCCACGTCGTAGCCATCGGCGCGGGCCGTTTCCACCGCCAGAGATCGCAGAACTTCTTCTCCGGCATCACGCGGAGTCTTGGGAAGCCGCCGTTTGATGACTTCCTCCCCTGTCTGGACTCGGACGTGCCACTGCTTCTTGTCCGGATCCCAATCGACTTTGGCGCTGTCTGCATGTAACATATCCGTTCCCCCCAGGCTCCCGAGAAGATCATACACCCGGCGATGCTCGGGCGCTATGCTAACTTGAGAATTCATGGTTACTGGCGGCACATCGGAACGTTCGGAATGGACGCCGGATTCCTGGCGCAGGCGCCCCATCCTGCAACAGCCGGAGTACCCCGACGCCGCCGCACTCGAGCGGACGCTGGCCGAACTGCGGCGGCTGCCGCCCCTGGTGACGAGCTGGGAGATCCTCGATCTGCGGGAGCAACTGGCGGAAGCCGCCGCTGGGCGCCGCTTCGTCCTCCAAGGCGGCGATTGCGCCGAGCGTTTCGAGGACTGCGCTTCCCCGCGCATCACCAACGCGCTGAAGGTCCTCTTGCAGATGAGCCTGGTGCTGGTGGTGGGCGCCAAAAGGCCGGTGACGCGCATCGGCCGGTTCGCCGGCCAATATGCCAAGCCGCGCTCCGAGGACTATGAGACGCGCGGCGGCGTGCGGCTTCCCTCCTACCGGGGCGACATCGTCAACCGCGCCGAGTTCACGCCCGAGGCGCGCACGCCCGATCCGCAGCTCCTGTTGCGCGGCTATGAGCGCGCCGCCCTGACGCTGAATTTCATTCGCGCGCTGGTCAAGGGCGGGTTCGCCGACCTGCACCATCCCGAGTACTTCGACCTGGATTGGGTGCGACACTCGCCGCTGGCCGAAGAGTATCACCGTATGGCGGCCACCATCAGCGATGCGTTGCGCTTCATGGAGAATGTGCTGGGCGTGCGGGCGGGCGAATCGGACCGCATCGACTTCTTCACCGCGCACGAGGCGCTGCACCTGGGCTACGAGTCGGCCCAGACCCGCCGCGTGCCGCGCCGCCCCGGCTGGTTCAATCTCTCGACGCACTACCCGTGGGCGGGCCTCCGCACCAGCCATCCGGATGGCGCGCACATCGAATACCTGCGCGGCATCGAAAACCCCGTGGGCGTAAAAGTGGGCGCTCCGGTGGCCCGCGATCAAGTGGCGCGGTGGCTCGAGATCCTGGATCCGCGGCGGACCCCGGGGCGGCTGTCGCTGATCCATCGCTTCGGCGCGCGCCGGATCGCCGAGGAGCTGCCCAGGCTGATCGAGAACGTGCGCGCCGAAGCCGGCCAGGTGGTGTGGATCTGCGACGCCATGCACGGCAACACGCAGTTGACGGCCGGCGGCATGAAGACGCGCCGCTTCGAGGACATCCGTTCGGAAGTCGAGCAGGCTTTCGACATTCACCGGGCGATGGGCCAGGCCTTGGGCGGCGTCCACCTCGAAATGACCGGCGAGAACGTCACCGAATGCATCGGCGGCGCGCGCGGCCTGAGCGAACACGACCTGACGCGGGCCTACGACTCCGAGGTGGACCCGCGTCTCAACTATGAGCAATCGCTCGAGCTGGCCTTCCTGATCGCCCGCAAAATGCAGAACGGCGTAGTGGGGCGATAACATCCGGCTGCTATCCAAGGTCAACTTGTTCGCGGCCGAAGGGGGGCGCTACGTTTCAATTAACGTTCCTTTCTACTGACCTCGGGCCCGTTCGGCGGCGATCTTCCGGCGGGCCCACCCGGAAACCGCGGAATCCCGCAGGCGCGCTTTCGTCTCCGCAAAAAATATGAGATTCTGGAATCAGCCCGGCGCCATTTTATGAAAGTGGTCCATGCCGGGCCGGAAGGCGCCTATGTTTCCAGAGTTCTTACTCCCGGAAACGACGGTTCGCGAAGCCGGAGCCGGGCCGGAAATCAGCCTTGGCAATCAGCGGGGTGAAGCGCTGATCCTCACCCTCGGCATCACGCGGATCATCGAACAAGAGAGCCTCGACCTCTCCGTCTGGGGCTCGGCGGACGGCTCGGATTGGGGCGCCAGGCCGCTGGTGTCGTTTCCACAGAAGTTCTACTGCGGCACATACCAACTGGCGATCGACCTCTCGCAGCATCCGGATGTGAAGTACCTGCAGGCGAAATGGCAGGTGAATCGCTGGGGCAAGGGCGATTCCATGCCGCTGTTTGGCATCTACCTATTCGTCGAGGCCAGGGTACGCCGGATGGCGGCCCTCAGCGCCTGATCAATCCAGCGCCTGTTTGTGCATCGTTAACAGCAAGACCACCGGCGTGCGCGCGGCGATTCCGTGCTGAAGCTTGGGCGGCATGTGTACGAAACACCCCGCGCCGGCCTCGCGGACGTCTTCTCCGAGCGTCAGTTGGGCCTCGCCGCGAACGAAGTACAGCGACGCGGCCATGGGAGATGTATGCGCCGAAAGCTCCTGCCCGGGCGCGAAACCGAAGATCACGACCTTCAGATGATCGTCGTTGTAAAGGGTGCGGCTGAGGATGCCGTTTTCCGGGATTTGCACTTCGGCTTCCAGGTTGGGATAGAAGGCGTAGCTCATGATTCCATGATCTCACCGCAGAGCAGGTGACTGGGGGCCCCAGTCTGGCGGGGGAAGAAACAAGGTGATACGCTGGGCGCACCCGTTGTGGCGGCAGTCAAGGCCGATAGCGCAGTGGTGTTTTCAAGCCCGTCGC
>JBEKSR010000020.1:0-48237 GCA_049516835.1 Bryobacteraceae bacterium | reverse complement strand
TTTTGCCGAGCGCGTTCACATCCGCTCAGCAAGCCATCGGCCGCGCCCGTCAGCAGTGCCTCGACACCAGTTGCCAACGTCCCCCTCGGTTGCAGTCGCTGCAGGATCATCAGCCAGATCACTACCTGCGCAGTGTAGATGCTCCGCCTGATCATGATCTGTGCCTGCTTCTGCAAATAGTCCACTACGCCACTCGATATACACCGCCGGAATAGCGCAAAAGCGTCTTCGCATGTCTGGTCCATACAACTGAAACATAAATCAGGATTTATGTTTTGGCCAGAAATTATTTAAGTGGCATTGGGCGCTTTCGCCTGCCAGCCGGCGCTGTCGCCTCGTGCGCGCCGAGAGCATTGCCTGTCGCCCATGCTCCGCCGTCCTTGAAAGAATCATCACGATCGCGACATTATGGATGTGAGGCCCCCATGAAACGTTTTGTTCTGCCGCTCCTGCTCGCCGCCGCGCTGCCGGCCGCCGACTCCCGCATAACGCCCGCGATGAACGCCTTCACCACCGCCTCCTACAAACAACTTATGGGAGGCGACGCGAACCTGATCCTCTCCCCCTTCAACATTTCGACTGCGCTCTCCATGGCCCTTGCCGGCGCCCGCGGCCAGACCGCCGAGGAAATCCAATTCGTCCTGCACCTCCATTACGACTCCACCTACGATTCCGCCCTCGGAGCACTGCTCGCCGACCTCGCCAAGGCCGGCAACACCGGAGGCAACGAACTACACGCCGCGAACGGACTCTGGGTGCAAAGAGGATTCGCCATCCAGCCGGCCTTCGAGAACACGCTCACCAACGACTACCACGCCCCACTCACGCTCCTCGATTTCATCGCGAATCCCGAGGCCGCGAGATCCCAGATCAACCGCTGGACCGAAGAGCACACCAAAGAAAAGATCAAGGACCTGCTCCCGGCCGGCTCACTCGATGCCCAGACCCGCCTGGTCCTCACCAGCTCTATTTACTTCTACGGCAGGTGGCAGGACCCGTTTGTCGCCTCGCGCACCCAGCCCGCGCCTTTCACCCTGCCGGCCGACGCCACCACCCCGGCCAACTTCATGAACCAGACCTCGGACTTCGGTTACACCGAAACGCCGTCCGCCCAGATCCTGGAAATGCGCTACGCCGGCAGCGGAATCGCCTTCGACGTCCTGCTCCCGACGACCCTCACCGGCCTTCCCAGCCTCGAGAAATCGCTGACGCCTGGAAACTTGACCGGCTGGCTCGGCCACCTTACCACTCGGAAGGTGCAGGTGAGCCTGCCGAAGTTCCGCGCCGAATCGCAGTTCTCTCTCCGCAAGGCGCTCTCGACCATGGGCATGCCTGTTGCCTTCACCGACAAAGCCGACTTCTCAGGCATCGACCTGAAACGCAGCCTCGCGATCTCCGAGGTCGTCCACAAGGCTTTCGTCGATGTTTCAGAGCAGGGAACCGAGGCCGCCGCCGCGACCGGCATCACCATGCAGACCACCGCCATGCGCGCGCCCGAACAGGCCGTTGTCTTCCGCGCCGATCACCCGTTCATGTTCCTGATCCGCGACACGCGCACCGGAGTCGTCCTCTTCATCGGCCGCCTGATGAACCCTCGCTAACAGCCGGAAATTCTGGACAGCGTGGAACTACATGACGCCGCCGCCGGCAAGATCATTGGGACGGCGACCTGCTCCGCGAGCTCCTCAACGGCAATAACCGTCACCCAGGCAACGTCATCACCGAGTGGAACTGGGAAAAGGGCGCCATGGACACGATTTTCACTGCCGAAGGATGCGTGTCCAACAACGGCGCCAAGGCCACACCGGTGCTGAGTGCCGACATCCTGGGCGACTGGCGCGAGGAACTGATCGAGCGAACCGCCGACAATAAGGAATTGCGAATCTATACGACCGTCATCCCGACGGAGCATCGCATCTACACGCTCATGCACGACCCCCAGTATCGCGAGTCGATCGCCTTGCAGAACGTGGGCTATAACCAGCCGCCGTGGACCAGCTTCTTCCTCGGCTACGGCATGAAGGCGCCGCCGAAACCCAACATCGTTCTCGTGACGCCGAAGAAGGCCTACTGCGCCATCTTCCCCGGCGCAGGGTAGTTTTTCGAAGCGTCGTCCACCACCAGCACCCAGTCGTTCCCTGGACCGCTGGATGGCGGAGTGAACTCCCGTGTGATATCCAGACGGCGGACGTCCGCCGGCCGGTCACCCGGTTCTGTCTTCGGGAAATCTCCGATCAGCGTCGAAGCACCTTTCCGCGGATCGTGCCACCAGGCGCGAGCTACTTTCCCGGTCAGCTTGTCGTGAATCTTGTCTCTCATCCGGACACGCACGGGCTTGGCGGATTCGGATGGTAGGTTTTCAGGTGCGCGCCGCCGTCGCCTTCGGCAATGCCGGCGGCCAGGAACAAGCTCCCGAGAAACCCCAAACGCTTGCGTTTGCGCACATAAGCCAATTCTCCTTGAAAATCTCTACTGGAGCTTGCCTCGGGCGTCCACTTTCCACATCTCCTCCACCATCTCCCCGCGAATCCCATGGACCTGCTCGTGCAGGTTCACAGCGACGCAGATGTGATTGGGGATAACGTGGATGCGGTCGCCGACGGAGAACTCGCGCTCGGCGCGAGTGAGGTCGATATAGCCGTGCTCTTCGTTCATCTTGTGGAGCTTTGCGCCGGGGGCTTCCACCACGTGGCCGAAACTCGGTTCGGGCGAATTCACCAGCCGGTCCGACGAAAAGGTCTTCGAGCCGCCATCGATGATCATCTGTCCGGGGCGCGCGGTCGAGACCACTGTCGCCAGGATGCTGGCGGCGCAATCTTCCATCGCGCAGGCGCCGCTGCGGACCGTATTGATGTCGTTGAAGACGTAGGTGCCCGGACGGATCTCCGTCAAGCCCTCCAGTTCATGCGAATGGAACAGCGTGGGAGTCGAGCCGCCGCTCACGATCCCCACCCCGATTCCAACCCGCCGGAAATCGGAGAGAATCGAGCGCAGCAGCTCCGTTAACTGCGCCAAGGCCCGCTCACCGGATTCGTCCATGTCTTTGATGTGCCCAGGGTAGAAAGCGATGCCCTCGAAGCGCAGCCAGGGAAGCTTCGCAATGGACTGGGCCAGTTGGAGCAGCGCTTCGCCGGGAGCCACGCCCACGCGGCCCAGTCCCACATCCACCTCGGCCAGCACGCCAATCTCAAGCTGCGCGGCGCGCGCGCCCTCGGAAAGCTGGCGCGCGGCGAAGACGCTGTCCAGCGCCACGGTGACGCGGGTCCGCCGCGCCACCTCCATCAGGCGCTCGAGCTTGGCGCGGCCGACGATGGGGTAGGCTACCAGCAGGTCCGCCGGCTCCGCGCCCAGCATGACCTCGGCTTCCGAGACCTTGGCGACCGTCAGCCCCACGGCGCCCGACTCCAGTTGCCGCTTTGCCAGCCGGATGGACTTGTGCGTCTTGGTATGCGGGCGGAGCCTCAACCCGTGCTGCCTGGCATACCCGGCCACGCGATGGAGGTTTCGGTCGAGAATGTCCAGGTCTACCACCAGAGCGGGCGTGTCGATGTCCCGGACCAGCATGCTACCCTTGTCTGGTCATCTCGAGTTCAAGCTGGATGGCCACTTCGTCGCCCACCAGGACGCCGCCGGCTTCCAGCGCCACGTTCCAACCCAGCCCGAAATCCTTGCGATTCACCTTGGTGGTTGCCGTCGCGCCAATCTTGATGTTGCCCCACGGATCTTTCACTTCCGGCGTAGGGCCTTCGACGTCGAGGACCACTTCTTTGGTAACGCCGTGGATGCTCAGATCGCCAACCACCCTCCATTCGCCCTCTCCCACCGGCGCCACCTTTTTCGAAATGAAGGTGATCTTGGGAAACTTCTCCACGTCGAAGAAATCCGCGCTCTTGAGGTGCTGGTCCCGCTGGTTATCGCGCGTCTGAATGGTGGTAGCGTCGATGGCCGCCTCCACTTTGGAATTCGCCGAATCCTCCGCATCGAATACCACCGTGCCGGCCACGTCGGAAAACTCGCCGCGCACATTCGACACCATCAAGTGGCGAACCTTAAACCCCGCCGTCGAGTGGCTGGGATCGATGACATAGGTTACAGTCTGACTCACGATGTCTTCTCCTTCCGATCAATAGTATGACGCATCGCTAGAAGCGCCTCGTCAATCGCGCCGATCTTACTGAACTCCCCGTCCCAGAAAGACTGCGACTTCATGCTCTCCAGATAGGCGCGGGTGTAGCCGAAACCGGTCCAGACCTGCTCCTTGTAGCCGAACAGCCGTTCCTTCTGTTCCGGTGGGCGTAGGTCCAGAATCTCTCGCGCGTCGCCGCCGCGGAAAATCTCCTCGAAGCTGGCGCTGAGCCGGGCGTCATCGAGCGGACCGCGGCGCTTTTCGAGATTCGCCAACACCGAGGGGTAGCGGTCCATGCCGTCGGTGGCGATGGTCACCACGTTGTCTTCCGGGCCGAGGCCCAGATATCGCGCCAGGCGAATCGCGCCGAGGACGTTGCAGATGCCCGAGATGCCGAACACGCCTTCGAGCGCATCCAGGTATCCCCGCGGCCGGCCCAGCAGCCGCTCCACCAGGCTCCGGCGGCGTTCCAGAAGCTCCAGGCCCATCACGCAATCGTCATCGTGGATCAGGGCCACGTAGTCGGTGGTGAGCACGTTGTGGATGAGCGTCACCATCTTGTCGCCGATGCCTTCGATGCGGTGCGTGCCGCGTCCGTTGTTGAACAGCGTCGAGCATTCCTTGGGCTCCAGCGCGCAGATCGCGCATTCCGGATAGCGGGCCTTGATTTCGTCGCCGGCGGCCAATGTGCCGGCCGAGCCCGGCGCCGAAACGAACGCCGCAACCCTCCCGTTCCCATATTGCGCGGCCGCTTCCAGGGCGCTGCGCCCCGTCACGTAACGGTGGAACCGATAGTTGGGAAGCAGCTCGAACTGGGCCAGGATCTTGTTCCTGGGGTCTTTCTTATAATGCTGGGTGCGCTCCAAGACCAGGATGACGTCGCTCTCCGATCCGGGCGTCAGGTCCAATTGCCCGCCGTATTGCCGGATGCGCTGGTACCGTTCCTCGCTCATCTGCTCCGGCATGATGACGATTGCCGGGTAGCCCTTGAGATGGGAGATGTATGCCACGCCGATGCCGAAGTTACCCGTGGACGGCCCAATGATCGTGTTCTCGCCAGGCTGGATCTCGCCGGCCAGTTCGCCTTCCATGAGGGTGGCGTAGGCCGGCCCGACCTTGTGGCTGCCCGAAGGGAAATACCGTCCCGTGAGGACCACGATATTGGCCTCGACGCCCGTCAGTTCCCTGGGAAGCACGATGTGGCGGATGCGGTTATCGGGCCCGCGCCACGTGATGTTGAACAGCGCCTGGGTGCGAACCGCCGCCGGCAGCAACTCCGGATGCAGCATCTCTTCATACGTCGGCCCAGGTACGGTGTTTGTCATAGTCCTTCTTAAAACCTCTCCCACAAGGCTCGCGCGCGCCCCGCCGCCGTTTCCGCCACGCGGCGTTCGTCCACGGTGACGCACTGCTTGTCGCGCAGCACGTAACGGCCGTTGACAATCAGGGAATCCACCGGCGCGTTGGCAATGCCGAACAAAATGTGGCCAAACAGATTGCCGCTATCGAGCGGCGTCGGCGGGTAGTAGTCCACCAGAATCAGGTCGGCCTGCGCGCCTTTCTCAATGCGGCCAATCTCCATGCCCCAAAGTTTCTTGACGATCGTGCGGTTGTTCAGAAACGCCGCGGCGTAAGCTTCCCCGTACGCCACGCGCGGGTCGCCCGCCAGCAATTTCTGCACGTGAAACGCGGTCTTGAACTCGTCGAACATGCGTGGGGAATAGCCGTCGGAACCCAGCCCCACCAGCACTCCGCGCCGGAAGAGTTCGAGCAGGTTGGCGGCGCCCACCGCGTTATTGCAGTTGGATTGCGGGTTGTGAACCACGTTGACGCGGCGCCGCGCAAGAGTTGACATGTCCGTCGCGCCGACGTGCACGCAATGGGCGGCCAGGCACTGCTCGTCCAGAACTCCAAGGCCGCCGAGACGTTTCACCGCTCCGGCGTCGCAGCCGTCCTCCGCCACGTGGATGTGGAAGCCCGCGCGCAGCGATTGGTTCACTTCCACCGCGCGGCGAAGCGTCTCATCGGTGAGCGTGAAGGAAGCGTGCAAGCCGAAGGTGGCCGCCACCAAGCCATCGCCGCGGGCACGATCGATGAAGCGGATGTTCTCTCGGATGCCCTCCAACGCCTGCATGGGGCCGTTGCGGTCCGAAGTCTCGTAGCACAGTACTCCGCGCAGGCCCACTTCCCGAAACGCTTGCTCGATGCGGTCCAGGCTTCCCGCGCAGGCGTTCGGGCTGGAATGGTGGTCCACCAGCGTGCCCACCCCGCACTTGGCGGCGTCGATGAGGCCCACCAGCGCGCTGTAGTACACGTCCTCTTCGTTCAACGCGCGATCCAGCCGCCACCAGAGCTTCTGCAAAATCTCGGGAAAATTCTTCGGCGCGCGGCCGGGGAGCGAAATCCCGCGCGCCAGCGTGCTGTACAGGTGCGTGTGGCAGTTGATCAGCGCGGGCATCAGCAGCTTGCCCTTGGCGTCGATGATGTTCTTTCCCCGCGCGCGCTCTCTCCTCACATCGCCGATGGCGCCGTCGGGACGAATCTCGACGCTGCCGGAATCGAGCACGCGATTCTCCGAGTCGAAGGTCAGGATACGGGCGTTGGTGATGATCATGACGCCACGATGTGAGTGCCGGTCTCGCCCCGTACGGCGCGAGCGACATGCTCGGTTGAAGTAATGATGCACTCCTGGCCGCCTTGCGCGACAAAGTCGATGCCGGCTTCAATCTTGGGTCCCATCGACCCGGCCGGAAATTCGCCGGCGGCCAGGTACGCGCGCGCCTGCTCCAGCGTGATGACGCCCAGCCACTGCTGGTCGGGGCGCCCGAAGCGAATGGCCGCCTGCTCCACGTCTGTCACGATGATCAGCTTGTGCGCGTGGAGATCGCGAGCCAGCAGGCTGGAGGCGAAATCCTTGTCGATGACTCCTTCCACCCCTACCAGTCGATCGCCTTCCCAGGCCACCGGAATTCCTCCGCCGCCGCAGGCGATGGTGACCACGCCCGCCTCCACCAGCCTGGCGATGGCCTGCTCTTCGAGGATGCGAATCGGCCGCGGTGAGGCCACCACGCGCCGGAACTGGCCCGGCTCGATTTCCCGGATGATCCAGTGCGGTTTCTCCTCCCGAACGTGTGTGACTTCGTCCTGGGTATAGAACGACCCGATGGGCTTGGTCGGATGGGTCATTTCGGGGTCGTTCTCGTCCACCAGCACCTGCGTGATGACGGTGGCGGCGCTGCGGCCAATGCCTTCCCGGCGGAACAATTCGCAGGCAATCCGCTGGATCATGTAGCCCATGCCGCCCTGCGAATCGGAGACGCAGGTGTCCAGCGGAAGGCGCGGCACCCTCCGCTCCCCTTCTTCCACGCGGATCAGGATGTTGCCGATCTGCGGGCCGTTGCCGTGCACAATCGCCAGGTTCGATTCGCTGTGGAACAGCGGCAGAAGATGCTCCAGCGTCTCCCCGGTGTGCGCGAACTGCTGCGGAATTGTGCCGGGCTCGCCGGGCCGTGTGATGGCGTTGCCGCCCAACGCGATTACCAGAGTCTCAGGCATGCCGCTACCCCTCGTATTCGATTTCCCGATCGGCCATGGTGAGAGCCATGATCGCCTTGGCCGTATGCAGGCGGTTTTCCGCCTCGGGGTACACCACCGAGTTCGGCCCGTCGATCACTTCATCGGTCACTTCGTTGCCGCGGTCGGCCGGCAGCGGGTGCATGTAGAGAACGTCCGGCCTGGCCAGCTTCATCCGTTCGGCGTCGCAGATCCAGCCGGTGTACTGCCTCGCCACGCGCAGCGATTCCTCGGGCTTCGCGCCCATGGTGTCCAGGCAGCCCCAGCTCTTGGGGATGACCACGTCGGCGTCGCGGAAAGCCTCATCCATGCTGTCCACCATGGTAAACTTGCCGCCGCCGCGCCGGGCATTCTCGCGGGCCGCCTCGACGGTCTCGGGCATCAGCCCATATTCCGGCGGATGCGCCAGCACCACGTCCATGCCGAAACGCGGCATCAGCATGATGAGCCCCTGCGGCACCGAAAGCGGCTTGGCGTAGCTGGGCGCGTAGGCCCAGCTCACGGCGATCTTGAGCCCGCGGAGGTCCTGGCCGCGTTGCTCGCGGATGGTCATCAGGTCCGCCAGCGTCTGGCAGGGATGGTCCACGTCGCACTGCATGTTGATCACCGGCACGCTCGCCCATTTTGCCACCTCCCGCATGTAGGCGTTGCCTTCGCCGGGGATGAGGTCGTGCCGGATGGCGATCGCGTGCCCGTAACTCGAGAGAATGATGCCGGTGTCCTTGGGGCTCTCGCCGTGCGACACCTGCATCACGTCGGCGGTGAGAAAGTGCGCGTGCCCGCCGAGCTGCGTCATCCCCGCCTCGAACGAGTTCCGCGTGCGCGTGGACTTGTCGAAGAACATCAGGAAGATGGTCTGGTCGGGAAGGTAGCGGTGGGGAATATGTCCCTTGAATTTCCGCTTGAGGTCCGACGAGACCTCCAGCATGACGTCGAGCTCGGCGTCGCTCCATTCCTGCGTCGTGATCCAATCCCTGCCCTTAAAGAGCGCCTTCACGGATGACCTCCTGAAGTCCCGCGACGTTGGCAAAGTGCACGCGCCGCGGATCGCCAACCGATTCGGCCAGCAACTTGAGCTTGAGATAAGGAAGCATGTCGACAACCCCCGATGGCGCGGCGCCGGCCTTCGGTTTCCAGCTCAGCGCCTGGTTGTCGCTCAGACGAATCTCGACCACGGCACCCCGCGCCTCGAACCGCGCGCGGTCCGCCGTCGGCTCCAGCGTGAGAATGTAGGACTCTCCCTCGACTGTGCCGTAGATGGCTTGTCCTTGTCCTTGTGGGGCAGGCTTGCAGCCTGCGGCCGAGTTGTACTCGGCCTGCCAATCGATATAAAACCCATTCCCCCCCGCATACTTCCGATACGTCTCGATGCTTCCGAAGAACCGGGGCTTCTCCACGTACGGCCCGCCGTCTTCCGGGCAAAACACATCGCAGTTGCCGCAATCGTTGCACGCGTCCGCATAGTTAGCGAACTGGCGCCCCTTGGTCAACTCGAGCACACCGCCCGGCACGCGCCTGACGCCACCCCCAGCCAGCAGCTCGAAATTATCGTACGCCGTGGCCGCCGCCGGCGCTTCGTACACGAAGTTGGCGTCGTTCGGACACACCGGAACGCACTTATCGCAGTTGATGCAGTCGTAGAGCCAGAGCTTTGAGCCGATCTTGCGCGGCACACCCTTGTTGCGCTCCCAGCGATAACGCGGGTTGGCCGTGGTCTCGGCCACCAGCGCCGCCTCCTGGCCCGCGTAGTGCTTCACGTAGTCGGAGATCGTCCTCGCGCCCACTTCGCGCATTTTCGCGCCCAGGTTCTCCAGGTATCGAATCAGCCGCCCGTAGCCGCCCGGCCGGAGCAGGTCCGTGCACGTAGTCACCGGGACCATGTTCATGGCCACCGCAATGGCGATATTGTTCGCATCCAGGCCCCCCGAGAAAGAAATCGGGATGCTGGTCTTCATGCGTTCCCGAAACTTCTTCACCAGGTTCATGGCGATCACGTGCAGCGGCGGTCCGGACATGTACATTTGCTCGTCGCTGAAGAACGACTTGTGGTTCTTCACCACCAGCGTGTTGCTGAACTTCACCGCCAGGCTCTTCCCATGAGCTTGCGCCACCTGCTGCAGCCTCGGCACCAGGTCCAGCGCTTCGTCGAATTGCAGGTCCTTCGCAAAAGCCTCGGGGCTAAGCTGGATCTCGCGATAGCCCAGCACATCGTGAAGCAGGTATTCCACCTCGCCCGCGCCCAGCAGGGTGGGGTTCATCTTGATGCAGACGTTGCAGCCCAATTCCGTTAGCAAGAAGGTGACAATTCCCTCGATTTCAGCCGCCGGGCAGCCGTGGAACGTCGAAAGGCTGATGGTGTCGCTGATGCGCGCGGGAAACGGCAGATCCCCGTAGCCGTTCAGCCCCACGCGCAGCTCGTCGATCACCGCGCTGGCGTCCTTCATCGATTCGATCCACGAGCGCACGCGCGGCGAGCGTATCCCCTCCAGGTTGTACCCGACGCTCATATCGAAGACGGTTTCGCCAGGTGAAAAATCTTCGCCCAACAGCTTGGATACCTTCAAGATCTCGATCAGCATCACTGCGCTCACGTACTCCCGCAGCGATTGCTCGAGCTTGAGTTCCTGCGACCATTCCACGTTGTACCCGACGTTGGCGATGTCTATGCACGGACGCGGAATTTTGAGCTCGTCCAGAATCTGGACGGTTTTCAATTCGATGATGCGCGAGCCGCCCAGCCACGAGAGCACGATGTTCTGCGCCAGTTGGCCATGCGGGCCGGCGGCCGGCCCCAGCGGAGTCGCGGCGCGATGCCCGTGAAAATCGACGGAGAAATCGATGCCCGGGATGCCGCGGAAGAACTTGTCCTTAGGGAGGTCGAAGATCTTGCCTTCCCGCTGGTACTCGAGAAATGCGCGCCGCAGCAGCAGGGGCAGCGGAAGCGGAACCAGCTCAGCCATGCCGCCCCGAGAAGATCAGCGGAAACGCCGAGTAGAACTCGGCCGCCTCCACCAGGTCTCGGATGGGCACGCGCTCCGCCACACTGTGCGCCACGTCCTCTTCGCCGGGACCGAAACCGATGGTCGGCACGCCCATCAGCCCCATGGAAGCCACGCCATTGGTGCTGAACGTCCACTTGTCCACGATGGGCGCTTTCCGCCACAGCGTCTCATACGTGGCGATGGCCGCCCGCGCCAGCGGATGCGCTTCGTCCAGCACCCAGGTGGGATAGTATTTCTCCATCGGGTAGCGCAGGCCGGTGTAGCTGGGCGTGTCGTAGTTCAGGATCTCCACCTCGGCGTCTTCCGCGCCGGGCAGCGCCTTCACCTCGGCCACCGCGCTTTCCTTGGTTTCGCCGGCCGTCAGGCGGCGATCCAAATGTATCGAGCAAGCGCCGGGCACCGCGCACAACGAGGGCGAAAGCGAGCGAATCTCGGTCACCGCAATCGTTCCCTTCCCCAGAAACGGATCGTCGCGCAGGCGCGTGTTGAGCTTCTCCACCTCTTCGACCAGGCGGCTCATCTTGTAGATGGGGTTATCGCCGCGCTCCGGGGCGCTGGCGTGGCACGAGCGGCCGCGCAAATGCACTTCGATCTCCATGCGCCCGCGGTGCCCGCGGTAAATACGCAGACTGCTGGGCTCGGTGATCACCACGCAATCCGCGCGGATGCCGTCTTCCTTGAGGATGTAGAGCCACGGCAGGCCGTCGCAGTCCTCTTCCTGCACCGAGCCGACCACCCACAGCGTGTAGTCGCCCAGCAGGCCGAGATCCTTGATGATCCGGGCCGCATACACCATGCTGGCCATGCCGGCGCGCTGGTCGCAAGCGCCGCGGCCATAGACGTAGCCGTCCTCGACCTTACCTTTGTAAGGGTCCCAGGCCCATTCCTTCGGGTCGCCAACTCCCACCGTGTCGGTATGAGCATCCATCATGATGACGGTTTTCCCAGACCCGATTCGGCCGAGGATGTTGCCCATCGGGTCGATCCGGATTTCATCGAAGCCGGCCTTCTCCATCTCCTGGCGGATGCGTTGAATGACCGGTCCCTCGTGCGAGCTTTCGCCGGGGATGGCGATCAGGTCGCGCAGAAAACCAACGATGTCCGCCTCATAAGATTGGGCCGCGGCGGCAATTTCAGAGGCGTTCACAAGACAACCTTTCCATTTGTGGGGCAGGATGGCATCCTGCGCGGCGATTGGCAATCGCCGCGCGGGCCGAGTGCCACTCGGCCCGCAGATTGACAATCTGCCCCACAGCCACTACACGCATTGATCATCGGCAACAGTCTCCTTCTCGCGCAACGCGCGCAGCACGTCTTCGGGCCGGATCGGAAGTTTGCGAAACCGCACTCCGATGGCGTGGAAGATGGCGTTGGCGATCGCCGGAGCCGGCCCGTTGATGGGCACCTCCGAAATCGACTTGGCGCCGTAAGGCCCCAACGGCTCATCGGTCTCCACCAGGATGGTGGTGAGCTTGGGCATGTCCTTCGCGCCGAAAATCTTGTAGTCGAGGAAATTCGCATTCACCGGCCGGCCGGCGTCGTCGAGCACCAGCTCCTCGGTCAGCGCGTACCCCAGGCCCTGGGCCACCGCGCCTTCCACTTGTCCTTCCGCCTGCGCCGGGTTGATGGCCACGCCGGGGTCCACCGCGGTCGCCAGGTGCAACACGCGCACCATCCCGGTCTGGGTATCCACTTCCACCTCGGCGAAGGTCGCGCAGAAGGGCGGCGGGCTGTCGGTGTTGAAGTGCGACGCGCCATCCATGATCTGGGTCTTCTCCTTGTACATGGAGTGGAGAGCGATCTGGGTCATGGTCGCGGATTTCTTGCCTTCGCCAACCGTGGACACCCGGTTGTCGCCACAGGCCAGGTTTTCGACCGGCGTCTCCAGCATTTTCGCCGCCATGCGCAGCACCTGCTCGCGCACTTTCTCCGCGGCCTTCTTTACCGCGCCGCCGGAAATGATGGTGGTGCTGGATGCGTAGGCCCCCACGTCGAACGGCGTCGTATCCGTGTCGCCGGAAGTGATGACGATCTTGTCGAGGCTCACGCCCAGCGTTTCCGCGGCGATCTGGGCGAGCACGGTGTCGGCCCCGCCGCCCACGTCGGCGGCGCCTACTTGAAGAAAGAACGAGCCGTCCTCATTCATCTTCAGGAAGGCCGAGGCCCAGTCGATTCCCGCGATCCCGCTGCCTTGCATGGTGCAAGCCATGCCGACGCCTCGCTTCAAGTGGCTGGCCGACGGCAACGCTTTGCGCTTGCGCGTCCAACCGATGGCGGCCGCGGCGCGATCCAAACACTCCGGCAGGCCGCAACTGCGGATGTGCCGGGGCAGCCCCTCCTTCCCTTCCCCGAGTTGCGCCGAGAGCCGGTCGATGTCGCCCAGCCGGATGACGTTCTGGCGATGGAACTCGACCGGGTCTATCCCCAGCTCATGCGCGATTTCGTCCACCAGGGTTTCCTGCGCGAAGAATCCCTGTGGGCAGCCATAGCCGCGGAACGCGCCGGCTACCGGCGTATTGGTGTAGACCACGTGGCACTCGAATCGCATGTGCTCGGCGCGGTACAGCGGCAAAACCTTGCTGCCCGTGTTCCCCTGAACCGTGGTCGAGTGGCTTCCATAAGCGCCCGTGGTGGCCAGCACCGTCAACTGGCTGGCCACAATGGTTCCGTCGCAATTTGCCCCCATTTTCATGCGCAGGATCTGCGGATGGCGCGTGCGCGCCATGTAGAACTCTTCCTCGCGCGTGTATTCAATTCTGACCGGCCGGCGCGCGGCCAGAGCCAGCGCCCCGCAGATGTCTTCGAGCAGCATCTCCTGCTTGCCGCCGAATCCTCCGCCGATGCGCGGCTTGATTACGTGCACCCGGCTCACCGGAATCTGGAGAATCATGGCCACCTGGCGCCGCGCGTGAAACGGCACCTGCGAGCTGGTGCGAATCACCAGGCGGCCGTCGCCGTCCAGCCAACTGATCGTCACGTGCGGCTCGATCGAGCAATGTTGCTGCCGCTGGGTGCGGTATTCCCGCTCGAAAATGCGGTCGGACTCGCGGAAACCCTCCTCCACGTTGCCGATCCCCCGCAGGATGTAACCGGCGATGTTGCGCGAGGCGTCGTGAATCCCTTTGGCATCCGGCTCATCGTGGATGACGGGAGCGCCGGGCGCCATGGCCTGTTCGATCTCCAGCACGGCGGGCAGCACGTCGTACTCCACTTCGATCAGCCGCAGCGCCTTTTCGGCGATGGCGCGGCTCTCCGCCGCCACCGCCGCCACGCGGTCGCCCACAAACCGCACCTTGCTGTCGAGCAGGTAGGTGTCGTAGGGCGATGGCTCGGGCCAGGCCTGCCCCGCGGTGGTGTGGGGCACGCGCGGAACGTTTTGGTAGGTCAGGACCGCGTGCACACCGGGCAACGCCTTGGCTTTTGCGGTGTCGATGCGCTTGATGCGGGCGTGCGCGTACGGGCTGGGCAGGATCTTGCCGCACAGCAAACCGGGGAGATGAATGTCGTCGGTAAAGGCCGGGCCGCCCGTTACCAGTTTGACGCCGTCCACTTTCCGGACGTTCTGGCCAACAACCGTGTGATCCGATCTCATGCCTTTGCCCTTCGTGGGGCAGGTCCCCGACCTGCCCCTGCCGCCGCCAGCACCGCCTCAACCGGCTTGCGGTACCCCGTGCAGCGGCAGTAAGTCCCCGCCAGCGCCTCGCGCACTTCTTCCTCGCTGGGATGCGGCTTCTGGTCCAGCAGCGCCTTGGCATTCAGAATCATTGCGGGAGTGCAGAAGCCACACTGCGCCGCGCCATGGTCCAGAAAAGCCTCCTGGAGCGGATGGAGCGTACTGCCGTGAGCCATTCCCTCGATGGTCAGCACGTCCGACCCTTCCGCCTTCGCGGCAAACATGAGGCACGAATTAATGGGCTTGCCATCGAGCAGAACCGTGCAGGCGCCGCATTCGCCCGCCTCGCAGCCGCGTTTCACGCCGAAGTAACCCTCGCGGCGCAGCACATCCAGCAGAAGATCGCCGGGGGCTACGGTCCACTGCTTCGCTTCCCCGTTCACGTTGAGACGAATTTCCATGGTTTTCATAGCGAGCACCCCGTTCCGGCGGCGCACTCTTCGAGCGCCCGTCTCACCAGCACACGGCACATCTCGCGGCGGTATTCCGCCGAAGCGCGCACGTCGGTAATGGGCTGCACCTCGCGCGCCACTTCGTTGCACACTTCGGCCAGCGTGCTTTGGTCCACCTTGCGTCCCACCAGGAGCTTCTCCGCGTTGACGGCGCGGATGGGCGTTGGCGCCACCGCGCCCAGCGCGATGCGCACCCATTTCACACGGCCTTGAGAATCCAACTGAAGACCGGCCGCCGCATTCACCAAAGAGATGTCGCTTGCCGTGCGTCCCAGCTTTTGGAACGACCAGCGCCCGCCGCGCGGCAGCGCCGGGATCGCAACTTCGACGATCAGCGTCTTGCCCGCCTTGGTCTTTCGCGCGCCGGAGTAGAAAGCGGTCAGGGGAATCTTGCGTCGGCCGCGCGCGTCCGCCAGCACCACCTCGGCGTCCAGCGCCAGCAGGGGCGTGGCGGTATCCGCCGCCGGCGAGCCGTTCGCCAGGTTGCCTCCCAGCGTGGCCATGTTGCGGATCTGCACCGAACCGCAGGCCGACGCGGCCCGCGCCAGGATGCCGCCCGCCAGCGCGCGGATGGCGGGCGAGTTCTCGAGCGCCGCCATAGTGGTGGTGGCGCCGATGACGCAAGCTTTGCCTTTGCGGCGGATATAGCTCAAGCCGGCGTGCGTGATGTCGATCAGGAAGCGGATGGACCGGTCCGCCTCGACCACGAGGTCCGTGCCCCCCGCCACAACCCGCGCCCGGTTCTTCCCGTCTTGAAGCAGACGAAGCGCTTCGCGAACGCTGCCAGGCCGATAGAAAGCTTCGATTGTATCGAACATCCTGCCCTCTGGAGACAATGCTCCCACACAACCTCACCAAAATATAGCAAGGTTACAAATGGGTTACAAGCGTTTGCGGCGGTCGGTTGGCCGGCGGCGGCGCTGCGGCGCGCTAGAATGAGTAGCTCTCCCATGCTTATTCTTTCGGAATCGATCTTCGAATCCCGGTCCCGCCTGCTGCGCGATCTCGATCGCGGCAAAATCACTCCGGAGCAGGCACACCAGCGGATGCTGGAGTTGGACCCGGCCGACTCCATCGCGATGCTGGGAATGAGCCATTTGCGGAGGGAGGCAGGCGACCTCGCCGGCGCCGAGGACTACTTGTGGCGCGCCGCCCAAGCCCAGCCCTGCACCTGGCCTCCGTACCTGGAGCTGTCCCAACTGCTTTCCGGGCAAGAGGCCCTTTCTCAGGGGCTGGCAGAACTCGCTCTAAGCAACTTGTTGCTCGACGAGGACGGTCTCGCGTCCCTGGGGCCGAAACCGATTCCATTCGGCTTGGACGGTACCGCGGAGTACGACAACCTGACCAAGCACGAGCAGATCAAGCTGGTGGTCGAAGCATTGCGCCGACGGCGGGACCTCGAACCCGCGCCCGTGACCGCCCGCCTGCGGCCGTACCGGCTCATCCATCAATTGCAGGAAGCCGAAGACATGGATGCGCAGCTCGTCGACGCGTTGATCCAGGAAGGAGAGTCCATCGTCCCTCTCCTGGTTGGAGTGCTGCGTGGTTGGGCGCAGGATTTCCTGCCCGAGAACGAGGAGCGCGTGGTGGAGAGCACGCTCGCCGTGCTGGGTGAGATCGGTCACGCCGGCGTGATCCCGCATCTGCTGGAGTTCGCCACCCTGGACAATGTGGATTTATCCGGCGCCGCGGATTGGGCGCTCGATCGCATCATCGGCCTCGATCGCGAACAGGCGGCGCGGGTGATCGGCGAAATCGCTTCCGGCTTGGGCGCGAGCGAGCGAATCGCGGTGATGGAGAGATTGCTTCTCCATCCCGGCTTCGACGCCACGGGAGAATTGCTCGCGCGGCTGAGCGAGAATCTCGACCGCATCCCCAAGCAGCATTACGATCCCTTTTTCCCCCTGCTGGTGAGTACTATGATCGCGGCGCGGGGCCTTGCGGGCGTCGAACTTGCCCGTGCGGTGCTGCGGCGACACTCAGCCCGGCTGCCGAAGAACATTCGGCGGGAGTGCGACGATCTGATTGAGGCCCTGGGCGCCCGCGAGGCTGTTCCTCCGCTGCCCGCGAAACCCTCCCCCTGGACGGTGTACGACATCTGCGCCGGTAAGGCCGTTTGGGAAGCCGACGAAGAAGAAGAGCAGGAGGATTTCGCGCCGCCACCGGAGCCCGTCCAACGAGGGCACACGCCCGGCCGCAACGACCCGTGCTGGTGCGGTAGCGGCAAGAAGTACAAGAAATGCCATCTCGATGCCGATGAGCGGCCCCAGGCCGCGGTGCCAGCCGTGCCCAGCGAATACCAGGGGTTGCGCAACCGGCTGGGCAAATTCCTCATGGAAACAACCACCAAACGCGACACCCGTCTGGCACAGGAGGAGTTTTTCGGCGACAACCCGGTCGAAGGCGACCAAGCGCCCCCCTTGATCGATTGGATGATGCACGACTGGGTTCCACCGCGTCTCGGCCACACCATCATGCGGGAGTACTTGCTCAAGCACGGCGCCAGTCTCGCGCCGCACGAGCGCGAGTTGATCGAAGAATGGTCGCTCAGTTTTGTCGGGCTGTACGAGGTGCGGGAGGTCAAAGTCGGAAGCGGCATCGAAGTAAAGGACCTGGTAACCGGCGAAATCTTCTTCGTACACGACGTGAACATGTCGAAACGGCTGGTGCGCTGGGACGGCTTGCTCGCGCGCGTGGTCCCCGGCGAACGCGGCCACGAGTTCAGCGGTGTGGGCATTACCGTCCCGCGTAAGCAACTGGAACCACTGCGCGCTTGGATGGAGGAGGACCGGCTCCGGACCGGCATGCCCTGGCCCGAGTATCTGAAGCGCAACTTGCCCCGCATCCGCCGCCAGCCGGAGGAACTCCACGCCGAATGGGTCGAAGCGCTCAAGTTGTCCAATACCGATGGCGACGAGATCCTGTTCTCGAAAGCCGTGTACCGGGTGGTGGACCGCGAGACGCTCACCGCGGCTCTTCGAAGCTGCCCTGAGATCAGCGAAGACGACGAGGGAAAGCACTACACCTGGTTGAGGGGCCCGGCCGGCGAGAAAGGACGCACGGTGCTGGGCACACTGCACGTCGAGGGCGCGCAGTTGGTGTTCGAGTCCAACTCGAAAAAGCGCCATGAGCGAGGTAAGGGGATGCTCGCCGAACTTGCCGGCCCGGCATTGAAGCACCTGCGCGATGAGTTCACCACGCAGCGGGAGATGAAGCGCCGGGCTGCCAATGAGCCTCGCGCCGCCGAACCAGTGCGAGACGAAATTCCACCCGAGGTGCGCCACAAACTGATTTCGGAGTACATGGAGCAGCATACCGCCAAGTGGCCCGATATGGCGCTTCCCGCGCTCGACGGGAAAACTCCGCGCCAGGCCGTGAAGACCGCCGCCGGCCGGCTCAAGGTCTCGGCCCTTCTACGGGACTTCGAGAATATCGAGGGGCACAAGCGCCAGACCGGCGAACCATATTGCGACGTAGCCCGCCTCCGTGCCGAACTGGGCCTGAAGGAGTGAATCACGAAGACTTGCAGCGGCGAAAGCGGGCGCGCGACGCCGGCGTCATTTTCTCGGTCGCGTACTGAAAGATCAACCGAGGCGCTCTGTCCTTCCACTCGAGCAGGAATGCCTCCACCGGCTGGGGCTCCTTTTTCCACGCTTCGCGCAGAAACCAACCCGCGCCCTGATGCACCACGCGCTCCTCGTCCATCATCAGCGGACGCAGGAAATCCAGCAGCGCCGGAATCTCCGCTGGCGTCTTGAGCAGGCCCAGCATGGCCACCGGCACGGCCCTTCGCTGGTACTTGAACTCCGATTCGCGCCAGCCGGCCAGCACGGTGAGATCGAGCCGGCGGCTCTCGAGCAGCGGCGCGATCACCTCTCCACAGAGAACATCCGTGTGCGCCCAGTTTTGAATTCCCGCCTCGAACCATTTGGCCAAATTGCCAACGGACTTGCCATCGAGCTCGTCGCGCCGCGTCTTGAGAAACCGGATGGCCAGAGCGCCCTCTTCGTACTTCCCGCTCTGGAACAACAACTCGCCCGCCTTCAGGAAGCCGCGTAGCCCCAAACCGCCATAGCTCTCCAGCCACTCCTGCTGCTTTTCGTTCCAGATGGGATGGTCCTTGTCGAGCAGGCCCCACGAGTCGTAGCCCTCGCGGAAGTAGCGGGCCCATTTGCCAGCCTTCTTGGGGTCCTGCTGCGCGGCGCAATAGGCCCGTATCTCAGCTACCAGATCTTCCGGTTTCTTCTTCATTGGCATCTCCGGCCCGTCTCTCTGGTATCATACCCGCAAAGCGCTTCCAATTCGTGGCGGAATGCGGCTTGCGTAAGCGTGTCGAGAAGCCGCTCCACGGCCCCGAGTTCCAGGTGCTGTTTGCGAACTACCATGTCATACCGTTCGCTGGTGAGGGGCACAAAGTCGAGGCCAAACGCGCGCGCGGCGGAACGGGTGGCCACGCAGCAATCGGCCAGGCCCGCGTAGACGCGCCACGCCGCTGCCAGGTGGCCGGCGGCACACTCGGTGTAGCCGCTGACAGAGCGCGGCGAAATGCCGGCGGCCTTGAGACGGCGGTCCAGCAGTTGGCGGCTCCCCGAGCCTTTCTCGCGGTTCACCAGCTTTACCTCCGCGCGCGCCAGGTCTTCCACGCGGCGGATCTTCTTCGGATTGCCGCGGGCCAGAACCATCCCCTCTTCCCACACGGCGAAGGCGAAAACCGCGACGTCTTTCCGGGGAAATTCCGTGCGGATGGCGGAGACCTCGTCTTTCAAGTGCGTGCCGGCCACATGGACCATGCGCCGCTTGAGCAGATGCAAGGCCACGGTGCTGTTGACGGGCGCCGTCACCAGCCGGACATTGGCCCGCTGAAGATGACGCGCCAGCACCGATGTGGCCGGGTCGCAGCCGGCCACCAGCAGGCGGCTTTCGGAATCCTCTTCGCGCAGCAATTCGACCGTGGACCGCGCGGGGCTCACCAGCAGCGCGTCGGTGGGCGGCAGTTGACGCGGAGCGGGCACGGCGGGCACACCCACCAGCCGGCCGTTCACGCGGCACAACTCGACGGGAGTGCCGGCGAACAGATCGCCCGCGCCGATGATCTCGGCGCGCACCGAGCGGGGCGGGCGCGGCTCCGCCGGATCGAGACGGAAAAGGTCTTCGACGGGCGCTTCCAAGGCGCGGGCCAGCCGCAGCGCGACAGCCGTATTGGGAACGTAGTTGCCCGCTTCCATGGCGTAAATGGTCTGGCGGCTGACACCCGCCAGCTTGGCCAGGGCCGCGGCGCCAACTCCGCGCCGCTGCCGGATCTCCGCGAGCCGGTTGTGCACCCGCGGCTCGGGGGCTGTGGTATTGTCCTCTAATAGTGTCATTGTCGTCTATGCGATATGGCTGCCTACTATTGTGCCTGCTTTCGGCCGCCTGCGCGCGGCGGGCGGAGCCGCACAAGTTGACGCTGGCCGCGGCGGCCGACCTGAACTTCGCGCTGGAGGAGATTTCGCGGGAATTCCGCGCGGCGCATCCCGATGTGGATCTCGGGATCGCGTACGGCTCGTCCGGCAATTTCTATGCGCAGATCCGCAACCAGGCCCCCTTCGATGTTTTCCTTTCGGCGGACGTGGAGTATCCGCGCAAGCTCGTCGAAGACGGGATCGGCGCGCGCGATTCCCTGTTTGTGTACGCGGTGGGCCGCATCGTGGTATGGGTGCCCGCCTCATCGCCGCTGGACCCTTCCACCGCGCTACGGGCCGCTTCGGTGCGGCACGTTGCCATCGCCAACCCGCAACACGCTCCGTATGGCCGGGCGGCGGAAGCGGCCCTGCGCTCGCTGGGCGTCTATGACGGCGTCGAGCGAAAACTGGTGCTCGGCGAAAACGTCGCGCAGACGTTGCAATTTGTCCAGAGCGGCGCGGCGGACGTGGGAATTGTGGCTCTCTCGCTGGCGCTGGCGCCGCCGGTCCGCGGCCAGGGACGCTATTGGGAAGTGCCTGGTACGGCTTACCCGAAGATCGAGCAGGGCGGCCTCATCTTGAAAGACTCGAAGGCCGCCCGGGAGTTCCGGTCGTTTCTTCTGGGGGCCGTCGCGCGGCGCATTTTGAAGGAATACGGATTCTCTCTGCCGGGAGAGTGATATGGATTGGCAAGCCATTTGGTTGAGCGTGCGGCTGGCGGTTTCGACCACCCTGATTCTGCTCGCGGTCGGCATGCCGCTGGCGTACTGGCTGGCGTTTTCGCCGCATCGCTGGAAGTTCCTGGTGGAAGCGGTGGTAGCGCTGCCGCTGGTGTTGCCGCCGACGGTCCTGGGGTTCTACGTGCTGCTGGCCATCGGCCCGCGCAGTCCGGTAGGCGCGCTTTATGCCAGGCTCACGGGCGGCATGTTGCCGTTTTCGTTCCAAGGCCTGCTGGTGGCCTCCGTGCTCTACAGCCTGCCGTTCACGGTGCAGCCCGTGGCCTCGGCGTTCGCGGCGGTGGACCGCAAACTGGTGGAAGCATCCTGGTGCCTGGGAGTCTCGCGGATGGCGACGTTTCGACGCGTCATCGTGCCGCTGGCGCTGCCTGGGATCGCCACCGGCGCCATTCTGAGCTTCGCGCACACCATGGGCGAATTCGGCGTGGTCCTGATGGTGGGCGGCAACATCGCGGGGGTAACGCGCACGGTTTCGATTTCCATCTACGACCAGGTCCAAGGATTGAACTACGGTGCGGCGGCGGAGACCTCGCTCGTTCTAGTGGCCGTCTCGTTTACGGTGCTGGCGCTCACCTACGCGCTGCAACGCCGGGTTTGGGCACTATGGCCAATGAGCTGAGCTGCAACTGCCGGAGGCGGATGGCGTCCGGTTTCGAGCTGGATGCGGAGATGCGTCTCCCGCTCGGCGATTCTCCGGTGACGGTGCTGTTCGGCCCGTCGGGATCGGGCAAGACCACTTTGCTGCGGCTGCTGGCCGGTCTCGACCGCCCGGACGATGGCGCCATCACCTTCCGCGATTCCATCTGGTACGACGGACCGCGAGCGATTTGCCTGCCACCCCAACAGCGACGCGCAGTGTTCCTGTTTCAGGACTGCGCGCTGTTCCCGCACCTGACCGTCGCGGCCAACGTGGAGTATGCCGCGCGCCGCGAAACCGCCCGGGGACTCATGGATGTGTTCGGCTTGGCGGAGCTAGCCGATCGCTTTCCCCGCGCGCTCTCCGGCGGGCAGCGGCAGCGCGTGGCGGTGGCGCGCGCGCTGGCCGCGGAGCCCGCGCTGCTGCTGCTGGACGAGCCGCTCTCGTCGCTCGACGCCGCCGCGCGCGGCCGCATGCGCCAGGAACTGCGGCGGATGCTGCTCGATGGCGGCGTCCCCAGCATTGTGGTAACGCACGACCGCATGGAGGCGGTGGCCCTGGGCGACTGGATGGCGGTCATGGTGGACGGCCGAATCCGGCAGGCCGGTCCGGTCGAGGAAGTGTTCCGTCACCCGGCCGATGCGCAGGTGGCCGAGTCGGTGGGCGTCGAGAATGTTCTCCCGGCCCAGATCGTATCGCATCACTCGGGCCTGCTCACCTTGCAGGTGGGAGCGGCGCAATTGCAGTGCGTCGACTCGGGCGAAGCCGGCCCAGTCGTGGCGTGCATTCGCGCCGAGGATGTGGCTCTCACGCGCGACTCGCCCCAGGTTTCGAGCGTTCGAAACCGCCTGCCGGGCCGCGTGCTCTCGGTGATCCCGGAGGGCCCGCTGGCGCGCGTGGAACTGGATTGCGGCGTGCCGCTAGTGGCGGTGATCACCACGCAATCGGCCAGCGAGCTTCAACTGAAACCCGGCGACGACATGTGCGCCGTGGTGAAGACCACGTCGGTGCATCTCACGGCGGCGCCCAGCAAGCGCTAGGTTTAAACGAAGGCATCATGGTTGTGGTTTCGGAAGCATGGGAAGAGGCGGCGGCAGCGTCGAGGTGCGCGAAAAAGCCGGCTGCTCTGTGCCGGCATCCGGCTTCGGCAGGAAGTCGGGGGCCTTATCGAAGAGGATCGTCAACCGCCGCGATACTTCCTTGCCATAGGCTGTCCCGTCCAGGTCGGACCGGCGGTTTTTCACGACGGTGAGCCGGTCTCTTGGTCCGAGATAAAGGTATGCATCCGCAGTCTGGTCCCAGGTCCCCGTCGTTCCGCCCCGGCCGGGCGCGGGAAGGTTGCCAATCCAGTTTCCTTTCATCTCGACCAGAGACGGTGCCGTCAGCGCGTCGAAACGGGAGTCGAGATCGTCATACCCACCCGTCATATTGCTCCCCGCTATAATCACGTACGGTTTTACCAAGGCCGTCAAGAGCTCGTTTTCGATCGCGCCTGGCCGCCCTCCGGAGCGGCGAAAATGGCCCCCGCCCATAATGAGCAACCCCTTGCGGCCCTTCGCAAGCACTTGGTAGCGCACGACGCTGGAATAGAATTGATCCCGGAAAGGCAGATAGAATGCGATGTCCTCGCGGCTCTGAACGCGGCTCCAGTCGATGGGTGGATCGCCCAACAACACGCGGAGACGCCGCTGCTTCGGCAGTTTCCGATTCACGGCCCGAACCGCACGGTAAAACTCACCATAAACCGGCGATACCGGCCCTAAGGCCCCAACCGTATCCCGCCAGGCGCCCTGGACCTGCTCGAAAGACACGTTCTCGCCTTCAATATAACGGTCGACCAGTCCCTGGTACTTCGCGTTTCCAAACTCCACGACGATGTCATTCACCCGTTCGGCGAATCCAGGGGTCGCGATAAGCTTACCCAATAGGTCGTACTCCTGCCGGCATTCATGAATCTCGCCAAACATGACGATGCGGTAAGTCTCGAATAGCTTTACGATGCCCTGGACTGGGTCCTGGGGCGCCGGGTTTTGCGCCCGCCCCAGAGAGCACGCCAACAGCAACCAAACGGCATATCTCATTTGACTACCCTCCTTGCCGGGCCAGGGACATTGTACTCGTATGCCCTCTCACCTCGAGCATGCGCTGCCGCTTCCCTCAACCCGTGAACAACGTCCTTCCCGACGCGGCTGAGCTTCTCAAGCGTACGCTTATTCACCCGCTTGTTTCTTGGCACCTTTCAAACCCTCCACGGACCTTTTCGCCGCCTTCCGATCCGCAGCAGTCATATCCGTCGCGCCCATTCGCCAGCCCCCCTACTTCTGCAAGAAGAAGTTCCCCACGAACATGGCGTCGATGCCGGAGGAATAAAAGCTGCGCACGGCGTCGCGCGGGGTGCAGACCAGCGGCTCGCCGAAGAGATTGAAACTGGTATTGTAGAGCACCGGAAGGCCGGTGGCTTTGCCGGCGGCGTGGAGCAGCTTCCAGTAGAGCGGGTTCTCGTCGCGATCCACGGTGTGGACGCGCACCAGGTCGTCGGCCAGCACGGCAGCCGCGAGTTTGTCGCGGTGCTCCGGTTTGACGCGGCCGATGGTGGAGAGAAAACGCGCGTTGGTCCCCACGTCGAAGTATCGGTCGCAGAGCTCGGCCGGGACCGAGGCGGCGAATTTGCGGAACGGCTCGCGGTGTTTGATGAAGATGTTGAGGTTCTCGGTGGAATACGGATCGAGCGGCGAAGCCAGGATGCTGCGGTTGCCCAGCGCGCGCGCGCCGAATTCCATGCGGCCGTGCATCCAGGCCACGATCTTGTTGTCGTTCAACTGCGCCACGGCGGTTCCGATCAATTCGTCCATGGTGAGCATGTAGCGGAAGCGCAGCTTGCAGTTTTCGAGCACCTGCTTGATTTCGGGCGCGGTGTAGGAGGGGCCGAGGCAGAGCGTTTCGAGCGCCACGCGCTGTTCCTGGCGGCAAGCGCCGTGCCAGGTTTCGAGCACCGCGCCGATGGCCGTTCCGGCATTGCCCGAGGCGGGCTGCACAAACACGTTCTCGAAACCGGAGCGGTTCTCGAGCGCCGAAACCAGCAGCGCATTCAGCCCCAGACCGCCCGCTAGGCACAGGTTGCGTCCTTTGCCGGCCATGCGAATCACGGCCGCTTCCACGGCCTTCTGGATACCGGCGGCGACGTGGGGACGCAGGTCCTCGGGAACCGGCGCGCCGTCCTTCAATCCGAGCCGCTCGTAGAATCCCGCGCTGAAACCGCCGCGGTTCAGCCGCTCGGTGCTGAAGAAGGAGCGGTCGAGGCGCGGTCCCGAATCCGACAGGCACAGGATCTCGAGGAACAGATCGCGATAACGGCCGTCGCCACCCACGGAGAGCCACTGCACCTTGTGCTCTTCCACATTGGCGTCGAAGCCCAGCAGCTCGGTGACGCGGCCGTAGAGATCGCCGAGAGAGTCGGGGGAATACTGCTCGTGTTCGAGCGTCATGTGCGCGCCGCGCGCCTGCCAGCGCGAGCCGCAGCGGAGGTCGCTGCCGCGGTCGAGCGTGAGGACCGTGGCTTCCTCGAAGGGAGAGGGGTAGTAGGCCGAGGCGGCATGCGCCAGGTGGTGCTCGAGCACCACGATGCGGCTCTCAGGGAAGCGCGCGCGAAGCTTGAGGTGAAAATCGGATTCGGGGATGGGGCGCACGATGGCCACCGCATCCACCTGTTGCGGGGTGGCGCCGGCTAATTCGAGGCACTTGGCGATGGAATGCTCGGGCAGTTCGCCGTGCCCGCCCCAGTGCGTGCGGCGGCGCACGAGCTTGGACTCTTCGATGGCGGCCACGAGGGCGCCGTCTTTTAGGATGGCGCTGGCGGCGTCACCAAGGATTCCGCCGATGCCGAGAATGATCATGAGGGTTTATCTCCGCTCCCGCAAGATCGGTTGGCAGGCGGCACCGCCTGCCCCACCTGGCGTTTCTCGATTTTGGCCCAGGTGTCACGCAAGGCGGCGGTACGGTTGAAGACCAGCTTTTCGGGAGTTGAATCCAGGTCGACACAGAAATAGCCCAGGCGCTCGAATTGGTAACGGGCGCCGGGGGCGGCGTCGCGCAGGCTGGGTTCGAGTTTGCAGCCGCGCAGGACCTCGAGCGATTGCGGGTTGAGATTGGCGGTGAAATCCTGGCCCTCGGGAACTTCGTCGGGGTTTTCCTTCGTGAAGAGGTTGTCGTAGAGGCGCGCCTCGGCATCGATGGCGTGGGCGGCGGAGACCCAGTGGATGGTGGATTTCACGCGGCGGCCGTCGGGCGAGTCGCCTCCGCGCGTGGCTGGATCGTAGCTGCAATGCACCTCCACAACTTCGCCCTTTTCATCCTTCACCACGCCCGTGCAGGTGATGAAGTAGCCGTAGCGCAAGCGCACTTCGCGGCCCGGAGACAGGCGGAAATACTGCTTGGGCGGAATCTCCCGAAAATCGTCCTGCTCGATATACAGCACGCGCGAAAACGGCACTTGGCGGGTGCCCATGGCGGCGTCTTCGGGGTTGTTGATGGCCCGCATTTCTTCCACCAGGTCCGGCGGGTAATTGTCGATGACCACGCGCAAAGGGCGCAAAACGGCCATGACCCGCGGCGCCCGCTTATTCAAGTCTTCGCGCACGTAGTGTTCGAGCAGCGCCAGCTCGGTCGAGCCGTTGGTCTTCGACACCCCCACCGCTCCGCAGAAATTGCGGATGGCCTCGGGCGTGTAGCCGCGGCGCCGGATGCCGGAAAGCGTCGGCATGCGCGGATCGTCCCATCCGCTCACGTGCCCGTTCTGAACCAGTGTGAGCAGCTTGCGTTTGCTCAGCAACGTGTAGGTGAGGTTGAGCCGGTCGAACTCAATCTGCTGAGGGGCGTAAATGCCCAACTGCTGGACATACCAATCGTAGAGCGGCCGGTGGTCCTCGAATTCCAGCGTGCAGATGGAATGCGTGACGCGCTCGATGGAATCGGACTGCCCGTGGGCATAATCGTACATCGGGTAGATGCACCACTTGTCGCCGGTCCGGTGGTGCTCGGCATGCAGGATACGGTACATGACCGGGTCGCGGAGATTGAGGTTGGCCGACGCCATATCGATTTTGGCGCGCAAGGTTCGGGCGCCGTCCGGAAACTCGCCGGCGCGCATGCGTTCGAACAAGTCGAGATTCTCTTCCACCGAACGGTTGCGGTAAGGGCTCACCTTCCCAGGCTCGGTGAGGGAACCGCGACTCTTGCGGACTTCTTCGGCGCTGAGATCGCAGACGTAGGCCTTGCCGGCTTTGATAAGCTGGACGGCCCACTCATACAACTGGTCGAAGTAGTCGGAGGCGTAGAAGCACCGGTCCTCCCAATCGAAACCGAGCCAGTGGACGTTGTCGATGATGGAATCGACATACTCGGTCTCTTCCTTGCAAGGGTTGGTGTCGTCGAACCGCAGGTTGGTCTTGCCGCCGAACTCGGCCGCGAGACCAAAGTTGAGGCAGATGGATTTGGCGTGGCCGATGTGCAGGTAGCCGTTGGGCTCGGGCGGAAAGCGCGTGTGCACGCGTCCGGCATACTTGTTGGTTTTCAAGTCTTCGAGGATGATGTCGCGTACGAAATTAGTAGGACCGGTTGTCGGATTCATAAGTCCTTCAGTTTGGCAATGGCCTGGTCAACGCGCCGGAGGCAGGTACCGCGGCCAAGCACCTCGAGCGTTCGAAACAGGGGCGGCGCGGTCTTGCGACCGCACACGGCCACGCGGACAGGCTCGAACAGTTGGCCAGCCTTGATCCCCAAGGTTTGGGCGGCGGAACGCAGCGCCGCCTCGAGGCCGTCATGCGAGAATTCAGCGGCCGCCAGCGTCTGGGCGGCGTGCTCTAAGACGGCCAGGGCCAGGGCCGGATCTCCTTTCTTGGGGATCAGCTCGGAAGTCTCGTACGGCGGCAGATCTTCGGCGAAGAAGAAATCGGCCACGGTGAGGACATCGCGCAGCAGCTTCATGCGCTCGCGGACCAGCGGGGTGATGGCCAGCATCCTGGGGCGGTCCACCGGAAAGCCGGCGGCGCGCACGATGGGCAACAGCCGCTCGGCCAGGTCTTCCACCGGCAGCGCCCGGATGTGCTCGGCGTTCAACCACACCGCCTTGGGATCGAAAGGGTCGTCCTCTGTGAAGTTGACTACGGCGTTGGGGCGATTGATGCCTTCGAGCGAAAACGCATCGACGATTTCCTGGCGGCTCATTTGCTGGCGGTCGTCCTTGGGCGACCAGCCCAGCAGGCAGAGAAAGTTGACGAAAGCGTGGGGCAGGAAGCCGGCGTCGCGATAGGTGGTGACGCTGACGACCGGTCCGTGGCGGCGCTTGGAGAGCTTGGTGCCATCGGGCGCGACCAGCAACGGGAGGTGCGCGAACTGCGGCGCGGCAACCCCCGCGGCCTCGAAGATCAGGACGTGCTTGAAGGTGTTGGTGAGATGGTCCTGCCCGCGGATGACGTGGCTGATGCGAAGAGCGGCGTCGTCGGCACATGTGGCCAGGTGATAGGTGGGCATGCCGTCGCTGCGCAGCAGGGCGAAGTCTTCGATATCGGCGGTGGACTTGGATTGCGGGCCGTAGACGGCGTCGGCGAAGCGAACCTGGCGCCCGGCATCGCGGGGCACGCGGAAGCGCAGGGCGAAAGGCTCTCCGGAAGAGGCGCGGCGGCCGCTCTCGCGCGCCGGGAGATCGCGCATTCCCGAGTTGCAGAGCCAGGCGCCTTCGGCGCCGGATCTATCGGTCTCGCCGGATTGCGCGGGGGTGAAATCGCGGTAAGCGAAACCCTTGTGAAAGATGGCTTCGGCCATCTCCCGGTGCAGCGCCAGGCGCTCGGATTGCTTGTACTCTTCATCCCAGCCGAGGTCGAGCCATCGCAGGCCCTCGAAGATGGAGGTGAGCGAGGCCTCGGTGTTGCGCTCCACGTCGGTGTCGTCGATGCGCAGGATCATGACACCGCCGTGGTGGCGGGCGTAGAGCCAGTTAAAGATGAAGGTTCGCGCGCTCCCAATGTGCAAAAAGCCCGTGGGAGAAGGCGCAAAACGAACTCTGAGCATGGAAATGTCAGTATAACAAGCCTCACTGGGGGGACCGGCAAGGGCCGGGGGCCGGGGATCGGGAGTCGGGGGCCGGGAGTCGGGGGCCAGGGGCTGGGGGCCGGGGGCCGGCAGGGGCCGGGAGTCGGGGGTTGTGGGCCGGGGGCCGGGAGTCGGGAGTCGGGGGCCGGGAGTCGGAGGCTGTGGGCCGGGGGCCGGGGCGGGCGGAGCGGGCGCGGGATCGCCGGGGGGAATTGGGTTCGTTTCGCAAGGCGTGCAAGTGGTTTCATTTGTTTCGGTTTCGGCGGGATTGGCTTCGTTTCGCAATTCTTCCCGCAGGGCTTTGAGGCGCTCGAATTCCTCGATGGCGCGGCGGTACTGGCGCTCGGCCTGGGCCTGATAGCGTAGCAGCAGGGCAAATCTGTTGGACTGGCGGACGAGGCGATGGAAGCCATTGCCCAGCACGTAGTTGCGGTTCTGGGCGCGGGTGATTTCGATATCTACGGCGAGTTCCGAGTTCGTGGGGAGGGTAGATTCTCCGTTGGTGTCGAAGGACTCGTTGAGGCAGGTGGTGAAGAAGCCGGATTCGAGGCGGGCGGCGCGGAGGATGGCCTGCTGGGCGAGGGCGACGCGTTCGAGGGCGAAGAGTTCCTGGGAGTTGACGGGCCGGTAGACGGAGATGAGATCGTCTCTGAGATGGGCGACTTCCTGGAGGTCTTCGAGGGGCCCAGAGGGCACCCCGACGGCGAAGCTGGAAGCGGTGAAGCCGTGTTTGCGGGCATTCTGGGCGGAGCGGTGCTTGCCTTCCGGGGTGCGGGGGCCTGTGGACCGGGATGCGTTGGCGCGATTGGCGGCGAGTTGTTCCGGGGAAACGGTATCAGACATGGGATTATTACCCTCCGATTCAAGGATGGCATGAGGGGGGGCTTGACTCTGAAATTCGGCGGGGGTTGGTGATGAAAGGAAAGGAGTTGTTGAGTGAAATTGGCGGTGACTCACTACGGCGCGCTCGCGCGCGCATAGCGGGGCGGATGCCAGTTCAGTCGCGTGCCGCCCCTTGGGGCCAGCACGACGCGCGCAGGGGCATAGGGCGTTATGCGACCGAGTGGCGGGCTCCTGGCGTGACGGGGCTTCACGGGAGTGATCGTGGATCGCTGCCCTGAGAAGGCTGGCGGCGGTTCGGTTCCGTCCTTGGCTGCCACTTCTACCAAACACAAAACAAATCATTTAGGAGTACGCTCACTCCTTCTCAGCCACCACAGAACCACGCCTCCGGAGTCCATCCGGAGTCCAAACTCCCCCCTTCCCGCAGCGCCGTCGGCGGTGATTCCGGCTTGGACCAAGAGACACCGCCCCCGGAGACCGTCGGCCCTAGCGGAGCGCAAGAAAAGGACGTTCAGGTAACAATTCGGTAACATCGGGCTTGTACTCTGTTCTCAGCCGGTGCCTCATGGAAGGCCGCCGGGAAAGGAGCTTTACCATGAACAGTTTCCCAATCGCAGCCACCGCCTTCTCGCGGAGGGGAATGTACATGCCCAACTTCGCGCTGCTTATGTTTCTAGCCTGCTCGACCGCGTTGACCACCGCCGCGGCCGGCAAGCCAAGCCCCACGCCAAGGCCCCAGCCTATTTCGCTCAAGGTCACCGTGAATGCGTACCAACAGTTCAGCACGTCGTCCGGAAATCTCACCGTCGTCACAGCGGATTCGCTTGGCCCGTATTTCGATGGCCAGAGCGGCGTCTGCGCAAGCCTGGACACCAACGGCGATTTGATTATTAACTTCCACTGCACGAAGACTTCAACCCCTCGCCGGCTCGGTCTGCTGCCGATCAACTACATCGCGCCTCCGACGGGCGAGGCGAATCCTTATTGCGCGGTCCCAACCCTTTCACCCTCCAATCCACCGGTGGACACCAACTATATCTCGACCTGGCAGGCGACGGACACGCCAGGCACGTCCACAATGGCATTTCAAAACATGGCCGTCGGCACGACCTATTACGTCCAGTTCGACATCTGGTACTTTCTTTCGAATACGCCGGAGACCGACTGGGTTCTGAGTTACCACCGGACAGCGGGTTCGACCTTTCCCGGCGACGCGGCGAAGGCTTCCTACGCGCAGGTGCAGCGCACGTCGAAAACGGAGTGGGTCGTCGAGCCAGCGACGCCGTCCGGGATCACTGGCGCTCCGACAAACGTCGCGATGTTGGTTGAGGAGACAAGCGGCCACGGCAAATCAACGAA
The DNA here is from genome assembly GCA_049516835.1 of Bryobacteraceae bacterium. Classification (GTDB taxonomy): domain Bacteria; phylum Acidobacteriota; class Terriglobia; order Bryobacterales; family Bryobacteraceae; genus Fen-178. The sequence continues at coordinate 17,308 of JBEKSR010000020.1, read as the reverse complement.
CACCGAGTGTGGATTTTACACGGTGCCGTTCAGCTTCACCCTCGACCAGCAGTAGCGCGTCACGTCCAGAGCTAACACGGCAGATCGGGGTAAATCATGAGCTTCCGGGGCGTTGTGCCTACTGAAGCTAGCAGGACACGGTGACAGCGGCGGTTGCCAACCGCCGCTGCGCAGGGCGGCATCCAGGGTGGCGCGCCGCCCCACAACGGCGTGTGGCCCTGTTCTGCGAGGCTCGGTAGAGCGCTGGCCGGACTGGAAAGTGGTAGAATCTCAGCGACCCGAGGTGGAACGATGCAGTCCGATCATGGGGCGCGCGTGAAGGAAATCTTCACCGGCGCGCTCGACCAATCTTCGGGGGCCCGAGAAGCGTTTGCCCGCGAGGCCCGTGGCGCGGACGGGCGCGTGAAGCGGATCGTCTCCGTGAAGTTCCTGTCTCCCGCGGCGCTCCCCGACCCCGCCGGCCACCAGCGGTTTGTGCGGAAGGCGCGGGCCGCCGGGAGAGGAGAACTCGCTCGTGATTAGCAGGTTCATCGCGACAGCCGCGCTTGCTCTATCGCTCCTGGCGGCCTCGGGATTTGCCCAAACGGCCGCCCAGTTGTTGCAGAAAGGAATCTATACTCAACAGACCGCCGGCGATGTCGACGCTGCCGTTCGGATCTATCGTCAGGTCATCGCCTCGGCTGGAAGTCAGCGTGGGCTGGCCGCTCAAGCGCAGTTTCAGATCGTCGGCGCTCTGAGGCAAAAGGGCGATCTGGCCGCCGCCTCCCAGGAATTGAGGACCCTGGTGACGGATTACAGGGACCAGAAGGAGGTGATGGCCTCGGTGACGGCGCAAGGAATAGGTGAAGGCATCTTTCGCGCCGCTCAAGCCGCAGGCCCTCCGAGCCTCACGCAAGGCACGCTGGAGGGCGGCGTCTACCGCCATACGCTGACTGGCATGGAAATCACGCTGCCGCCAGGATGGACGGTGACAGGCGACGGCCTCTACTCCCGCGGAGGAGAGATGGTCTATCTGTGGAATCGGAACCCATACCTGGTCGCTAACGTCTGGCTGATGCCGGATAGCGAGGCTGCCGCGGACATTCCCCGTCTCCTGGAAGGCGACCTCGATTACAGGGTCAAAGAGCGCACGATCTGGGGACTCGCCGGGTACCGGGTACGCCCTGAAACCGTGAAGCCATGGCTTCCCGGGGGACGGCAGGCTCTGAGCGCCGTGGCCGAGTTCGACGCGAATGGAGTGAAGATGATCGAATATCTCACCTTCGTCCGCTCCGAAAAAACCCAGATCTTCTTCTATGGCACTGTCCCGGCAGCATATGTCACGCAGTGTCAGGCGTTCCTTGACAGCGTCACGTCAAAGATACGGCTTCCCTAGCGAAAACGGACCGTGAGACTTGGAACCAAACGAGGCGGGCGACCGGACAGGGCCACTTGGCTCCTGCTGCTTTGCCTTGTGTTTGCAGTTCTGGCGCCCACGGCTTGCGTGCTCTGGTTCATGAATCAGGCCGCGCGGAGCCAGGCCGAGTCGGCGCGGCGCAGCATGACGGAGGCGTATCGGGCGCAATTGCGGCTCCTTCGGGACCGCATTGATTCCTACTGGAAGAGCCGCGCTGCCGCCATCGCGGAGGACTCCGGAGCTGGAACCGCTGCGGAGTTCGCGCGGATCGTGTCATCCGGCTTGTGCGATTCCCTGGTTCTCCTGGACAACCACGGCGTCGTCACGTATCCGGTTGCGGTTCCGCCTGCCCCAACGGGAGATCCTCGGGCCGAGAATCCGGACTGGCGGGCCGCGCAGGCGCTCGAACCCGGGCGGCCGCTGGAAGCCGCCAGCGCCTGGGGCCGGATCGTGGACTCGGAGACCGATCCGTCGGCTGCCGCTCGCGCCGCACAGGCGCAGATCCGCTGCCTGCTTCGAAGCGGGCGGGCAGAGACCGCGATCCGGATGATCCAGCAGCGGTTTGCGGCCGGAACCGCAGCTCGCGGACTGGATCTTCAGAGGCGTCTCATTGCCGCCGATGAACAACTGCTCGCGCTGCGCCTGATGAAGCCCTCCGACGCGCGGTATCTCCCGACGATACGCCGCCTGGCTGCGCTGTTAAACGATTACGGGGGCGCGCCAATCCCGTCCGCGCAACGCCTGTTTTTGATGGACGAATTGCGCGCCGCGGCGCCCGCCCAGGCGGTTCTTCCAACGCATGATGCGGAGAGCCTGGCCGCGCAGTTCCTGGAAGCGGAACCTCCCCGCGCGGCAGGACCAGCGTTCGAACCGGCCCGCGAGCCCGGTCTTTGGAAACTGGCCGTGGGCAACGGGCGCGCCATCGCTTTGTACCGTACCGAGACCGTGCTCCGGGCGATATCCGGCCTCCTCGACGACGGGACCGCGAAGAGCGTGAAATTCGTCGCGATCCAACCCGGCGGGCCGAGTGCGGAAGAGGCGATCGCGGCCGGCCCGATGCTGCCTGGCTGGCAGCTCTCGTTTTCGCCTCTCGACGCCGGGGTTCTCGATGAGGCCGCCCGCCGCCGCAGGGCTGCCTACCTCTGGGTGGGCTTCCTCGCGGTTGCGGCCATGGCGGTGGCCGGCTTGATCGTGGTCCAGGCGTTCCGCCGGCAGTGGCGCCTGGCGCGCCTTAAGACCGACATGGTGGCCGCAGTCTCGCATGAACTGAAGACTCCGCTCGCTTCCATGCGGCTGCTGGTGGATGCGCTGCTGGAGGACGAAGAGCTCGAGGCGAAGAAAGCGCGCGATTACCTGGAACTGATCGCCGGCGAGAACTTACGCCTCAGCCGCCTGATCGAGAACTTCCTGACGTTCTCGCGCATCGAGCGCCATCGCCAGAGTTTCGAATTCGGCGAGACCAGACCCGAGGATGTCGTCCGGGCCAGCGTGCATGCCATGCGCGAACGGCTGCAGCCGCCGGGGTGCCATCTGGAAATCGACATTGCCGTGGACCTGCCGGTCTTGCGCGGAGACCAGGACGCGCTCGTTACGGCGCTCCTGAACCTGTTGGACAATGCGCACAAGTACACGCCATCCGACAGGCGCATCCGGCTGGCAGCGTATCGCGAAGCGGGCAATGTGGTATTCGCCGTGAAAGATAACGGCATCGGAATCGCGCCCCGCGATCAGAAGCGGATCTTCCGCAGGTTCTACCAGGTGGACCGGCGGCTCGCGCGCGAGACAGGCGGCTGCGGCCTGGGATTGAGCATCGTGGAGTTCATCGTGAGGGCGCACGGGGGGGCGGTGCTGGTGGAGAGCAAACCGGGGGCGGGCAGCACGTTTCGCATCGTGATGCCGTTCGGCGGGAAGGCGAAGGCGGCCAGAGCATGAGCGGCGCACGCATCCTGATTGTGGAGGACGACCCGGCCTTGCTGCGCGGTCTCAAAGACGCGTTCGTTTCCAGAGGCTTTGATGTGCTAACCGCTCAAGACGGCGAGACGGGGCTGGACTACGCTCTGTCGCGGAACCCCGACCTGATTCTGCTCGATATCATGCTTCCGCGCGTGAACGGGTACGAGATCTGCCGCGCCGTGCGGGAGCGTGGGCTCGAGATGCCGATTCTGATGCTGACCGCCAAAGCTCAGGAGGAAGATATCGTTCTTGGACTTAACCTGGGCGCTGATGACTACATCGTCAAGCCGTTCCACCTTGGGGAACTGACCGCGCGCGTCAATGCTTTCTTGAGGAGAAGCAAATCCAAACAGGCCTCCGTATTGCGCTTCGGCGCCTGCGAGTTGGACTTGGCCGCTCATAAGCTGTACCGCGATGGCGTGGAAGTCGAATTGACGGCCAAGGAGTTCAAGCTGCTGGCGTACTTCGTTTCGCGGCGCGGCTGCGCGCTGGCGCGCAATGACGTTCTCGACGCGGTGTGGGGCAACTCGGTGATCGTGACGCAGCGCAGCGTCGACCGGTGCGTGACGACGCTACGGGCCAAGATCGAGCCGGACTCGCGCAACCCCAGGTACGTTCAGACAATTCGGGATATCGGGTATCGCTTCGAGCCGGAAGCGGAGTGAAACACGATTGTCGGCATGCCACGGCGGCGCTCCTGGCCGTGGTGGTCTGATCCGACCTTCCCGTTGAATATCGAATAGACGACGAGTGGCTACAACCGAGAGGAAACGATGTGGCATTTTGCGGGTCAGCGCATTGCATCGCAGGGGCCGCTCAGTCCACGTTGAATCTCGCTCATCATCCCCGATCTGGTAAGTTGGGATCGCTCGCGTGACACGCCGTTCAGGAAGATCCGGCTGGACTAACACTGGGAGGCCGGACGGCGTCCGAGAACCGGCCGGTTGTACGATTCCACGAGGTCCGTCCTGGCGGGCGCCCGTCACCGTGGGGAGGAGAAAATGCGCACCTTTCGGCCAGAAGCTCGCCGAAGTCGCGGGCGCCGGGCCGGCGGCTTTGGATCACGGATGCCGGGCGGCGTCTATCGGTGGCCGCCGTTGTTTCAACTGGAAACCATGCAGGTATGCCGCAAGGTCCGCCATCTCCGAGCCGCTGAACTGAGGCCAGGAAATCTTTTTCAGCCGCATGCGGTCCAACATCACGGGCCCGTGCTTCCAGAGAGCGGCCGCCATGTCGAAGGATGTCATTCTCCCAGCCATGGCCGACCGGGCCGGCGCACCGCTGGACGGGTCGTCATGACAGGCGGCGCAGTGCTTGCTGGCAAAAACCTTCTTGCCTTGCCGCAGGTCGCCCCGCTCCTCATAGAACTGCGTCGAGACGAGGTAGCCCACCAGCCGGCGCATTTCCTCATAGCTCAGCGGCGCCGGATTACTTGGTGCGCGGAATGAGTGGTTCCACATGGCCGCGGCAAAGTCGGTCAGGCTGTATCGGGTGGGGCGAGCTTCCAGGGCAAGGGCCCCCCGGTGGCACCCGGCGCAGCCCTTCGACACAAATAGCTGCTCGCCGGACTCCGCCGGACCTGGCGAGAAGTCGCCGGCGCGGCCGGGCTCTCGCGTGCTCCGCAGATACACCAGCAGATCGGTCATCTCCTGTGCGGAGAACCGTGGATAAGGGATCTTCATCCGGTCGAGCGCCGGTTTCATCTCGCGGGAGTGATTCCACAGTTGCTGCGCGAGCGCAATCGGGTCGGCCAGCGACTTCCAAGCGGCTACTGGCTGGATGCCTGGGCGAAGCGCAGACCCGATACCGTGGCACTCCCCGCACCGCTTCCCAAGGAAGACCCGCTCGCCGCGCCTGGCGTCGCCAGGCTGCTCGAAATAGCGAGCCGCAAAGAAATAGACGAATAAATCGGCCGCCTGCTGCTCACTCAGCCCAGGTTTCGCAACTCCCTTTCTTTCCATGGCGGTCCACATGAGCGGAGCATGGTTCCACAACAGGCCCGCCAGGACGTAGGGACTGAAGCCCCGTTCGACACCCTGCCCCAGGTCCGGTGCGCTCTTTCCGCCCTCCCCGTTGATGCTGTGGCAGACAACGCAGTCCTGGGTGCGGAATACATCCTTGCCACGGTCCGCATCACCGGGCAGCAGGCTCCTGGTCGCACAAATCCCGGTATGACCGGCGGCGATTACGAAGAGCAAACCTGAAAGGCGCTTCATCATTCGAGGGTGCCAAAAACAGGGTACCGGCGGCAAGTCTGCGGTTCTTTCCGCGCGGATGCCGCCGGTGGGCCGGTATGCAAGAAACGCGAAGCGGCCCCAGGCTCTGCGCCTAGGGCCGCCAGAATCGGTCGCGAACGAGGTGAGAGGTTAGCGGCGGGCCAGAACCATCACCACTTCGAGCTTACCGAGCGAAGCACTCTTGGCTCTTTCCTGTTCGGTGCGGGACATCGGGATCGAGCGGCCTGCGGCCATGGAACCGTCCCAAATCTTGGCGAGGAAGTAGTCGCCCCCGTAACGGTTGAACGTGAGAAACGCTCCGTCCGTATCCAACGGACCATCGGCCGCAATGGACGTGATGTAGGTGAAATTGCCGCCCGCGGACACGTTCTCGACCGCCAAGATCCCGGAATTGCTGACTGTGCGGACCACGTAGTCGCCCGCGGGCAAGGTGCGCCCGCCGACGACGAAGTCGAACGGCACGCTGGCCTTCAGCGTAATAGTCTGAGCCGACACCGGAGCAGCCAGCACCAACGCCAGCGCCGCCATTGACAAACATCCCAGTACTTTTTTCATCGTCTTCACTCCCCTACCTGATTTCTGAACGCCTACCCGCCGCAGCCACCTCGGCTCGTGAATCCTTGCAGGAACGGCGAACTTTCGTTTTGGCGCTCACAGCGGATTGGATTATGCGAAGGTGAATTTGGATGCAGGATTCATGTGCGCATTGAAAACCTTGGACTTACAGGTTGGCGGAACCTTCCAGTAGAATAACTTCCTGCACCAACCCGGTTCACGCCGTGTCGCGACTGGCATATTTCGGGGACAGTCCTGCTCTATGAGCCGCGGCGGCTCACAACACACGATGAAAATGGATTCTGTCCGGCACGAGGAATCAACAACTTACGTTCCATTTTCGGAAGAGGCTACGAAACCCCCAAACCCCAGCGGTTGAGCGAATTGGGGGTTGCGTAGCCTGTCCCCGAAACTCTATGATGAGTCGATCCAATTCATAAAGGAGAATCCCGTGTCAAAACGAGAATTGTCGCGTCGCGGGCTGTTTGGCGCTTCCGCGTTCGCCGCCTCGGCGGCGGCAGCGACTCTGGCCGATCCGGGCCAGGCGGCAGCCCAGGCAGTGGGAGTGAAAAAGGCCGATCTGCCCGACCTCACCATCAAGGAAGTAAAGGTCTACGTCGCCAATATCGGCAATGTCCGCCGGCTCAATAGTTCCGAGAGCGGGGAGATTGTCTCGATCGTGACCAACGGCGGCATCGAAGGCAACATGACCCTCGGCAATCGAGGAAACCCGCCGGGCTTCCTGGAATACGCCAAGCGCCGGGTTCTCGGCAAGAGCGCTCTCGACGTCACTTCGATCGCGCGCGTTCCCAACACGAAGCGATTCAGCGCGTATGGAGCGCTCGACTCGGGCCGCGGCGGTTTTGCAGGACCTCCGCCCGGAGGCGCGGGCCAAGCTGGTGGCGGACGCGGCGCGGCAGGCGGGCGCGGCGGCATGGGCGGCGGGCAAGCCGGCGCCGGGCAGGTTTACCAGCACGACTCCATCATCGACGTGTGTTTGTGGGACATCCTCGGCAAATCGGTGAATCGGCCCATCTACCAACTCCTGGGCGGCGCCAAGACGCGCGTGATGGCCTACGCCAGTTCGCAGCACCTGCCCTTTGTCGAGGACTTCGCCCCCGACGTTCTGAAGGCCAAAGCGGCGGGGATCAGGGCTTACAAGATCCACCCCGGCGGAGGGCAATCGGCGAACGCCTCGCCGCGCGCCAGCTACGTGGGCCACATGGAGGAGATCCGGCAGGTCCGCAAGGCTGTCGGCGACGATTACCCGCTCATGTTCGACCCGGTCCAAGGCTACAACGTCTACTCGGCACTGAAAGTCGGACGGCTGCTGGAGGATCAGGGCTACATTGCATTCGAAGACCCAATTCCGACCACCGATATTGAAGGCCTCATCGTACTGGCGCGGGCGCTGGATGTTCCCCTCAACATCGGCGAGTTCATCATGAACATCAACGGCTTCGCCGATTACATCAAGCGGGACGCGCTGGATATCGTGCGGTTCATTGCGGACAACATCGGCGGGATCACAGGCGGGGTGCGAGTGTGCCAACTGGCCGAAGCTTTCGGGATGGAATGCCAGCCGCACAACTGGGGCAACGTGATGGACCTGGCGGTGCACTTCCAGCTCGAACTGGCGGCCAACAACAGCAATTGGTTCGAGATGCCCTGGCCCATGGAATACTCCGACCGCATCTACCACAAGGACAAGTTCCGGATCGACAAGGACGGCTACGTCAACGCGCCCACCGAGCCGGGACTGGGTTATCCGATCGACCGCGACGCGCTCGACAAGATCATGGTCCGGATCGACCGATAGGTCATCACTGCCCCGGGTGCAGGTGCATTTCCATGAACTTCAGGTAAATGTCCCAGTCGGACGGGATGGTCCCGTGGCCGCCGGCGTGCATGCAGTAGCCAATAGTGTGCAGGATCGGCTGTCCGGCGGGCGGCCACTGGTCCGTGTCCAGGCCCTGCTTGCCCAACAGGCGGAATACCGGGCCCGCCGCGACCGCGGCCAGGAACTCGCCTTTGGGATCTGACCATTGGTCCTGATCGCCGGTCTGTAAGAGCACCGGGCGGGGCGCAATGAGAGCCACCAGCATGTGCGCGTCCACCGGAAGTTGGTCGACATGCCTGGCGAATTTCGCGTAATTGGCGCAGAACTGATAGGGGTATCGCGTCGGTTCGGTCAGGTGTGCGATGGTTTCGCCGTAATCGCGCCGGCTCAAGGCCGCGCCCCCTTCACCCGAACAACTGGCGATCACCATGGCAATGCGCGGGTCGTGAGCGCCCGCCCACATTACCGTCTTCCCCAGCCGCGAGACTCCCATGATGGCGACGCGTTTGGCATCCACGCCCTTGTCGGTTTCCAGGTAATCCATGGCCCGGCTGAGGCCCCATGCCCAGGCCGAGATGGCGCCCCACTCGTCCGGTGCGGGCTCCGTCTGCCCCTTCTTCAGGTAGAGCGCCCGCACCCCCAACGAAACACCACCCAGAAAGTCCGGGTCGATGTCGCCGTAATAAATCGTGGCAAAGCCGATACCGCGTTCCAGCAGCGGCGCGATGTTGATCCTTCCGAAGTTCATTCCCGTGGCCGCGGGAACCTTCTTCTTCTCGCGGCCCCAAACTTCGCCGGGCTTGATGCCGGGATCGTTCACGGTAGTCGAATTGGCGGAAAAACCGATGTTCAGCAGCAGCGGCACGGGCTTGCTGGCGTCAGCCGGCAGATAGATCAACAGGTCCATCTTCGGCCCGGCCTTATCGGCGGAAAAGTACACCGTCACTTGCCGGCGGATGGCTTTCCCGTCCAACGCCGGTGTTGCCTTATCGAACACGTCGAAGCTCATCCCGGCCGGACGCCCCGGAGCACGGCCATACTCGTTTTCCTCGAACAGGCGCACGATCTCGGGGCGGCGTTTCTCGTTCCAGGTTTTGGCGTCGCGCACCGGTTGCCCGTTGGCCAGCACCAGCGGATCCGGAAGGGTGTAGGTTCCGACCAGCGCTTCGTCGTAGTTGACCGGAATGCCCGCAATCACCGCGCGTGGCGCAGGGGCATTGGGCTGCTGGGCAACCACCGTCACCGGCCCGATCAGTCCCGATTCGGCGGGAGTCTGAGGCCCGCCGCGTCCGCCTCCTGCCATCATGAAGCCACCCGCCGGGGGCAGCACCCTCTTCTCCGGAGGTCCCAGCCGATCGCCCATCTGCCGGTTGGTCCACTCGTTGGTGACCTTGATCTCCAACTGATTCGCTCCCGGCCTCAGCGCGCCGGTCACGTCCAGTTGATACGGCGGCTTCCACAACGTCCCCAGCGGCTTGCCATTCACCGAGACCTCGGCGAGATCCTTCACCATCCCCAGCTCGAGCAGCAGTTTCGCGCCAGGACGGAACCAAGTTTGCGGCGCTTCGACAGCCTTAGTGTAGGTGGCAGTCCCGGAGAAATACTTGACGCCGTCATCCGGGTTGGCGGTCCACGCCTCCAGCTTCGCCAGTTGGATTTTCGCCGGCGCCCCGAAGTTCGGCGGGAAACTCACGTCCCATGGCCCGCTCACGGTGGTCAAGACGGTGCTGGCCGCGCGCGGCAGCGTGCGCGATGGCGACGACGCCGCGCGCCGGAAAACCACAAAGACCGACTCGCGTTCCGCCAAATGCAACGGCACGGTAGTGCGGCCGTCCGCGGTGGCGTACTCCGCCGGCTCGATCACGCCGGTGTCGGGATGCCAGAATTCCGCTTGCTTGCCGCTCACGCGGAAGCGACCCTCCACATCCTGGGAGCTATCCGTCCGGTTAACTACAAAGTAGATGTCGGTATCGCCAGCCTGGCGGTGAATCCACGGCATATCGGCGCCCAACGCCCGGCTGTAATCGAAGTCCTTGGGAACGCGCATCGACGCGAGAACATCGGCGAGCGGCACACCCCACATCACCCTGCCCTTCCCATACCCATGGCGGCTGACGCTGAGGCCGTCGATGTCGCCCCACAGATCGCCGGCCAGCGCCTGGACCTCGCCATCCGCATTGGGATAACCGGCGAGGCTCGGCGACTTCACTGGCCTCGGCCCCACCACGGTCGCGCCGCCTGCCACCAGCTCGTGGATCTTCCGCAACACCGGCGGGGTCATACAGTCGATCTCCGGCAGCACCAGCACGCGGTAGCTCATACCGTCGGACAATGCCAGCCGGCCGTCCTCCTTCACCGACAATCGGTTGAGCAAGACGTCGGTGTTGACGTAGTCGTAGTCGTAGCCATCGGGCGGCGCGGGCTGCAATCCAGCCCCCCAGATGGGCATGGTGGAGGGAGCGCCTTCGGGCAGCAGGTAAGCCAGATCGGCCACGAAAAGTCCTTGCTGCAGCAGGAACGAATTCCGCGCCAGGTAGGTCATGAACGGCCTGGCTTGTTCGGCCCACGTGATGTTGCGGTTGATGTGCGTCCCCACCATGGTGTTGCCCGGCTTGGTGTCGAGCGGCTGGTGCGCCGAGGTGTGGAAGACGATGCGGTTGACGCCTTGCGCAAACCAGTAATCGCCAATCCGCTTGAGCGTGTAGGGGGCCTCATAACCGCCGCCGGTGAACGACTCGGTGGCCACCAGCTTCTTGCCGTACACGTGGGACGCCGAGGCCGCCCCGCGGACGTCCTGATAGTACATAAGCTCGGGGTGAAGCGCGTGAACCCAGAACTCGCCCATGGGGATCTCCACTTTGCTCTTGTTGAGCAGGGTATCTTCGGGAATCTCCAGCGAGACGCCCGCGGCTTCCCCGTAAATTCCGATTCCCCGCTGGCGCGCCAGCTCCGCCATGGCGCCATAAGTGTTTTCGGCGAACAGGTCGTCCAGGGTACGGCGGAAGTCCCACAGAAACCGGTCGCTCACCTCGGCGCTCTCGACGACGCGGCCGGCCATGGCCGGAAGGTAGGGAGTCGGGTCATAACCCCGGCGCGTGCGGAACTCGCCGATCATCTCGTCGGTCCAGTTCTGCGCGCCGGCTTCCCAGCTATCCATCATCAGATACCGCAAGCTCTTACCAAACAGCGGTCCCAGGGCTTGGGCGATGGGGTCGATATAGCCGTGGAAATAGGCTTCCATGTGCTTGCGGCTCAGCTTGTCGGCCTCGTACCCGAGACCCGACGGCATGGCCGGACGGTTTTTCGACCCTGTGAGAGAGCAGCCCATGCGCAGAATGGTCCACTTGCCGGGGGGGACTTCCCAGTTGAGGCTGCCGTCTTTGGACATCTTCGCGGTCAGGTCGACAATCTCGGAGCGCCGGATGGCCGCGGCTGAAGCCACCGCCGGGGTGGACACGGTTTCGTACTCGAACAAGAGGCTGAAGGCGGCCTTGTCTTCCCATCGGTGCACGCGGCCACCCGAGTGCAGGACCGCCTCTGTGAGCGTGTACTCCTTGGCTGGCACCTGCGGGCCGCCGGCCATGGTGGCAGCGGGCGTCAAGCGCGCGGCGCTCAACTCCACACGGTAGAACCGCGCCGTCACCTCGGGAAAAGCGAACGTCCGCACGGAACCCCCGCGGTAGCCCTGCGGGCCGGGCATCGCCACCAGCGTGCGGAAGTTCGCGCCATCGCCCGAGGCCAGTACACGGCCCACCGGAATGCCGCCGCGGCCGGCGAGCGAGATAGCCCGCGCCTGGAACGGCTGCGCGAACTCGTACTGCAACCACGCCGGCCCGCCGCCCGCGGGGGCGGGGATGGTCACCGCGGTGTTCAAATCGTCATCCAGCAGCGGCGCGGCATCGATGGGGCCGGCGTTGGTGGTGGCCTTCGGATGCAGGTCCGCCATGTTGATTTCGTCAGCCGGCGTGCGATAGGCCAATACCGCGCTGTCGCCGTACCAGGTGGGGTCGGGTGGCGGCGCCCCCGGACCTCCGCGTCCGCCGCCGGTCCTCAAGTTGCGGATGGGGCCATTATTCGAGGGCGGCTGCGCCAGCTTCCCGGTGAAATTCCGCGGGCCTTCCACCGCGGTTTCGCTCCACACGAATTTCTTCATGGCCTGCTCGGGCTTGACCCACGGCCCGCCGGTCTCGCTCCAGCCGGCGGAGCTGAAGATGGTCATCTCGAGCCCCAGCCGGTCGGCCTCCGACGCCGCGTGGCGGACCGCATCCAGCCACTCCGTTGATCCGAACACGATCTTCTTGTCGACAGTCTGGCCGCTGCCGGAGGAAACGTCGGCCAGGTGCATGCCGCCGATGCCCACGCGTTTCATCCACTCCAGGTCTTTGGTGATGCCTTCCTTGGTGATGTTGCCGCCCGTCCAGTGCCACCAGGTGCGCGGCTTGGCCGAATCCGGCGGGTTCTGGAAACCTTGCTCGAGCGGATCGCCCGGGCCCTGCGCCCACACCAGGGCCAGCAGCCCGGATGCGAACGCCGCCAAGAGGATGGTGTTACGTGTGTTTCTCATAGAGGCCTACTCCCATCTCAGCCTGCTGGTTGCCTGGTGATCAAACTCGACGGAAACACTGCCATCCGCGGCTTTCACGGTATCGAGTTTCCGATCGTTGACGGAAACGGCGGCGGGACCGTTGAAGCGCCAACGCAACGTGACGCGGGCCGGCTCGCCAGCGACCACCAGGCTGGCCGGCTGCGGCCCCGGCGCGATGGTGCGGCCCTCAAAATCGGTAATCGAGCGCAGTTGGGCGCCGGGGTAGATTTCGTACACGCGGCGATTGTCGAGCGACTTCACGGTCTGGTCCTTGTACTCTCCTGGCGGCACCAGCGTCATCACGTCGTCGGGAATCTTCGGCAGGATGGCGCCTGCGCGCACATACAGTGGAATGCGATCGAGGGGCGCGGCGGCGGCCAGAGTGCGGCGGCCGGTGAGGCGCGCGCCCGACCAGTAGTCGATCCAATTGCCTTCCGGCAGATAGACGGCGCGCTCGGTGACCGCGCTCAGCACGGGCGCGACAAGAAGGTCCGGACCAAAGTAGTACTCCGTCTCGGCCTCGCGGGCGTCGGGGTCGTCCTGATGCATCAGCACCAGCGCCCGCATCATCGGCAGGCCGTTACGGGCGCTTTCCTGCGCAGCCGCGCAGCGATAGGGGAAGAGGCTCATGTGCAGCACCGAATACTGGCGGAAAATGCGCAGCGCCTCATCGCCGTAGTCCCATGGCCCGAGGTTCAGTTGGCTCATCACTTCCATGCCGGGCGAGAGCGCCGAGTACTGGGTCCATCGGTCGAACAGCACATTGTCGCCATCGTAGCGGCTCCTCTTGTTGTAACCGCCCAGGTCGCTCATCCACAGCGAAATGCCGCTCATGCCGGCATTCAGGCCGGCCGTGACCACGGTGGGGAGGCCGTTTTCGGTGGAGAAGTTGGCGTCGTTATCGCCGCTCCAGAAAAGCGGGAGCACGTGCGATCCCGAGGTGCCGCTGCGCTGGAAGAGCACCCAGTCCTTGCCCTTGCGCTCGGTGAGCGCCTGGGCCACGGCGCGATTGTAGTCGACGGCGAAGCGGTTGCGCAGCAGGCGCTGGTCTTCGCCGCTCGAGAACTTCACGTCGCCGATGAAATTGCCTTCCGCGTCGTCGTCCTTGAAGCCGTCGGCGCCCATGGAGATGGCCTTCCCGACCTGAGCCTGCCACCATTTCTTGGCCGCGGGATTGGTGAAGTCGATCAACGAGCCCGTCCCCTTCCACCAATCGGCGATATAGGTCGAGCCGTCCCGCCGGTGGAGGAAATAGCCATTCCGTTCGGCTTCGGCGAAGTTGATGGCCGGGGTGGAAGGGATCTTGCCCGCGAAGCCCTGCTCGCCCGGAGGCATGGTCTTCTGGTTGATCCACGGCGTGTGCCACAGAATCATCTTGTAGCCCTCGTCGTGCAGATGCGCGATCATCTTTTTGGCGTCGTCGAACTGCAGCGGGTTGAACTCGTAGGTGTTGTAATTGGTCGCCCAGGGGCTGTCGATCAGGATGACGGATGCGGGCAGGCCCAGCGCGCGGTAGCGGTCGACATCCTCGTCGACCTCCTGCCGGTTGCGGTGGTAGTCTCGCGCCTTCCACGGCGCGAAGGCCCAGTATGGCGGAAGCTGCTGGCGCCCGGCGAGAGCCGTGAACCGGTCGAGGATGAGCGGGAATCGCGGCCCCTCGAACAGCACGAAGCGAAGCTTGTCCGCACAGACCTTGACGCGGACGCGGTAACGTTCCGTGACATTGAGGTCGAATACAGCTTCGCTGAAGGTATCCACCCAAAGGCCATAGCCGCGGAGGCTCATGAAAAACGGCACGGGCTGGTAGGTGTTGAGGCCCTTGGCGCCGGCCGCATCGCGCGAAGCATTCTGGACGATGCTGTGCGCGTGGTTCAGACGATCGAAGCGCTCGCCAAAACCGTAGTAGTCGCTCTGGTCGGCAAGGTCGAATTCCCAATCGCCGGCGGAGGACGATTGAGCCGTGACCTCGTTGACGCCGGCGGCCAGTTGCCGCACCTGGAGCTGGTTGGCGGCGGTGACGGGCTGGCCGTTGAGAAGGAAACGGTCGAGCACGATGCTCTCGGCGCTGCCGCGCGCGCCGGGGAAGGTGAACCGCAATTCGACAGGCCCGGATGTCACAACCCTCACTTCGGCCAACGCGGCCATCGGCGCCATCCCCGCGACTACCACGAGCACACGGAGCAGGCGAAACCTCTCTCGCATTCTTACCTCTTTCCAATCCTTTATTCTGTGCGTCCGCCGCTCGGATGACAAGGGGGGCAAGGGTAGCGCCAGGATTGCAGATGGGTCGCACGATGGTGCCACCGTGCGACCCTGGAGAGGTTCGGAAGTTTAGAAGATCCGCTGGTGAACGCGATCCACGGAGGCTGGCTCGCCCGCTTTGTGGCAGGCGGCGCAGCTCTCGCCCAGGATGGTTGTGTTGGCCAAGGCGTGGGAAGCGGTCGCCACGTCGTCGTGGCAGCCTTGGCAGGCGGCGGAGATCGGAGGCGTTGTCTTGGTGAAGCCGCCGGGACTGGCTACCAACGCCTTGGCCCCGACGTTTTCCACGAGATACGTGCTGTCGAGGTGGCAGGCGCCGCAATCCCGCAGGTCGCCCGGGAACCGGACTTCCTGGTAATTAGTGCTTCCCAGCACGTACGGGTTGACCAGGTTCTCGCCCCGGTGGATGCTGTGGATTTGCCAGGCGAGGTTCACGCTGTCACCCGAGGTGCCATCCGTCAGGGCAGGATCATGGCAGATGACGCACTCCTGGGTGGCGGCGCGAGTGCCGCCGTGGACGAAGCCCAGGTTGCTATGGCAGGCCGCGCACTTCGCAGTGGATACTACCTGGCGCCGCGCTACCATGGCGCTCTTGTCCACCGAGAAGTAGAACTCCACGGGCTGGGCGGCGTCGACAGCGTTAGTTGCGATCACGGTGCCCGGAAGCAGCGTAACCGTATTGCTGGCTTCGATGGAAATCGTATAAGAGCCTGCCGCGGCGGTCGGGATCTTATTCGTCATGGTGTAGGCGTATACGCCATTGGTACCCTTTGTCGTGGCGGGATTCTCGGAAACGCGGATTGCGCCAGGGCCGGTGTTGTAGTCGATGTTGGGGCCGGACAGAACCACCCGGATAGAAGTGATCTTGCTGATGTCGACCGGGTGGTTGGATTTGTCCATCACGCTGAAGGTGACCGTGGGCGCGTTACCCGGCGTCGCTCCATCGACTTTCAGGACCTTGGTAACCAGTCCGGGGAGCGAGGTGGAGTTTGCGGGGATGAGGTGCGCGCCGGGGACCGAAGCATCGAAATCCGAGACGGCGTTCGAGCTGTGGCAGTTCTTGCACATGTTGTCGTCGGGCTGCGGCAGGTTGACATGGTTCGCGCCCGTGGCGAAGTTCACATCATCGTGGCAGGAACCGCACACCGCGGCGCTCGGATTGGTTTTCCAGGCGTCGGCTTGGGTGGCGCCCGCCGCGTGACACGTGGTGCAATTCCGGATGTCCTGCGGAAATACGACAGTGGAGAAGTCTGACCACGCGCCGCGATGCCAGATCCGGTAAGGGGTGCCGGCCTTGACGCTGGGCAGGCTCGATCCCATGTGGATTTTGTGGATCAAGACCTTCATATCCTGGGTGAGCTGCGTGTCCGGATTGATGGTTTGCGGCGTGTGGCACATGATGCACAGTTCCACCTTGAGGCGGGATCCGCCGTGGCCGATTAGCGGGTCGTGGCACTGGTTGCAGGCGTCAGTGGTTACCACTGAGCGCGTCACCTTTACCGCCGACCCGTTGGGCACGAAAGTGAAGACGTCGTTGGAGGTCTCGCTCCATTCGTCGAATGTGCCGAACTCGGCCAAGTTACGTTGTGCGGAGACCCCGATGGAGTGCGTGACGGTGGCGTCGAAGGTGGCCGGCGCCTTGGTCTTGAAGGTATAGGTGTAATCACCGATGGCGTTAGCGGTGAACGTGCCGCCGGAATCGTTGGCCGCCTGGGTCTGCGAGGGGTTCTTGTTCAGCGTGGCGGCGGCCACGCTGGTGGTGTAGGACATGTACTGGGTCTGGCCGGCGGGAATGTAGGCGGCGATAAAACTCATGGAGACCGGACCCTTGGTGGCTACGCCTAATCGGTCTAGCGGGAAGCCGTCGGAATCCACAATCGTGGCACGGGCGGTGATTGTGCCGTCTTTGGCAATGGCGGCGCTTTGGATTTTCACCACGACACCCGTCTTTCCGAGGGATGTCGTACTTCCATTGAGCATGGGTGTGGCTGTAAAATCCACGTGTGGTTTGACCCGTTGGTCGGCGGCGGATGCGATGTTGAATAAAACTACAGGGGCTAGGGCAAGTAGAGCGCTAGCAAAGCAATTCTTCATGGTTTACCTCTACTGTTAAAGAATACCATACCCTAAAATCCTGTATATTGCAACATGTTTCCGTCCATGGTTGGCTTTCAAATCGGAGCCCTGGCGAAACGTGGAAAAACTCTACAGACATTGAGGAATTGTTTTACATATGTGGCGGAAGCGTAGGAACCAGGGAGAAGGCGTCGCTGGTGCCTACGCCTGCACCAATCGATCTGGAGATCCACTTTGAACAATTGCGGCCCATGCCGCAACGTATAAAGAATGGAACCATACCCCGCTAGCCCAACTTCCACATAATTGAGGGCGCGGCCCTGCGGAATCAATCAGTTGCGTGGTCGTTCAGTGACTATGCGGCTGCCTACCGGCTCGGTAATGATTTCCGGGATCCTCAGCACTTG
>JBEKSR010000019.1:0-50216 GCA_049516835.1 Bryobacteraceae bacterium | reverse complement strand
CACGGCTGGTGGAGGAGCGCAGCCGGAGGCGGCTGGCCCGGGCGAGGTTGAGAAAGGCGTTCGAGACGGGTCTGGTCCACGTCGGTGACCGGAAGTGGAGCCGCGACGATCTCTATGACCGTAGAGGGACCTGAGTTTCGTCGACACCAACGTGCTGGTGTATGCGTTCGAGAAGAGCAGTTCGCCGAAGAAGCGGGTTGCCCAACGGCTGATAAACGAGTTGACGGAAGAGGATCGCCTGCGAGTGAGCACGCAGGTGTTGCAGGAGCTTTTCGTCACGCTGACCAGGAAAGTCAGCCAGCCTTGTTCGAGCGATGAAGCGCTGTCGGTACTGGAGGATCTGACGGCTTGGCCCCTGATGGCCATAGATTATGCGGCGATTCGAGCGGCCGTTGGGCTGGCCGGCCAGGCGAAGATTTCATTCTGGGACGCACTGGTGGTGGTCGCGGCGGCGCGGACCGGTGCGGCGGTGCTGTACACCGAAGACATGAACGATGGGCAGGAAATTCTCGGCGTTCGAATCAGCAATCCGTTCGTGTAGACCGGTGAATCGCCGGGGATGAACAGGTCCCAAACTCAACGCGGTTCACTTGACGCATTCGGGTGGGGCATACCCCGGTCGCGCGCCCGCCGAATCCGAGACCGGATTCGTTGATGGACCTGTCTCCCAAGAGCGCACCCCCGGGGCGTTTGCTGATGTGAAGTCCGGACACCTGTACGCACGATTCCGGACCGTGAGGCCGGAGCCATGCCAACCCGTCGGGAACCTCTACGGACTGGTGTTCAGGTCGGGTCGCCTGGAGCCAGCAGGTCGACGAATGCGGTACCTGATGTCGTCGTCTCGAGACGAAGCCTTGCTCTTGCTGCAAGCTCAAGGGGGCTTATTCTTTCCACGAACCACGCATGAGCGATTCGGTCCATTCCCGCGCCGACGAGCGGGGCTGCAGTCCTCACGCTGGCTCGGAGTGCCACTGCATCAGTCTTGCCCCAGTGGAGGACCATGTTGCGGTGGCGATATAGCCTCCGGAAACAGTCAGCGGCTTCAACTTCAATGGCGTGCAGAGTGCGGAAGGGGTCCGCTACGAGTTCCTGCATTCGTTCGAACGCAGCAGCGTCCGAGTAGCCACGAAAGGCCATGTCTTCTCCGCTATTAATTGCCTCGGCCAGAAGCTTCGCGCGGTCGCGGTTACATGCGCAACTTCTCAGACGAGCCGACAGGTCATCGCCGAGCTGTTGAATCCGGTATGACAGAGGTGTCAATTCTGCGCGTGGAAACGAACATGCTACAAGTGATGCCATCCGATCACCAGCGCTCACACGCCCTCTGTCGCCCGGCCCGCTGAGAAGGGCCTCAATCGCGGCCCAACCGCCGGCAGCAGCCGCGCTCGGCGAACTTGATGCGAGAGGCGCCAAAAGCTCGATGGCGGCGTCGACTATGCCTGTGACCCGTTCTGAGTAGATCTGATCTTGCAAATACAGTGCGCGAACCTCAACGCCTCGCCTTCGCGGTCCCAGTTTAAAATGACGTGTCTGCCCCTCGATCCAGGCCCTCGATAGCGGCGTGAGTTGACTGTTCGTGCCCACGGCGACACGGGCTGCGACCCTGTCGACAGTCTCCATCGCGGATTCGATAGCTGCCCAAGGGTCCCGGGCATTGACCTCCAGCCAGACACCACCGTCCTGGTTGAGACCTCTGACGTCAAACCGGTTCTTACGAAGCCATTGGGAGACGCTCGGAGCGTCAACCCAACCACGCGGCATGGCGGACCTACTTTGGGGGATCCCTGCGAACACGATCAGAACCTTGTACGCCTGAGGCTTCTCGCGTGCCAGGCCATGCGCTGCCGACACGAGCTTCGCGATCGGATCGTGGCCCTTTCTTCGAATGTTGTAGATCCACCAACGTTGAAGAAACTCGGGGTTGAATCCGGCATCCAGAAGGTGCGCCGCGATTGAGCGGGCGGCAGTCTCCAGGTGGGGGCGACTAGATGGGTCTCTTAATGCGACGGCCCATCGTTCAAGGTAGTGACTCTCGATGTCTTCGGTGACCTTCGAAACCGTCAACCAATCGAGCCCGCCGAAACTCAGGTCGTTTGTCAGGCACTTCTGGATAAGCTTCCTTTGCTGCTTGTCGCCGGACCCGGGATCAACGCCCACGAGCTTGACGGCTTGTGAAGCGAGGTACCGGAAGGCCTCTTCGTGGAGCACCCCTGCACGTACAGCCTCGCTGGCTTCCAGGAGTTCTTTGAGCGTGAGGACCAGTCCGGTGCACCAAAGGCCGCGCTGCCATGGAGTCGTAGAGCCGAAGAAGTCCAGAACCCGCGCAGCGATGTATCCGTCGTATCCTGGAAGGGCTGGAAGGGTGTTGACATTTAGCATTTGGGCACGTATATTATAAACAGGACGAGAGTCCGCGAGCTACCCAAAAGGGGGTTCCCAAGAGGGTGTCCCCTATTTTAGAAAAAACGGGCTGCTTTCCAAGCAGCCCTTTTTTTGAGCTTGAGCGTCGGGTCCTTCGTCGTCGCCTCCAACCTGACCACCTCCATGCTGAAGTGTCGGGGTGCACCCCGTAAGTGAACAGCACTGGGCCGAAAGTGGCTTCTTCCCCGTTTTTAGCCCGAGATCCGCGGCACCGGCACCCGGAACTGCCCCCGGAAGATTTCTCCGAAGATTTCGAGCGCCTGCTCGTGCAGCGCGCCGTTATCCGCCAGCAGGTGCTCGGACGCGGTGATGCTGTGCGGCGCTCCGTGCATATCGGAGACGCGGCCGTGCGCCTCCTCGACCAGAAGCGTCCCGGCTGCCATGTCCCAGGGGTTCAGGCCGAACTCCCAGAAGAAATCCAGGCGTCCGCAAGCCACGTATGCCAGGTCGAGCGCCGCCGAGCCGGTGCGCCGGACGCCGTGCGAGGCCATGGCCAACTGGTAGTAGAAGTGGATATTCACGCTCTGGCTTCGCTTGCGGCTGGGGAAGCCGGTGCACGGCAGGCTGTCCTCGAGCCGCTGAATCGTGGAGACGCGAATCCGCCGGTTGTTCACGTAGGCGCCGCCGCCGCGCTCGGCCGCGAAGAGTTCCTGCCGGATGGGGTCGTAGATGACGCCGGCGATCACCTCCCCGGCGCGCGCCAGGCCCAGGGTAACGTTGAACATGGGGAAACCGTGGGCGAAATTGGTGGTGCCGTCCAGCGGGTCTACATACCAACAGTATTCGGAAGAGCCTGCGCCCCCGCCGCCTTCTTCGGCGACGATGCCGTGCGAGGGGAAGTGCGACCGCAGCCGCTCGACCACTAGTTTTTCCGAGGCGCGGTCGGCTTCGGTCACCAGGTCGAATTCACCCTTGAGTTCGACGGCCACGCGCCGCTCGAAGTAATTCGCCAGAAGCGCGCCGGCCTCGCGCGCAATTTCCACGGCCTTTTCCAAATAGGCCAGTTTCAGCTCTCTTCCTGGAGGTACTTGATATCGTGCTTGAAAATGAAAAGGTTTGGCAAGCCCTTGCGGGTCAGGCGGATGAAGGACCGGTCGTAGTATTCGATGGTGCCCACCACTTCCTCCCCATCCTCCATCTTCACCCGGACGGGCGTGGCGTTCTCGATCAGGCGTTTGAGATACCTGGTTTCTTCAAACGTCTGCTCCGGCGCGCGGCCGGCTTTTCCACCGTGTTCTGGAGTACTCACTTTTTCTGCCGCTTTTTCTCCCCGTCGGGGACTACGGAAGTATGGGCGCCGGGCGTGCCGGTTCCACCCTCAACCTCACCATAATAACCGTTGCGCGCGGAGACTCGCAATTCCGGCCGGCGGACCCGGACCTCCAGCTTGTGGAAGGGGTCCTTGCCGAGCGGGGCGTCATGCGGGTAGAAGGCCAGCAGGTACTGGGTGCGCAGCTCGGTGATGATGTCGCCGAAGGCCCGATCGAGTTCCGCGCCGACGCTGGGCAGAAAGGGCCGGCCGCCGGTGCCTTCCGCCATGAATTGCAGAGCGTGTTCCCCGCCGATATTGCGTCCCGCGTCGTTGGTGATGGGCATCACGACCACGGGGTAGATGACGGCATCGGCAAGCTGGGCGGCTTGGAGCGCCGCATGAACATCCTTGGAGCTGGCGGTATCGCCGCCATCGGTGACGATCACCATGACCTTGCGGCCCCGGCGCGGCTCCAGATCCCGCGCCGTCAAAAAGATGGCATCGTAGAGCGCCGTACCGGCGTCGCCGTGGAGCGTCTTCAGCCGGGCTTCCAGGGAATTGTAATTGTGCGTGAAGGAATGTTGCACGGTGACGTCGTAATTGAAGCTATAGAGCGCGACGGCGTCCTCGGGATTGCCCTCCGACAGCAAGGCGTGCAGGAACCGCGAGGCGGAATCCGTCTCGTACTTCAGTTCCTTGTTGGTGGAGCCGCTGGTATCCACCAGCAGGGCGACGGACAGCGGCAGTTCGGTGCGGCGCTCGAAAACCGAGATCTCCTGCCGCGCGCCGTTGTCGAACACGTCGAAATCGCCCTTCTGGAGGGCGCCCACAAGCTCTCCGGCCTGGTTCTTCACGGTGGCGAGGACCCGCACCAGGTTGACGTCGGCGCGAAACACGGGGGCCTGCTGCGCGCACAGGGCGGCGGCGCAGAGGAGTGGCGCAAGGCAGCGCTTAGCCCGCCACCGGAACATTCCGATCCCACTCTCCTTCCACCCAGACCGCGCCGTCCACAAAATGCTCTTTCTTCCAGATGGGCACGGTCTTTTTCAGGCGGTCGATGCCCTCCAGCGCCGCTTCAAACGCCGCGCGCCGGTGAGGGGCCGTCGCAATCACCGCCACGCTGGTCTCGCCGATCAGCAGCCGGCCCAGGCGATGCACCATGGCCACCCGGGTCACCTGGTGCGCGGCGGCGATCTCACATCCGATTTTGGCCATCATCTTGAGCGCCATCGGCTGGTAACATTCATAGTCCAGGCAGAGCACCGGGCGGCCGTTGGTCTGGTTGCGGATGGTGCCCTCGAAGGTGACCACCGCGCCTTCCGCGCCGGTCAGCAGACGGGCCATGATGGGGCGCGTATCGATCGGGTGGCGGGTCAGCGCAAAATAGTGCCCGTTTTCGGTAATCTCAAGAGGATCCGGAGAGCAGGCGGCGGTTCCGCCGCTCACCGGCGGCAGGAAGGCCACTTCATCGCCGTCCTCCATTTTGGTGGAGAGGTCCGCGAATTCGTGGTTCCGAGCCACCACAATGCTGCGCGCCATTTCCCGCAAGGGCGGACAGCGCGCGGCTACGGTGTCGAAGACCGCCCGCAGATCGGCCCCCTCGGGAAAATCGGCCTCCTCCGACGGCCGTCCCACCACATCCTTCAATACCCCAAAGAACAGGATTCGCACGCGCATATGAGGCTCTACCAAGGGCCAGTCTAACAGACGGTTGCGGGCAGTCATTCGTTGCGCCGGGTTACAATGCCTTTTCCGCATGAAACCCGCTATCGAAACGCGCTTTCGCGTGCGTTACGCCGAAACCGACCAGATGGGAGTGGTCTACTACGCCAACTACCTGGTTTGGATGGAGGTAGGCCGCGTGGAGCTGTGCAAGTCCCTGGGCTTCAGTTACCGCGACATGGAGCGCGACGACGGCGTGCTTCTGGCGGTGGCCGAGGCCTGCTGCCGTTACCGCTCGCCCGCCCGCTTCGACGACGAGGTGATTGTCAAGACTTGGATTGAAGAGGCCAATCCGCGCATGGTGACCTTCGCCTACGAGATGCGGCTGGCCGGAACCGACCGCACGCTGGCCACCGGGCGCACGCGCCACATCTTCGTCAACCGCGAAATGCGCCGCGCGCGCCTGCCGCAGAAGTATCACGCGATGTTCGGAGTGTAGCGCCGCCGCTCAGTGCGTACACCGGAATCAACGGGCAAGCTAAAGCATGCCCCACCAAGGTGGGGCATGCTTTAGCTTGCCCGGACCATCGGTGAGTTGTCACCGATTGCTAAAATCAAATTATGCGCATCCTCCTGTTCAGCGGCAAAGGAGGGGTGGGGAAGACCAGTCTGGCCGCGGCTACCGGTCTGGAACTTTCCCGTCTCGGATACCGCACGCTGGTCATGAGCGTCGACCCCGCCCATAGCCTGGCGGACGCCTTCGACCTCGAAACCGAGCTGTTCCATGGCAAGACCTGCGATCCGTACCCCATCAACCAGCGGCTGGCCATCCACGAAGTCAACATCCAGAAGGAAATCAAGCGTCACTGGCGGGAGATCTCCGCCTACGTGGTGTCGGTCCTGCGCACCACCGGGATCAGCGACGTGGAGGCCGAGGAGCTGGCCATTCTGCCGGGGATGGAAGAGCTCAGCGCCCTGATGTACGTGAACCAGTTCCGGCGCGAGCAGCGCTACGACGTGATCGTGTTGGATTGCGCCCCCACGGCGGAATCCATGCGCTTCGTGAGCATGCCGACCACGCTCGAATGGTACATGAAGCACATCTTTGCCTTTCAGCGCGGGTTGTTGAAGGCCGTTCGTCCCATCGCCAACCGGGTGGCGCCGTTCGAGCTGCCCTCCGACGACTATTTCGCGAACATCCAGAACTTGTTCGGGCGCCTCGAGGGCATCGACGAGCTGCTCGAAGACGCCAAGATCACCAGCGTCCGGCTGGTCACCAATCCGGAACGCATGGTGCTGCGCGAGACCCAGCGCGCGTTCGTTTATTTCTCGCTCCACGGGCTGGCCGTGGACGGCATTCTTGTGAACCGGGTGCTGCCGCCGGAAGTGACCGACGCGTTTTTCCAGGAGTGGCGCGCGTCGCAGACTGGCATTCTGGAGGAGATTGACGCTTACTTCGCGCCCGTGCCGGTGAAGCGCATTCCGCTGTTCACGCACGAGGTGCTGGGGCGCGAGCGCTTGGAAGAACTGGCCCGCGCGCTGTACTCCGGCGGGGAGGACCCCGCGGCCATCGGCCGCACCGAAGCGCCTTACACCTTCGCCAAGCGGGATGGCCACTACGAGGTGCGGCTGCAATTGCCATTCGCCGCGAAAGGCGAGGTGGGGCTGTTCAAGAAGGGCGACGAGCTGGTGGTCGAGATCGGCACGCTGCGCCGGCACATCGGCCTGCCGACCTCCATGGCCGGCCTTTCGCCCGGCCGCGCGAAGTTGGAAAATAGAATTCTGACCGTGGAAATGAAGGAGAGTTGAAATGGAAGAAAAGACGGCTGAGAGCGAAACCGGCGACCACGGCTGCTTCTTCTGCACCATGCTGCCGCTGATCGAGCGCCGCTGGTCGGAAGCCACGCGCGGCCACTTCAAGAACTCGCGCATCGAGTTCCTGAAAGGGCTGCGCGCCCTGATCGACGACCGTATCGCGCATCTATCGAAGCAAGAAGAGCCGAAAGGGACGCGCGTTACGGTGGAGTGACGCCCAGTTCCCGCAACAGCGGCGCGGGCTGGTAGAGCTTGCGCAAGGCCTCGACGACGCCTTGCGAGGCCACGTGCACGGCGCGCGCCTGCTCGTCGCTGTACTGATAGGTAAGCGGCAGAGCCTCCAGGTTATACCAATGTGGGTATAATGCGCGGAGCCGCCACGCCCAAGGCCGATATCGAGCTGATCCGCGAGCGTCTTAAGGCAGCGGAGCAGATGGCAAAGGAGTTATCCCGATGAAGAAACAGCGAGTCGTGCGGGGCATTCCCATCGAGCAAGGATCGGGGAATGTGTATGCCGACCTCGGGTACGCGGACAGCGAGGGCATGCTGGTAAAGGCCCAGTTGGCTGCCAAGATTGCCGAGATCGTCCACCGGCGGGCGCTTACACAAACCCGCACCGCGGAGATCCTGGGGTTAACGCAGCCCAAGGTCTCCGCCATCCTGAAAGGACGGTTTCGCGGAATTTCGGAACACCGTTTATTGGACTGCCTGACCCGATTGGGCCGGGATGTTCACATTGTTGTCGAGCCGGCGCCCAGAGGTCGGTCGAACGGCCGGCTGACGCTCTCCGTGGCATAGGGTCGGGATCATCCATCTGCCTGGTCAGCCGCCGCGGGTGTCGTTCTGACGATTGCCGTTCTGGCCACCGCGATACCCACAGTCTCAGGCGAACGCGCGTTACGGTGGAGTGACGCCCAGTTCCCGCAACAGCGCCGCCTGCTGGTAGAGCTTGCGCAAGGCCTCGACGACGCCTTGCGAGGCCACGTGCACGGCGCGCGCCTGCTCGTCGCTATACAGATAGCTCAGCGGCAGAGCCTCCAGGTTATTGTCGAAGATAATGCCCACGATTTCGCCCTTGGCGTTCACCGCGGGGCTGCCCGAGTTGCCGCCGGTGATGTCGCAGGTGCTCACGAAGTTGAACGGCATCACCAGGTCCAGAAGCGGCTTGCCATCCACCCAGCGCTGGGGGAGCTGGTAGGGATCTTCATTTCCGGCGCGGTGATACATGCCTCCGAAGGTGGTGGCGTAAGGAACCGGGGCTTCCGTCTTGTCCTTGTACCCCTTGACGGCCCCGAAGGTCAGGCGAAGCGTGGAGGTGGCATCCGGATACTCGCCGGCGGGGAGCACCTTGAGCCGGTATTCGACGATGCGCTCGACGCTCGAAGCGTCCAGCGATTCGATCAGGTCCTCATGTTTCTGGAGGAGCTTGCGGGCCGGTTCATCGACGAGGCGCGCCAGGCGGATCATCGCGTCGCCAGACTTGAGTACCGCGTCATGGCTGGCCGCCAGACGCTTTCTCTCTGCGACATCCTTCAGCTTGGAGGAGCGCACGAACTCGGCGGCGGCCTGCTGCGGCGTCAGGCTGCCCAGCAGGGCCTTCACGGGCGCTTCCTTTTCACCCAGAGCCTTGACATCTTCGAGATACCGCGCCAGGAGCGCGACTTCGAGCGAATCGTCGATGGGGGCCGGCGAGTATAAGGCGAGCTCGAGCGAGCGCAGGGCGCTGTCGCGGTATTCGGGCAGGCGCTGGTCGTTGGGTTTACCACGCTCCTCGGAGAAGCGGACGATCTGGCGGGCGATGCGGAACAGATTCGACCCCAGCGCCGCGGGGCGCTCAAGGATCTGGCAGGGCTTCTCGAACGGCGTCCAGGTTTTGTAAGCGGCCGCCACCTCGTCCCACACTTTGCCGGCGCCGGTTCCCAGCTTGGGGTCGCGCTCGACGGCACTGCGCAGCTTTTTTTCGAAGCTCTGTTTGCGCACCATCAGCTTGACATCGTTCAAGCCGATGAGCTTGCCGGCGGTGGATTTGTAGGTGTTCGAGAAGCCGAACAAGGTGCGCTGGGCCAGCCGCCGGTTCTCCTCGCTTTGGGCCGAGAAGGCGCGCAGGACTTGAATGCGCGTCTGCAGCCGCGTCAGGGTCAGAGGCAGCGAAGTGTCCCGGTAAAAGGCGAGCTGCGCGGCGGTGGCCAGGCGCGACGTGGCGCCGGGGTTTCCGGAGACGAATACCAGCGCGGAGTCCTGGACGCCCTCGGCGCTCCACTTAAGGTAGTGCGGCGTGCCGGCGGGCTGGCCGTCCTCGTAGGCGCGGAGGAAAGCGATATCCAGATCGTAGCGCGGGTAGGTGAAGTTATCGGGGTCGCCGCCGAAAAAGGCGATGCCGAACTCGGGAGCGAACACCAGCCGCAGATCGGTGTACTTCTTGTACCGATAGAGATCGAAGCGCTGGCCCGAGAAGAGCTTCACGACGGTGCAGGTGCCGCCGGTCTTATCGGCGCAGGCTTTCTCGATGCGCGCGATGGCGGCGTTACGCTTCTCGAGCGCCTCGGCGGCCTTGACGCCGTCCTTGGCCGCGTCCTTCACCTGGCTGGTGACATCCTCCATGCCGACCAGGACGTTGGCCTCCAGATCCGGGCACTGGAGCTCCTGCTGGCGGGTGGCCGCGTAGAAGCCGTCCTTGACGTAGTCGTGCTGCGCCGAGCTGACTTTCGAAATGCAATCGGAGGCCACGTGATGATTGGTGAAGACGAGGCCGTTGGGCGAGACAAACGAGCCCGATCCGCCGCCGAGGCGCATGGACGCCAGCCGCAGGTTCTCAAGGAACTGATCGGTGACCTCGAAGTCGTATTTCTCTTTGACCTGGTCCTTGGGGAATTGATTGAAGAGCCACATGCCCTCGTCGGCCACGGCGGGCAGGGCGAGGGCGCACAGAACGAGGAGACGGCGGAATCTCATGAAAACTCCCAAGCTCCAGTGTAAGGCGGTGGCGCCGTCTTGACATGGCCAGTGAATTAGTACTACAACGCTGGCATGTGTGCTCCAGTTGGTCGCGCCATCACGGCCGGCTTCGTGTTGTTGGCGTGCTTCCTCAGCCGCGCGGCGGCTCAACAGGATCCCGCGGCCGAGATGCAGACGCTCATCGAAGCCGGCGACGCCAGCTACCTGCGCGGAGACTACGAAGCCGGACGCCAGGCGTTTGAAAAGGCCTGGCAACTTGCCCAGGAGACCCCGCCCGACAACCCCGTCCGTTACGATATTTTGAAGCGCCTCGCCTCCATTCGCGCCGCGGCGGGAGAGTTCGCGGACGCCGACAACTATTTGCAACTGGCCATCAACTGGCGCGAAAACACGCTCGGCCAGAACGATCCCAAGATCGCCGACGACCTGCTGGTATCCGCGGCTCTCTGCCGCAGCATGAAGAACTACGATCGGGCCGACGCCATCCTGAACCGCGTGCTCGCCATGCACGGGCGCGCTTTCGGTTTCGACAGCACCGCCGTAGCGGACGATTTCAGCCGCATGGCTCAGATCGATATGGACCGGAAGGATCTGCCGATGGCCGCGAGCTCGCTCAACGCCGCCCTCGCAATTCGCAAGAAGCTGGCCGGCCCGCTGGACGTCTCGCTGGTCCCCGATCTCGATCGCCTCGGCGAGGTTTCGACTACCATGCGCCGTTATGACAAGGCCGAAGAAGCGTACCGCCGCGCCCTGGTCATTCGCGAGACCCTGTACGGCAATGAGCACGCCGACCTGCTGGCCACCATCGACGGCCTGGCGTACGCCCTTTTCGGCCAGAAGAAGTATGACGAAGCCGAGCCGCTCTACCAAAGGCTGATCCCGCTGTGGGTCGAGTCGGTGGGCGGCGAGCACCCCATGGTGGCCATCGCGCTGGATAAAGTCGCCGCGTTTTACGCCGACCAGAAAAGATACGATCAGGCTAAGGAAGCCGCCGGCCGGGCCAACGCTATCCGCGCCTACTGTCTCGCCACCGGGCTGGCCCAACAGGCCGCCGAGCAGCTCGCGGAGCGCAACAAGGCGAGCGCCATGGCTCTCTACAGGCGGGCGCTGGCGGTGCTCGATCCACCCAGCCCGGTCTACCAGGAGCTGCGCGCGACAATCCAGGGGATTCTGAAACTCCTCGAGGCTCCGCCTCCCAAGACACCGCTCCGGAAAGCCGCGCCGCCCCGCAGGGCGGAATGACCGGCGCGGTACAATAACCGCTTCAGGAGGATGGTATCGTGACAGAACGCATCGTTCGACCCACCGCGAAGTTCATCAAGGCAGGCGCAATCCTGGCGGCTATCGTGGTTCTGGGGGTGGAAATCGCGTACGTGGCAAACTGGCGCGACAACGAGAAGCTGGCCTGGGTGCCGATCGTCGCTCCGCTGGTGCTGTTGTGGCCGGCCGAGCGCTGGCTTCGCCGGCGTTTTATCAAGCTGGTGTTTACCGCCGACCACCGGCTGCGCTATGAAGTCGGAATCACCTCCAAAACCACGCGCAATATTCAGCTTTATAAGGTGCAGGATGTGCGGGTGGACCAGCGGCTTGTACAGCGCCTGTGGAAGGTGGGCGATCTTTCGATAGAGACCGCGGGCGGGGCCAGCCACGAGAAGATCTGCAACATGGACGACCCGCAGGCGCTGGCGGACGACATCATGAACCGGGCGCAGACTGGACCGACCGGCACGTGAGCGGAAAGCTGACTGGCAAGACCGCGGTGATTACCGGCGCCAGCCGGGGCCTGGGCGAGGCCATGGCCCTGGCGCTGGCGGCGGAAGGGGCGCGGATTGCGCTGGTAGCGAGGGACCGCGAGCGGCTGGACGCGGTGGCCGCCGAAATCCGCGCCGCCAACGGCCAGGCGATAGCCATCCGGGCGGATGTGACCAGCGAAGACCAGGTGCGCCGGATCGAGAGAGAAATTGCCGCCCAATTCGGGAAGGTGGACATCCTCATCAACAACGCCGGGGTCATCGTCCGCAAGCCGATCGTGGAATTCACGCTGGAGGAGTGGCGCCGCGTGATGGATACCAGCGTCACGGGGGCGTTTCTGATGTGCCGCTCGTTCGTGCCGCACATGCGCGGCCGCGGGTACGGGCGGATTCTCAACATGACCTCGACCATGAGCCGGGTCTCGCTGCCCGGCCGTTCGGCATACTCGGCCAGCAAGGCGGCGCTGCTGGGGATGACGCGCGCGCTGGCGCTGGAGCTGGCCGGGGACGGCATCACGGTCAACGGCATCAGCGCCGGGCCGTTCGCCACGGAGCTGAACCAGTCGGTGATCGCCGACCCCGAGGTGAACGCGCAGTTCCTCGCCAACATTCCGTTGGGCCGCTGGGGCAGAGCGGAGGAGATCGGGCAACTGGCGGTCTACCTGTGCTCGGAAGACGCCGGATTCATCACCGGCACGGACATTCTGATCGACGGCGGCTGGTGCGCGCGGTAGACGATTACCGGCAGGCGGCGCCATCGGCCGTGATGGCGATATTCACCGTGTTCGCGGCCACGCCGGCCGCCGTGATCGCCACGGGGACCTGGCAGCCGAAGGGCACGCCGGCGGGCACGGTTAAATACACGTTGTCGGCCCCGGCGAATTGCGACTGGCGGCCGGCGTAGAAGCGCTGCGCGGGGAGGCCGCCGGCGGTGATGGCGACGGGCAGCGCGGTCATGTCGCCGGCAGCCCCCGGAGCCGTGTTGTCCGCGCCGGCGATGGCGCCCAGGCCGGTGCCCCACAGGAGCACGATCTGGCCGGGTCGGGCCGGCGATGCCGCCTGGTTCACTGGATAATCGGTGGCGCTGGCCACGTTCTGCGCCACCGCGAAATCCACGCCGGCCACGCGCGAAAAAAACATGCCGGGGGCCGATGGGACGATGGTCACCGGCGCCGGCGGGCTGGCTTCGCCGTTCACCGTCACGGTCACCTGAGCGGCGCCGGGCGGTACGGTCGAAGGCAGAATCGCATTGACCTGGCCGGCGGAGGCGAACACCATCCAGGCGTCGAAGCGCGCCCCGGCCGCGGCGATCTCGGCCGAGGTCCCGGCCAGCGACATCGGCAGCGGATAACCAGCCGCCTGCACGCCCTGCGGCGGGCCCAGGTTCGTGCCGAAGACGGAGAAGAGGGATCCGGGCGCGATTCCCGGCGCGGCGCGATAGCTGGCGGCGTTGACCACCCCGCCCGCGGCAATCGCCGGCGCGGGGCCGGAAGAGGCCACCGTAACGGTGTAAGAGCCGAACACGAGCGGGGCATAGTCGGCGTCGCCGGAATAAGCGACGGTCAGGGTGTGCGACCCCACGCTCAACCCCGCGACGGACAACGGCAGCACCGCGGCGCCGTTCAGTGGGGCCGTGGCCAGGCTCGCGGCGCCCTCATAAACGGTGACGCTCCCGGTGGGCGCCGCCAGCGACAGCGTGGCGTTGGGGTTGGCCCTCAAATTCGCCAGGTAGGTCTGGTAGGGGACGGCTTTGGTGGGGAAGACCTGCACCGCCAGCGGCAGCGGCTGGCCCGCGGCGATCACCGCCGGACCGGGGACCAGTTCGGCCCCCACCGGCGAAAACACGGCCGCCGGGCACGGGTACGGGTTCGGGGGACCCGTGACGTTGTTGGCCACGGTCACGCCGGTTCCTTGCAGCATCGCGGCGAAATTCACCGCCCCGGGGCCCAACGTGTACGCGGTGTACTGCTCGGTAAGGTCGGAGGGCTTGATGTTGTCCACTTGTACGTTGTCGAGCGTGATGGTGGTCACCGCAGTCGCGTCGTGGCCTTCGATCTTCACCAGGCCCTCGGTGGTGGCGTGCACGTTGCGCAGCGTGATGTTCTGGAACTGCGGAACGAGGTTCCCCGTAACCCCCGCGGTGTAGAACGGATCGAGATGGATGGGCGACCGCACGTTCTGCATGCAGATGTTGCTGTAGGTGATGTTCTCGACCAGGCCACCGCGGCTCACGTCGCTCTTGATCCGGATGCCGCCCTGGTTGGAGTTCAAGGCGTTGCCGGCGAACGAAATGCCGTCGAACAGCACGTTCGAAACACCCGACGCGGTGTAGCTACCGATCGACGCGCCGTGGCCGTCGCCGAAGTGGTTGTTGACGACGCTCACGTTGAAGGCGGCGGTGGAGCCGTTGAGGGCCACGTCGTCGTCGCCGGTGCTGATCCAGGAATTGGCGATGGTCACGTTGGAGGAATACAGCTGGTCGATGCCGTCGGTGTTGCGCGCGTCGTAGGGGGTCACAATTTTGACGCCCCAGGCGGTCACGTTGGTGGAGCTGGTGAGGGTCACGTGAAAGTTCGGCGAATTCCGGAGCGTGATTTTGTAGAGCGTGAAGCCGTTGGTGGTGTTGACATCCAGCAGGCGCGGGCAATTCTGGCTGAGCGACTGCGCCTGCGCCTGGTTGGCCAGGTCCCACCAGCTCGACGCGCCCGCCACGCCGCCGGGCATGATGGGGAGGTGCCCGCGGCCGTCGATGGCGCCGTAGCCCATGAGACCCGCGCCGTCGGCGCGCTTGGCGGTGATCAGCGGCACGCAGCCCGAGCTGGAAGTCTGCAGGGTGCCGCAAGCCTGGCGGGCGTCGGAATCGTAGTCGCGCGGATTGCGCGACGCGAACACGGTCACACCCGCGTCCACCAGCAGCGTGACGCCCTTGGGCAACTGGACGGGGCCCATCAGAAACGCGTTATTCGGCCCGGCTGGCAGCAATTCCAGCGCCTGCCCGGCGGTGCACGCGTTGAGCGAGTTCTGAATCCGCGCCGTATCGGGCGACGATTCCGCCGCCGGGTCCAGGCCCGTGGGGCCCGCGGTGAGCTTCGCGGCAAGCTGTACGCAGGCAGGGGGGAAAGAAGGCTCGGCGACGGCGCGGGCGTCCTGGCACAGGGCGGGCGGCGCGGCGAGAATGAAGACCACCCAAGCCGCCCCGGCAACCGTCCTGAATTCGGAACGCATTACTCTGATTTTAGGCGACGTCGGTGGCCAGCGAGGCGGCGCCGACCTGTAACGGAAAATGGACCGGCGGCGGTCGGCCGCGAGGTAGGGTCGGCGACGACGCGGCCATGTAGAGGCCGCGTCACCCGGGGCGGTTCCCGATTGGCTAAACTCGGCAGAGATGCGTGGAATCGCTTTTGAATGGGATCGGACGAAGGATTCGGCGAATCGGCGGAAGCACGGCGTCGGGTTTGCAGAGGCGATCACCGTCTTCGATGACCCGCTTTCCATCACGATCCCAGACCCGGATCATGCCGTCGACGAAGAGCGCTTCGTAATCGTCGGAATGTCCAGCCAGCGAAGTCTGCTGATTGTAGTTCATACTATTAGAGGAGAGCGCATCCGCCTGATCAGCGCACGCTCGGCGACGAAGCATGAGAGACACACCTATGAAGAAACCGCCCTCTAGGCGCCGCACCCGTGAGATGAGGCCGGAGTACGACTTTTCCGGTGGTGTTCGGGGCAAGTACGTAGACAGGTACCGCCGCGGAACCAATGTGGTGCTCCTTGACCCGGAGTTGGCCGTGGCTTTTCCAGATTCGAAGTCGGTGAACGATGCGCTTCGGGCGCTGGTCGCGATTGCGACAAGAGCTGAAAGCCGCAAACGCGCCTGAACGGGGCAAGTACACAAAAAAGCAGCCGAGTGGACCCTCGTCCAGCGGACCGCAATGCAGCCCTCTCAACCGCAATTCGAGCATACCACCGTTTTCCAGAACGCTGCTGTTGCAACCGGGAAAATTGACCGGCGGCGGCCGGCTAGGAATGAATCTCCAGTTTAGGTATCGTCTTCGAGTCCTTCGTGACGGGCATTTCGTCCGCCGAGAGCTCGGCCGTGAGAGTGTACTCTTCGAAGTAGAACTCTTGCCTGCCGTCACCGGCACGGACCCAACCGCTTGCCTTAGCGCGCTGGTCGAACTTCGCGATCTTGAGCACGGTACCCGGATAGATCACGTGGTCTGCCCCTCCGCCAAAAACTATTAGCTCGGGCTCCGTCGGCTGCAGCGGAAGGCCGAACCTCATATTCCCGTCGATGCCATAGGAATTCAAGTTAATCCCGGGAACACGCTGGAAGCGGACGCTCGGAAATCTGGCGACCGCACGCCCTCGGTTCTCGATGCCTAAGGTCAGTTCACGTTCGTAAATCTGACCCACAAGATGCCAGGGTCCCTCCTCCAGGCAGAGATGCAGGTCCGGTCGGTGGCGCTTACCAAACATGTCGGCGATCTGGAAATATTCCATAGGGTACGTCCCAGCCGTGATCCGTTGGTAGAACTCGCGCTGTTTGCGCGAGCGGCACGGTGAACCTTCGGTCGGTGGGACCGCTACGAGAACGAACCCAGTAGTTGAACCTGGCGTGTCGGAGACTACCGCCGCGAGCACGCCCTGCAGACGAGGTTCAACCAAATCACCGACGAGCCCCTCGACTCTCGATTTGACCGAGATCGCATCAGATACCGGCACAGCCCTCTGGATCACGTCGGCGTCATACTTGCTCCCCCCGGCTCTCGCCTCCAGCCCAATGACGATCACACCGCCGTCAGCATTCGCAAATCCGCAAAGCGCCTTCGCGAGCACCCGTTGCGCTTCCTCATCCTTCTGTGGCCAGATCTTGCAATCCAGATATAGATTCTCCGTTTTACCGATAAGGCCGTTCAGCTCGGCCAGGCTCTGCAAGCGCTGAAATAGCTCCTCATGGGGTTGCATCATGTCGCTCCTATATTCCCAGGCGTAGCCGTTGGCAGTACCGTTTTCCACCAGTGGCGTTCGGCAAGCGCATCGACGCGACGGAAGCGGGACCTCGGCTTTTGGGGCTTCCTGCCGCAGCCCCTGTCTCCGCAACGCGCGCCGCGCAGACGTGGACCCACGCTGGCCCGAAGTCCCGGCGTGCAAATCTCACATGCATTCAGAGAGCCTGCGGAATCGTCGTCGCGGACGGCCCCCCTACCCTTCCGACTTTTTGCGGATCTTGATGTCCAGGCGCTTGATCTTCTGGTTGAGGGTGGAGAGCGGCACGTGGAGGCTCTCGGCGGCGTCGGTCTGGCTGCTGTTGCAGTGCTCGAGGCGCTCCATGATCACGCGCCGCTCGAAATCGTTGACGATTTCGAAAAGGGAAGCGTCCGGCGGCAGGGGCGCGCCGTCGCCGCGGCTCCGCCGGATGCCGTTGGCCTCGAGCAGAGCGTCGGGCAGCACCTCCACTGGGACCGATGGCTCGGTGGCCAGCACCACGGCGCGCTCGACCACATTCTCGAGTTCGCGCACGTTGCCCGGCCAGGCGTGCTCCATCAGCACTTGCAGGGCTTCGGGCTGGAAATGCAGAATCGACCGGCCGGAGGGGTCCAGGAACTTGTTGTTCTCGCGGCAGTAGTAAGTGAAGAAATGCCCGGCCAGGAGGGGAATGTCCTCTCTGCGCTCGCGCAGGGGCGGCAGCGCGATGTTGATCACGTTGAGGCGGTAGTACAAGTCCTCGCGGAATTTGCCTTCCTTGACGAGCTGGTGGAGATCGGCGTTGGTGGCCGCCAGAATGCGGACGTCCACCTTGATGGGGTCCGTCGCGCCCAGCGGCGTGAACTCCTTCTCCTGGATGACGCGCAGCAGCTTGATCTGCGTTTCGGGCCCGAGCGTGCCGATCTCATCGAAGAAAATGGTGCCGCGGTCGGCCACCTCGAAATAGCCCTTCTTGGATTGAATGGCGCTGGTGAAGGCGCCTCTCACGTGCCCGAAGAGCATCGATTCCAGCAAGTCCGGGGGCAGCGATCCGCTGTTGACGGCCACGAACATCTGGTCGGCGCGCGGCGAGTTGGCATGGATGGCTTTGGCGACGAGTTCCTTGCCGGTGCCGGTCTCGCCGGTGATCAGGATGGTGGAGCGGCTGGAAGCCACCTGGGCCACCAGGTCGAGCATGCGCACCATGCGGTCGCTCTTGCCGATGATGTTGGGGAAACTGTAGCGCTGCTTGAGGGCCCGCTTGAGATGCGTGTTCTCGTATTCGAGCCGGCGCCGCACGATCATGCGGTCGATCTCGATGAGCAGCTTCTCGTTGTCCCAGGGCTTGGAGAAATAGTCGTTGGCGCCGAGCTTGAGGGCGTTGACCGCGGCCTCCACCGAGCCGTAGGCGGTGATCATGAAAATGGGGGTTTCGCGGTCGCGCTCGCGGACCTCGTGGAGCACGTCCATGCCGGAGCGGTCGGGCATCATGAGGTCGAGCAGCACCAGGTCGTAACCGCTGACCTCCATTTTTTGGAGCCCCTCGGCGGCGTTTTGCGCCTGATCGACGGAATAGCCTTCCGAGGAGAGCAGGATCTCCAGGCTTTCGCGGATATCCAGCTCGTCGTCGACTACCAGCACCTTGCCTTTGGCTGCGGGAGCCGTGAACTGGGGAGCGGTCATGTCAAGCGGCATTCACCGGCTTCCTCACCGAGCCGGGCACGGCGAGGGGAAGCGCGAGCCGGAACGAGGCGCCGCCGCC
This sequence comes from Bryobacteraceae bacterium, assembly GCA_049516835.1. Lineage (GTDB taxonomy): Bacteria > Acidobacteriota > Terriglobia > Bryobacterales > Bryobacteraceae > Fen-178. The sequence continues at coordinate 31,630 of JBEKSR010000019.1, read as the reverse complement.
CGGCCGGTTAAAGACTTCGATGGAGCCGCCATGCTCTTGAATGATACCGTAAGTCACCGAGAGGCCGAGGCCGGTGCCCTTGCGCACAGCCTTGGTGGTGAAGAACGGATCGTAGATGCGGTGCAGGTTTTCCGGCGCGATGCCATGTCCCGTGTCGGCCACTTCGGCCCTGGCTCCCGAGCCTTCCGGCCAGGTGCGCACTTCCAGCGTTCCGCCCGCCGGCATGGCGTCGCGGGCGTTCAAGAACAGGTTGAGAAACACCTGCTGAAGCTGGCCGGCGTTGCCGTGCACGGGCGGGAGGCCGGGGTCGAGATCGGTCTTGACCTGGATTCCGGACTTCTGAAGCTGGTGCTCGAGCAAAGAGAGGGTCTCCTGAATCACGCGGTTCAGGTTGACGTCGCCCAAAGAGGTGGTGGAGGTTCGGGAGAAGTTGAGCAGCGAATTGACGATCTCGCTGGCGCGGAAAGTCTGCTTGGCGATCTTGTCGAGGATGAGCGACTTTTGCGAATCGTCGCTCACCTGCTTGGCCAGCATCTGCGCGTAGGTGGAGATGACGGCCAGGGGGGTGTTGACCTCGTGGGCCACGCCCGCCGCCAGCAGGCCGATGCTGGAGAGTTTGTCGGCCTGCACGAGGCGCTGCTCGAGCTCGGCGCGGTCGGTAATGTCGTCGAAGATAATCAGCCGGCCAATCTGTTCCTGGTCCTTGGAAACCAGCGGCGCGATGGCGATGTTCAAGGTGGTTTCGCGAAGACGCGCGGGCATGCCGTGGCCGTTGCCGCTGCCGTTGCCTTCGGCGGCGGCGGCGGGCCGCAGCACGAATTTGTAGATGTGATGAATGCCGGTCTGGCCCCGCACGCGGCCGAACTCCCCGGCTAGCTCCATGGGGAAGAGCTCGGAGAGCGTCCGGCCCACGGCGTGGTCGCGCGGAATACCGCTGAGGCGCTCGATCTGGGTGTTCCAGCTTTCCACGCGGTCGTCCAGATCGGCCGCCAAAATGCCGACGTTGATGGATTCGACGATGTTCTCGCTGAATTCCTTGAGCCGCTCGTACTCTTCCACCTTGCGCTGCAGCGAGCGGTAGAGCGAGGCGTTCTCGATGGCGATGGCCACGTACCCGGCCAGCGTGAGGAGCAGCTCGACGTCCACGCTGGAGAGATACTCGCCGTCGGCCGTCCGGCTGACGCCCATGTAAGCGATGGTCCGGCCGCGGACGGTGCAAGGCAGGTAGTAGGTGAGATCCAGATCGGCGATGGCGCCCCGCACCGAAGCCGGCCAGGCGCGCGAGACGGCGTCGAGCTGGTGACGCGTGCGCTGGAAGAAGAGATACGGTTCCGGCAGCTTCCAATGGAGAAAGCTGAGATCCAGTTCCTCGCGGCCGGCGGCGGCCAGGCGGGGGTTGCCGCCCATGGACTGCTTGAGCCGGAATTCGGGGCCGTGGGCCCCCTCCTCCGCCAGGAAAAACGCCATGTGCTTGATGGAGAGCGTCTGCCGGAGCCGTTCGCCCACGGAGGCCAGCATGGCGTCGAGATCCGTCTCGGAGCCGAGCTCGCGCGCGAACTCGACCAGGGTGCGGCGGTAGTCGTAGCGGTCGCGGTAGAAGTGCTTGTCGAGCCGCTCCTGAATCCAGTTGCGAATGGGCTGGAACAGGAAGGCGGTGACGAGCATCACGGTGATGAGGCCGACATTGCCGAGGTCCTTGAAATTCTTCTGCACCAGGCTGGCCAGCGAGAATACGATGCCGTAAAACGCCGCCAGCACGCAGATGGTGGCCAGCGTATAGGCATAGCCGCGCCGGAAGATGATGTCCACGTCCATCAGCCGGTAGCGCACAATGGCGTAGGCCAGGGTGAGCGGAATCAGGGGCAGCGAGAGCACCGACATCTTCAGGTAGGCGTTGGGAATCACGCCCATGGCGTAGGGCAGCACGTACAGCAGGGCGAAAGGCAGGGTTCCACAGAATGCGCCGTTGCGCAGCCACTTGAGCTGCTGGCGCACGATGGGGTCCTCGGCCTTGCGGTATTCCACGGCCAGCACGAACCCTCCGGCGACGTAGGGGACGGTCCAAAACACCATCCAGACGCGATCCAGCATCCAGCGCAGCTCGAGCAGCGGAATGGCGACCGTCAGAGCGCCGGTGGCGAAGGCCACGAAGACCCCGAAAAGCAGCGCCGCGGGGACATAGAGCACCGTCGCCCAGAGAGGTTTCTGGAGCCACTTACGCGGCTCGGGGAAGGTCAGGCAGAAATGCAGGAACACGGCCGGCGCCACCAGGCCGGCGGCCAGGTTGCCGAAATAAATGACTTTGTCGAGTGCGTTGAACTGCCCGGTGTAGTGGAAGCAAAGGAACACGAACGATGCCAGGCACAGAATATAAAAGTGCCGCGCCTTCTGCGCGCTGCCGCGGCGGAAATAGACGAACAGGCCGATCACCAGGTAGGCAAATCCCACCAGGTACTGGTAGGTGACGGCCAGATCCAGGGGCACTTCCCCCACGATGACGGTAGTGTCGAAGTCCACCCCGCGGCGGCTGATATGATAAACGGCCTTGCTCCACGACCCGATGCGCACCAGCACTTGAGTGACGTTGGCGGCATTCTCGATGGGAACTCCGTTGATCGACGCCAGCCGGTCTCCGGGATGCACCCCGGCATTGGACCCGCCACTGGCCGGTGTCACGTACAGCGCCTCGACGCTCGAATGGCGATCCACCCAAACGACGCCATCCTCAGGGAGGCGGAAACGATGCTGTTGCTGGAAATTAATGACGGCAGCGACACCCGCGGCGAGAGTCAGGATGGTCAATATCGCGGTGGACAGTTGGAATTTGAGTTCCTGAAACATAGCAGCCGCCGTTACGCACCTGCGAGACCGTACTCCGCTTTCCACAGAGCACGTTTAATGCCGCGCCGAATCCACAAATCTTCTCAAAGAATAGCCTAACTATCTATTAGTTACAAGGGAGCCGCGGATTCTCTCCGTTTTTTGGGAGAACTACACTATGCGGAAGTGTATTGGTTTGCCCCAGTCCACTGGAGCTTCACTCTCAGCATCGGCCCTTTTGCGTATTGGGGGGCAGGCGGCGGGCCACTTCCATCATGAGGAAAAACGCCTGGCCTTCGGCCGCTACGCCCGCATGGTCGAAGGTGGGTGCTCCGCAGACCCCCTGCACGAAGCCGTATTGGTCCACCTTGGCGCGCGCGGCGGCGCGCATGCGGTCCGCGGCCGGGACGAAGCTGGCCGGCAACCAGCCCCCTGGCACGCCGGTGTAGATACTGAAAGCCAGCATCTGCGCCAGGTTGGTCTCGACAAAGGTCTCGGGCTGGTCCAGCACATCGTGAAACAGGCCGTCGGGGCGCTGGTGAGCCAGGCACCCATCCAGCAGCTCCTTCAGAAACGCGGAGAGGCGCTGGCGCTCGGCCTGGCGGGCCGCCGGCAGAGCCGCAATCACGCGCGTGATCCCCGCCGCCGCCCAACCGTTCCCGACTCCCCAGAATGCCTGGCACCGGAACTGCCGGCGGCCATCGTCCCATCTATGCGAAAGCAGCTTCTTTTCGGGGTTCCAGAGCCGCTTCCGCAGGCCCTCGATTTGCAGGATCGCTTCGTCATAGTGGCCGGTGGCCGCCAGGAATGGAGGGGTGGTGTAGTAACTGTCGGACCACATCTCGGGAGCGTTGAAGACGTGGTAGCAGGTTCCATCGGCGGCCCGCGGCGCTTTCTTGAGGACGAACTCGAGCAGCCCGCGCGCGGCCTGCTGCATCTGCGGATCGCCGGTCAACTCGGCGGCGCGCCAATAGGCGGCGCCGCCCATGGCGGGATCGGTCGCGCCACCGCCGATGGCCGCCAGACGCCCGTCCGCGGCCTTCTCGACCATAGCGCTCTTGGCCATCAGGACGACCCGCTCGTGGTCCCCCATATCCAGAAATGCCTGGGCCAGAATTCCCTGCTCCCAGGAATGGCGCTGCATGGAGAGCGCGGCTTCGGCGACTTTCTCCAGAAGACTGTCTTTGGCCGGGGCGGCCGGGCTGGGCCGGACTGCTCCCAGCACGGCGCTGCCATATAGAAAACTCCGCCGGTTCATGGTGCTGGCTCCTCCGTCAATGCAAAACCGTGCCGGCGATGGGGTCGCCGGGCACGTCCAGGATCTCGACACTCGATATGGTCTTCATGGTCTGGTGATCGGCAAAGGTCCAGACCACGCGCTTGTCCCGCGTTACCTCGATGAGGTGGGGGGCCTTGCCGAACTGGCCGTGTCCCAGCCAGTTGCTCATGACGGTGTTGCCGTTGGGCAGCCGGTGCAGGCCGGCCATGAATCTCAGGCTGATGCCTGGCAACTCGTCGCCGCGGACCTCCCAGACGGTTCGCCCATCGGGCGCGACTTCGAACACGCGCGCGGGGGCGCCGTCCCGATCGGCGCTGGCGATCAGGGTGTTGCCGTCCGGCAGGCGCACCGCGCTGTGCGGCCCGCCCGGCGCCGCCACTTGCCACACCACTTTACCGTCGGGATCGTACTCGCGCACCATCTGGTCCCCGTAATGAGCCACCAGGTAGTTGCCATTGGCCAGCTTGCGCGCATTGCGCATATAGGCCGAGCCGCCGTCCCGGCCCTCCGGCAGCAGCCGGATCTGCCGGACGATCCGCCCCGCGGGGTTCACCTCCAGCAGACGCCCGGCGTTCGATTCGCCGATGAATGTGTTGCCATTGGGAAGCCGCTGGCAGGCGTAGATTTCGCTGGTGGATTCGTAAGAGAAGACCACCTTCCGATCGCGCGTTACTTCTTTTACACCGTGTCCCGTATTGAACAGCAAGTTGCCATTGGGAAGCACCCAGATGTCGTTGGCGTGGGGAGCGTCGTAGCTCCATTCGACTTTCCCCCCATCATCCACCAGGAAGACCTTGCCTTGGGTGTAGTCGGTGCAGGCGAATCGATGGCCCGGCGCGGCCGTGGACCCCTGGGGAATATCGTAAACGTACAAGGAGTGGCCGACGATGGCCGCCGGCGGGGTGCGCCGGAGCCACTGGCCGGCGTTACTCCCGAGCTTCTCGGCCAGCGCGGGAATGCGCGCCACGAGATGGGCGCTGAATACGTACAGGCCGGGCGCCGGATTCCCCACCAGATCCGGCATCCCGATCTTCTCCTGGGACACACCGTAGCCTTCGGGTGGGAAGGACCCGTGGTAGCCCAGATGGATGGTTCTTCCTTTGGCATGCTGGTCCATCCAGGCTTTCAGTTGTTTCAGCCCCTGTCCCCAGTCGACATTGCTGTCATCGAGCCACAAAGGCCCGCACCGGCTGCCTCCGTCGAGTCCAATCTGCCGGGGGTTTTGAAGCAGACAGGCCGTCTCATTGAAGTAGGACAGATGGTCGGGATAGATTCCGGCGGCCGCTACGACGATCCATGCGCAGAGAACCGCAGCCAGCCAGCGCCCGCCAAGGGACCGGTTCCGGATCAGCGCCTCCAGCCCCACTCCCCCGGCCAGGAAAGCAAAGGGCAGGGCTGGGACAATGTACCGGATTCCTGCGTCGTCGGCTGCCAAGGTGTATCCGGCGAACAAGACGGCCGGCGGAAGCAAAAGGAAAAGTTTCCGCAGAACCGTTATGGTCTTGCTCCGCACCAGCACGGCGAGCCCCAGAGTGGCCAGCAGAATACTCGCGACCGGCTCCTTCAAGAGGTAAGCGACGGCAAAGTAGCTGAGGAACCGGTGCTCCAATCGACCGGCCATGAACGCCAGGTATTCCGGACTGTGATCGGCGTTGACCCGCTGCAAGCCGGCCACATACAGAAAGGGATCGCTCGAGAAGAAGTAAAGAGCTTGAATGACCACCGACGCCACCAGGCACATAGCCAGAAACGCGCCGGCGGATACCGCGAATTTCCGGAGCTGCCCGGCGCGCCGCGAAGCGGTCTCCGGCGCCCGTTCCGCCGTTTTCGCGCGGCCATTCGCCCCACGGCGTTTCTCTTGCTTCTTGCCGCTGCCGGAGGGGGACGTGCCAAGACGCCCCGGAACCGGTTCGGGGAGCCAGCGGACGGCAGCCAGCAGCAGCACCGCGCCGACCGGCAACAGGAGGATTGCCGAAAACTTCGTTCCCAGGACCGCGCCCAGCGCGAGACCGCACAGCAGGAGACACTTCGGGCTCGGATGCCGCACGTAGCTCCACAGCGCCCACAAGAACAGCACCGTGAAAGCCGCTAAGCCGGCATCCGTCGCGACCAGGTACGAGTGCGCCAGCACGGTGGGGTCCAGCGCATATAGAAACAACGCGCCCAGCGCCGCCGTCGGGCCCACCATTTCCCGCCCCCAGGCGTAGAGCAGAATCCCCAGCAGAGCCGCGAGAAGTATAAAGGGGAGCCTCGACCAGAACATCACCTTATCCGGCCCGTTGCCGGCGATGATGCCATTCCCAATGGGCCATTCCAGCCGCGTCTGGCTGCCATCGATCAACCGCCGCGCTTCGGCGCTATCCGGCCAGCGGACGCCCGCCAGCAGCAGCGAGAGCGCGCTCATCTCTTTGAGAAGGGGTGGATGCTGCGGGTTGGCGGTGAACTCGCCGGTTTCGAGGTAGGAAAGCCCAGCGGCGATGTGCGCCGGCTCATCGTACACCGGACTCTTGATCCGGCTGGCAAAGAAACTCTGGACTACAAATGCGGCGATCAGCGCGCCGGCCAAAAGCCAATGGCTCCGCGGCGCGCGATTGGCTGGAAACATCAAGCCAAATCGTAGCACGCCCCCCTGCTATTCTGGTCCGTGAATGAAGGAGACTCGCAAGCCGCGGCGATTGCGCCGGGCCGCGGGCCCGGCCCCTGGCCCCTGGCCCCCGGCCCCCGGCCCCCGGCCCCCCGCCTGGCGCCGGCACGCATGGCGCATGCTGGCTCTCTGGGCACTGGTCCTGGCGGCCTATTCCAATTCCTTCCAGGCGGGCCTGGTGTTCGACAGCGCCATGGCGATTACGCGGGATGCCCGCATCCAGGCGGTGACGCCGCGAAACCTCCGGCTCATTCTGACCGAAGAGTATTGGCACGGCAGCACCGCCTCGGGCCTGTATCGCCCGCTCACAACCTTCTCTTACCTGCTGAATTACGCCGTCTTCGGCAATGGGACGCATCCGGCCGGCTATCATTGGGTGAATCTTGCCCTGCACGCGGTGAATGTTTCGCTGGTGTACCTGCTTGGCATATTGGTGTTTGAGGCCGCCGGACCGGCGCTGGCCCTCGCGCTGGCGGCGCTCTGGGGAGTGCACCCGCTGCTCACCGAATCCGTCACCAATGTCGTGGGCCGCGCCGACCTGCTGGCCGCCTTCGGCGTGCTGGCAGGCTTGCTGTGTTACGCAAAAAGCGCCTCCGCCGCCGGGTGGCGCAAGCTGCCTTGGGTGGCGGCCATGCTGGTCGCCCAGGCGATTGGGATCTTTTCCAAAGAGAATGCCGCCGTCCTGCCCGGCATCATGCTCCTATACGACCTGACGTGGCGAAAGCGCACGGCGTGGCGGGAGCGCGCGCTGACTTACGCCGCCCTGATGCTGCCGTTGGCCGCGTTTTTCTATTTGCGCGTCGCACTGCCGATGCATATGCTGACTCGCATCGGCGACAACCCCCTGCTGAGCGCCGGCTTCTGGACGGCGCGGCTCACGGCTATCAAAGTCATCGGCAAGTATCTGTGGCTGTTTGTCTGGCCGGCCCGCTTGTCGGCGGATTATTCCTATAATGCGGTGCCGCTGTTTGGCTGGCAACCAACGGAGTGGGAGGACGCCAAAGCGCTGATCGCGCTGGCAGTCTGCCTGGGCGCCGCCCTGCTGGCTGTGCGCTGGTACCGCACGCGGAAGCCGCTGTTCTTCTTCCTGACTTTCTTTTTCGTGGCTCTCGCACCGACATCCAATGTGGCGATTGTCATCGGCAGCATCATGGCCGAGCGGTTCATGTATCTGCCTTCGATCGGTCTGGCCGGGTGCGTGGTTGCGGCCATCTACGCGCTTGGCCGGCAAGTCTCGCGTCAGCGGCTTTCGGCCATGCGAACCGCATGGGTTGCACTGGGGTTCTTGTGCCTCGCGTGCGCCGCGCGAACCTACGCCCGGAACTTCGACTGGCTCGATGACCTCAGTCTCTGGACCAGCGGTGTGGACGTCTGTCCGGAAAGCGCTAAGACGCACAACAACCTGGGGGGCGCCTTGGCGCAACTGCCCGGCCGGCTGCCGGACGCCATTGTCGAGTATCAAGTATCGTTGCGGATTGACGCCGTTTACGCCGAGGCGCACTTCAACCTGGCAAACGCCCTGTCGCGAATGCCCGCCCGGCTGCCGGACGCCATTGCCGAGTATCAATCGGCGTTGCGGATTGACCCCGAGTACGCCGTGGCGCACAACAACCTGGGACTGGCGCTGGCGAATTCCGGCGGGCGTTGGCAGGAGGCCATTGCCGAGTATCAAGCAGCGCTGCGGATCGACCCCGATCTTGCCGAGGCGCACGACAACCTGGGACTGGCGCTGGCGAATTCCGGGGGGCGTTGGCAGGAGGCCATTGCCGAGTATCAAGCAGCGCTGCGGATTGAACCCGGTTACGCCGCGGCGCACAGCAATCTGGGACGGGCGCTGGCAAATTCCGGCGGGCGTTGGGAGGAGGCGGTTGCCGAGTATCAAGCAGCACTGCGGATCAATCCCGATCTCGCCGCGACGCACGAGAACCTGGGGAACGCGCTGTCCCGACTGCCCGGCCGGCTGCCGGACGCCATTGCCGAGTATCAAGCCGCGCTGCGGATTGAACCCCGCTACGCGAACGCGCACAACGACCTGGGACTGGCGCTGGCGAATTCCGGGCGTTGGCCGGAGGCCATCGCCGAATATGAAGCCGCGCTGCGGATCAATCCCGATCTTGCCGAGGCGCACTTCAACCTGGGAAACGCGCTTTCCCGACTGCCCGGCCGGCTGCCGGACGCCATTGCCGAGTATGAAGCAGTGCTGCGGATCAGGCCCGATCCGCAGCTACGGGAAATGGTGAACCGCTTGCGAGCCGGCCGAAAGTAGGCGCACCGTCCCCAGAACCACCCGTTGGGTGTGGTGTGCCAACCAGACCACACCGAAGGCCGCCCAAACGAAGATTTCGGACTTTTTGGGGTTTACATCCTTAATGCATTATTCTATACTCCATAATGCATACTTCATGATTCGTGTTCCACTGAAGAGGTGAACGTCTCAATGTCTTTCGAAAAGGTCTATGAAGTCCTCAGAAACTGCGCGGCAGTCTTTGTGCTTGCTCTCGCAGTGATCGGCTTTCTGGCGGCGCCAGTCGCCAGGGCACAACAGGTGGCCGTCGCGGAGATCGACGGATATGTCACCGACCCGAGCGGCCAGGCGATCGTCGGCGCTCAGGTCAAAGCCACCGATTTGGATAGGGGGCAAGTGCGCACCAACGCCACGGATGCCACGGGCCGTTATTCGTTTCCCAACCTGTCCATCGGCAACTATCAGCTTGAAGTTTCCTCACCGGGCTTCAAGGGTTTTGTGCAGAAGGGAATTGAGCTCCAGGTGGCCAGTAACCGGCAAGTCAACGTCCGGATGGAGATCGGCGCGGTGACTGAGAGTATTCAGATCAACGCCAACGCCGCGCAAGTGGAGACCAAGGAAAACTCCATCGCGCAGGTGGTGGACGAGCAAAGACTGATCGATCTGCCGCTCAACGGGCGCAATCCGGCCGACCTGCTGAAGATTACCGGCTTCTCGACGTCGAGCATGACCATCAACGGCGGCGATCTGACCGGCAGCAAGAACATCCAGGGATCCAACGGTTCGGCCATGTATTCGGTGGCCGGCGGCGCGGCCAACGGCGTCAATTTCCTGCTGGATGGCGGCGACAACAACGACGCCTTCAGCAACGTGAATATGCCCATTCCGTTCCCGGACGCGGTCATGGAATTCAACCTGCAAGCCAACGGTTTGCCGGCCCAATACGGATTGCATCCAGGCGGGGTGGTCAACATCGTGACCAAGTCCGGCGCCAATGCCTTCCACGGCGACCTGTTTGACTTTCTCCGCAACTACAAGCTGAACGCGCGGAACAAGGGCATAAGTACTTCGCAACCTCTCCGCGACACTCTGAAGCGCAACCAGTTCGGCGGCACCGCCGGCGGCCGGATCATCAAGGACAAGCTGTTCTTCTTCGGCGGCTACCAGGGCACGCGGCAGCGCAGCGATCCTTCGACCTCAACGGCCTACGTTCCCACGGCCGCGACGCTGAAAGGCGACTTCAGCCTGGTGGATGGCGCCAAGTCCACCGGCGGCTGCCTGGGCTCGTTTAGACAACTGAAGGACATGAGCGGCAACCCGTACCCCGGCAACCAGATTCCGGTTTCCAGTTTTGATGCGGCGGGACTCAAGCTGGCCTCCACTTTATTCCCGACTCCCACGGATCAGTGCGGCACCTACCGTTACGGCGTCCCGACGAACAACCCCGACGATCAATGGATCGGCCGTGTGGATTACAACATCAGCAGCAAGAACGTGTTCTTCGGCCGCTACTACCTCTACGATTACCTGCAGCTCCCGGTGTTCGACGGAAAGAACGCCCTGACCACGCAAACCGCCGGCAACTGGGACAAGTCGCAGACCATGACCATCGGCGACACCTATACGGTCAGCGCCACCATGGTCAACTCGTTCCACGCCACCTTCGACCGGCGCCGGGACAACCGCGCGGGTCCGCTCGACTTACCCAGTCCGGCGGACCTGGGCGTGAACATGTTCCTCAACACTAAGAACTTTACGTACGCCTCCGTGACCAATTACGTGAACGGCGGGTTCGGAATTGGTTGCGGTAGCTGCGCCCTGGCGAATTTCGACATCAATACCTACCAGTTGGCGGACGATTTCTCCATCATCAAAGGCAGACACCAGATCGGTTTCGGATTCGACGGCCGCAAGGACCAGTTCAACTCGTACAACAACCAGCAGTCCAACGGGATGTTCGTCTTCAATGGCCAGACAACCGGCGATGGCCTCGCGGACCTGCTGATCGGCCGTTTTTCGTCGTTGACGGATGGGAACGTCATTTCCGATTACCTGCGCATGACGGTGATGGCGGCTTACCTGCAGGATGCCATCCACGTCACGCCGCACTTCAGCGTCAACATTGGCGTGCGTTGGGAGCCCTGGGTGCCGGAATACGACAAGTACGGGCGCGGCAACTCTTTCAGTTGGCCGCTGTTCACGCAGGGCTGGCATAGCCCGGCTTATCCCCTCACTCCGGCAGGCCTGGTCTTCTCGACCGATACGGCGCAGAATCCTTACGGCAAAGCGTTCACGGCCGCCCATTGGGCGACTTTCTCGCCCCGGCTCGGCCTGGTATGGGATCCGAAAGGCGATGGCAAGCAGACCATTCGCGCAGCGTTCAGTTTAATGCACGATACCACCATGCTGTATTATGCCGAACGCTGGACCACCAATTCGCCGTATGTCTCTTCGATCGTGCTCACCAGCGGCCAGTTCTCGAACCCGTTCTCGGCTTACACGCTGAACGGCAAGACAGGCGATCCGTTCCCCGGCGCTGCGGTCTTCGTGACGCAAGGGGCCTACGTCACCATTCCGGGCAACATGCCGGTCAGTAGTTCGATGCAGTGGAACCTCAGTTACCAACGGCAGATTGCCGGCAACTGGGTGATCAAAGCCAATTACATGGGTAACGCGGGGCGGCATATCCTGGGATCGGTAGATATCAATCAGTCCGTAGGGTCCGCGCTTGGTCCTAACGGGGCGGCAGCCAGCACTGGGAACGCCAACCAGCGGCGCCCGACCTACCTGGACAACCCCACCACAGGGCAGTATTACGCCGATATCCAGCAGTCCGACCCCGGCGCCAACTCCGAGTACCATGGCTTGGTTCTTTCGATCGAGCGCCATTTCGCCGGCCACTACACCATCTTGAGCAACTACGGCTGGAGCCATTGCAGCAGCTCGTGGGATATGTCGGCAGAACTGGCGGGCACGCTGTATCAGAATTCGCTCAACCGCGCAACGGGCGAACGGGGACCTTGCGGCTTCGACCACCGGCAGGTTTTCAACACCACACTGGTAGCCACCAGCCCCGGCGTAGGCAGCAGCGTCGCCAAGGCGCTGACGAAAGACTGGCAGATCTCACCGATTCTCAGCCTGTACACCGGCCAGCCGATCCAGCTTTCCGTTGGCGGCAAGGACATTTCTCTGAGCGCCCAAGGGCTGGATCGCCCCTATGACGTATTGCCCACGCAGGTGTATACAGTCACACCGAACAACGATCCGCCGCTCTGGATCAATCCGGCGGCATTCCTGTGCGCGGGGAACACGACCACCGCATGCAACGTATTCAGCGGTCAGTTCGGCAACGTGGGCCGGAACGCTCTGTATGGCCCGGGCGTGATCAATTTCGACATGGCCCTGAGCAGGCGGTTCACGGTGGGCGAGCGTTGGAAGCTCGACCTGCGTGCCGACTTCTTCAACATCATGAATCACGCCAACTGGAACAACCCGCAAGGAAACGTTACCAGTGGCCAGTTCGGCATGGTGACGGGGTTCAGCAGCCCGCGACAAATCCAGATGGCGCTGAAGCTGTACTTCTAAAACCTGGGGCTCGGCCCTGAACGAGGCTGGATCCGGCGCTGACGCGCGCCGCGTGGGTCGCGGCGCGCGTCAGCGCGGGCCTCAAACGGAAACCTGTGATATAGTTTCAGTTCCTTCGGAGCCCGGATGCGGCCAGAATTCGCCTCGCTTCGACAACACGCCGATGTCTCCGTTCTGATAGTCGGCGGGGGCATCAACGGAATCGGCTTGTTGGCCGAGCTGGCGCTGCAGGGAATCGATGCCCTGCTGGTCGAGAAATCCGACTTCTGCGCCGGGACCAGCTCCGCCATGACGCGCATCATTCACGGCGGTCTCCGCTACCTGGAGAACGCGGAATTCCGCCTGGTGCGCGAGTCCCTCCGGGAGCGAAACCGGTTGCTGAAGAACGCGCCGCACTACGTCAAGCCGCTGCCCGCGACGATTCCGATCTTCAGTTGGACATCGGGGATTGTTCCGGGAATCCGGAATCTGCTGGGATGGCCCGCCAAGCCGGGCAATCGGGGAGCGCTGGTCATCAAGACCGGTCTGATGCTGTACGACTTTCTGGCCGGCCGCGAATCCCCGCTGCCGGGACACCGGTTCCGCTTCAGGCGGGCGGCGCTCGAGCTCCGGCCGGCTCTGAATCCGGAAGTAATCTGCACCGCAACTTACTACGATGCCAAGATCACCTATCCGGAACGGTTGGGCCTGGAACTGGTTCTGGACGCTGAAGCCGCGTGTGGCGGGGCGCGCGCGCTGAATTACGTGCGGCCTGAGAGCGCCGCGGGCGGGACCGTGGTCCTGCGCGACGAGGTCTCGGGCGAGACCTGCGAGGTGCGGCCGCGGATCGTGGTCAACGCCACGGGCCCATGGATCGATTCCACCAATCGAGGTCTCGGGCGCGAGTCTCGCTTCATCGGCGGAACCAAGGGTTCCCACGTGGTCCTGGACCATCCCGAACTGCTTAAGGCGACCGGGGACGAGATGATCTACTTCGTCAACCGGGACGGCCGCATCTGCATCTTCTATGCGGTCCAGGGCAAGATCATCGCCGGCGCCACGGATATCCCGGAGGAAGATCCGGATGCGGTCTGCGACGAAGCTGAAGTCGACTACATTCTGGAGGCCATGCGGATGGCCTTCCCTTCGATCCGGGTGGACCGGTCGCACGTGGTGTTTCGGTTTTGCGGCGTCCGCCCTCTGCCACGCAGCGACGCCCTCACCCCAGGCCAGATCAGCCGCGACCACAGCTTCCCGGTGCTGGCGCCGGGCAACGGAATCGATTTCCCGATCTACTCGCTGGTGGGCGGAAAGTGGACCACCTTCCGTGCGCTTGCCGAGCAGGTCTCCGACGAAATTCTGGGGGTGCTGGGACGCCCGCGAATTCGCGATTCGGCGGATGTTCCCATCGGAGGCGGCAAGGGCTACCCCAGGATGCCGGAGGGCACCGGACTGCCTCGGGAGCGGCTCGCTACGCTGCTGGAGCGCTATGGCACGGGGGCGGACAGAGTCGCCGCTTACTTACAGGCGGGCCCGGATGCGCCGCTCGACTGCCACGCCGGTTACTCCCGCCGGGAGATCGAATTCATGGCGCTCTACGAGCGGGTGGTTCACCTCGACGATCTGATCCTGAGGCGAACGCTGATGGGCTTGCTGGGCGAGGTGAACGGGGCCTTGCTGGAGGAACTGGCGGGCATTGCGTCGCCGGTCCTCGGATGGACGCAGCAGGAGGCCGCGGCCGAGGTCGAGCGAACCATCCAACTTCTGGAGAAGGTTTACGGGGTGACGGCGGAGGCGCGATCGAAATCGTCCTTCAGGTGAAGGTAGATGTCCCGAAACACCTGGTAGATGCGCGTGTACCTTTGGTGATTGGCTTGGTTTGGCTCGAAGCGCCGGTCGAGCCGTATCATCTCGAGCAGGGATTTCCGGACGTCGGGGAAGGCTCCGGCCCCCACTCCCGCCAGGATGGCGGCGCCGAAAGGAGAACCGACCGAAGTGCGCGGCAGCAGCACCGGCAGCCCCAATACGTCCGCCTTGATCTGGTTCCAGAGATCGCTGCGGCTACAGCCGCCCACGCTTCTCATCTCGCGGACTTCGGCGCCGGCGCCGATTGCCACCTCCACGTTATGGCGAAGGGCAAAGGCGGCGCCCTCCAGAATGGAGCGCGTGAGGGCCGCCTTGCGGGTGGCCAGCGAGAGGCCGAAGAACACGCCGCGAGCATTGGTATGCCATAAAGGCGAGCGTTCCCCCATCATGTAGGGGAGGAAGATGACGCCGTCGCTGCCCGGCGGTACCTGCGCCGCCTGCTGTGTCAGCAGATCGAATGCGTCGGCCCCGTGCTCCATGGCAGCCTGCACCTCGGACTGTCCAAGCTGGTCGCGGAACCAACGCAGGCAACCACCGGAAGAGACCATGGCGCCGAGCAGCAGGTGGAGTCCCGGCAGGGCGTGCGGCATGGCGATCAGGGCCGGTTCCGTCAGGCCGCTGTCATTCGGAATGATGACGACCGTCGAGGTGCCCGTCATCTCGGCGGCGATGCCGGGCTCGACCACGCCCACCTCCAAGGCGGCGGTGGCGCTGTCCACGCTCCCGGCCATCACCGGAGTGCCCGCTCGAAGGCCGGTAGCCTGGGCGGCTTCGAGGGTGACTTCTCCCTGAATGCGGTGCGCTTCCAGGACCTCGGGGAATTGCGCCGGTTCCACTCCGCAGGCGGAGCATAGAGCCGGGGACCATTCACCCGTGGCGTAGTTGCGCAGTTGCAGCAGCACGGCGTGCGCCGGATCCATGCCGATCCGCCCGGTAAGCCGGTAGTTGACGTACCCGTTGACCTGAACGAACTGCCAAGTCTGTCTCAGGGTGTCGGGTTCGTGATTCCGCAGCCAGAGCAGGCGCGCGGCGACATAGAAGGCGTCGGGCCGGTTGCCGGTTATGCGGTGGATCTCCTCCGCGCCCAGCAATTCGGTAAGCCGTGCGGCCTCCGATTCGGCGCGGCGATCCATCCAGATCATGGCGGGGCGCAGCGGCCGGCCGGAGCGGCCGAGCGGCAGCAGTGTGGGCGCTTGGGAACTCACGGCCAGCCCCAAGATTCTTTCCGGCCCATGCGGGACCTTGGCGAGCGCCTCGCGAATAGCCTGGCAGGTTGCCTGCCACCAGTCTTCGGGGTCTTGCTCCACCCACGCGGGCCGAATGTGATGCAGCGGATATTCGGCCTGGCAGACAGCGCAGAGGTTTCCGCGAAGGTCCAGCAGGACGGCTTTCACGGAACTGGTTCCGACATCGATGCCGAGGAGCAGTGGGTCCACGATATCCCTCCACGAGGCGCCCCTAGCGGGCGGCATAGAGCGGCGCAACGGAGACCACCCCCAGGCCGGTCAGAAAGAGCACGAACATAAGCACCAGGAGCCGGGTCACGCGCGCGCCGCCTCCGGCGAATTCCCTCCACACCAGGACGCCCCACAGGGCCCCCACCATGGTGGAGCCTTGCCCGATGGCGTAGCTGATGGCCGGTCCCACCTGCAACTCCTTCGGGGCGCTGGCGGCTACGAAGTCCGCGAGTGATCCCGCGATCCAGGCCAGGCCGCCTACGATGCCGAGAAAGTGTACCCACCAATTGCCGCGCAAGTAGTCGCCAAAAGTCAGGCGAGGACCGTCGATGGGGAAGCGCAAGAAGTAGAGGTTGTACACAAAGACCGAGGCCAGCACGCCCAGGGCAAAGACGAATCCGACGGCGTAGGGGCCGAGTCCGTTCGGGCCGGTCTTGCCGATCTCGACCAGCGGATAGAACGTGCCCATCAGGACACCTCCGACGATGGCCAGCCGGATGCCCTTCCAAGTGGACGCTCGTTTGGCGGCAGCATCCGCCTCGTCGCCGGCGGTGCTGCGGCTGACGGCGTGCGCGCGGTAGGCGATAGCGTCGACGACGATGGCCGCCACAATCAGGGCGACACCGGTGAACAGCAGCAAGGGATTGCCCTGGGGGTTGACGATGTAATTCCAGATAACCCCGACCACCAGAGCCAGCCCGACGCCGATGGGGAACGCCACGCCCATGCCCGCCACGGCAATGGCGCCGACCACCAGGATGTTGGAGAGGTTGAAAATGACGCCGCCGAGGAACCCGCAAAGAATATTGGTGTTGCCTGCGTGCGCGAGATCATCCAGGAATTGAAGGCCGTCCGACCCCCACGTGCCGAAGGTGAGGCCAGCCAGGGCAGCGCCCAGCGCCACGCCGATCGAGTAGTCATAGTAGAGCAGTTCAAAGCGCCAGCCTTTGGCGAGCTTGAGGACGTTGGCCCACGATCCCCAGCAGATCATGGTCAAAATCGTGAGCGTCAACACGAGTCCGTAGGTGTGCGGCAGGGTCATGAGATTTCCTTCGCGGAACTCTCAGAGTACTACGAATAATGTACAATGCATCAGACAATATGACCCGAAAGGCGAAAACTATGCGACATCGGAGTTTTACCCGCTTTGCGCTGGCCAGCGCGCTGGCGCTGACGACCGCGTGCTCCCCAACCAAGACAACGACCAGCGCCCCCGCCGTTGCCCACCTGGAGAAGAGAGGCGCCGCCACCCAGCTTATTGTGGACGGGAAGCCGTTTCTGGCCCTGGCCGGCGAGCTGACCAACACCGCCGCCTCCAGCCCCGAGCACATGAAGGCGGTGTGGCCGAACCTGGCGGCCATTGGGCTCAACACGGTGCTGGCGCCGATGGCCTGGGCGTGGATCGAGCCCCAAGAGGGCAAGTTCGACTTCACCTTCGCGGACGACGTCATCCAGGACGCCAGAGCCAACAACATGCGCATCGCGTGGCTGTGGTTCGGAAGCTGGAAGAACGGGCTCACTAACTTCGCCCCGGCCTGGGTGGTGGCCAACCAGGACCGATTCCCGCGCGCCCAACTGGCGGGCGGCAAGACCGTCGAGGTGCTCTCGACATTGAGCGACGCCAACCGGAACGCCGATGCGAAAGCCTTCGCGGCCTTCATGCGACACATTAAGGAAGGCGATTCGCCGGCGCGCACGACGATCATGGTGCAACTGGAGAACGAAGTTGGCCTGCTCGGCGATTCGCGCGACCGGTCCGCGCCGGCCAACGAGGCCTTTGCCAAGCCGGTTCCCAAGGAACTGACGGATTACCTGCAGGCGCACAAGGATTCGCTGCTGCCGGAAACCATGAAAGTGTGGGGGGCGGCCGGAGCCAAGACTTCCGGAACCTGGGAACAGGTCTTCGGCGTTGGCAAGGGCAAAGCGGACGAGGTCTTCATGGCGTGGAACTACTCGCGCTACGTCGGGAAGGTGGCGGAGGCCGGCAAGGCCGAGTACCCGGTGCCGATGTACGTGAACGCCTGGATCGTCCAGCCGGAAGACAAGGGGCCGGGCGACTATCCGAGCGGCGGACCGCAGGATCACATGCACGATATCTGGCGAGCCGGCGGGCCGCGGATCGACATGCTCTCGCCGGACGTCTACCTGCCGAATTTCAACGAGCTGGCCGACCGGTACAGCCGGAGCGGCAACCCGCTGTTCATTCCGGAATCGTCGGCCACCATGGGGGGCGCGGCCAACGCGTTCTACGCCATCGGGCAGCACAACGGGATCGGCTACTCGCCCATGGGGATCGATCAGCCGCAGCGGCTGCTGGGTTTCCGGCCGGGAACGGGCGTCGCGGTAGCGGCGCCGACGGACCTCGCGAGCCTCCCGTTTGCCAGGGCCTACAAGGTGCTGGCCCAGCTCAGCCCCCTGATTCTGGAGGCGCAGGCGAAGGGCACGATTCGGGCGGCGTGGCTCAACAAGAGTCTGCAGACGAGAGACATCGAGTTGGGCGGCTATACGGTGAACGTCAATCTCAGGCGCAACCGGCGTGCTCCCGGCGTGATTCCCGAGGTGGGTTACGCGATGGTCATTGCCGCGGGGCAGGATGAGTTCTGGGCGGCCGGCAACGATGTGCAGATTACGTTCCTTCCCAAGACGCCAGGGCCGCCCATCGCCGGGCTGGCCAAAGTGGAAGCGGGCCGGTTCGAGGACGGCAAGTGGGTGGTGACGCGCCTGCTGGCCGGGGACGATTGTGTGCTGGAGTACGACCAGGCGAAGGCCGCCGCGGCCGACCAGTCGGGCAGCGGACTGCGCTTCATGGACGACGGCCCCGGCATTCAGCACGTCAAATTGTACCGATATCGTTGAGGAGATTAACCATGAAACATCGGATTCCGTTTATCTCGATCGCGCTATTCGCGTTCGCCGCCACGGCGAGCGCGCAGACTTCGGCCGCCGCGCCGATACCGCACCTCGAAAAGCGGGGCGCCGTGACCCAACTGATGGTCGACGGCAGGCCCTGGCTGGCGCTGGCGGGCGAGCTGTTGAACAACGCCGCCTCGACGGCCGAAAATGTGCGGCCGGTATGGCCCAACCTGGCCAAAGCCAACCTCAACACAGCCCTGGTGGGCGTAGGCTGGGGTTGGACCGAGCCGGAAGAGGGCAAGTTCGATTTCAGCGCGTTGGATGGGGCCCTCGGCGACGCCAGGAATAATAATCTGCGCGTGGTTTTGCTATGGTTCGGGAGCTGGAAGAACGGCACGTCCAGTTATGCTCCCGCCTGGGTGAAACGGAACCCGGACAAGTACCCCGTGGCCCGGGACGAGGATGGGAAGGGCCGGGAGATCCTCTCGACTCTGAGCGCCGCCAACATGGAAGCCGATGGCCGGGCGTATGCGGCCCTGATGCGGCACGTGCGCGAGGTGGACTCGGCCACGCGCACGGTCATCATGATCCAGATGGAGAACGAAGTGGGCCTGCTGGGCGACTCGAGGGACCGGTCGAAGGAGGCCAACGAGGCTTTCGCCGGAGCGGCGCCCAAGGAGCTGATGGACTACCTCCGGAAGAACAAGAGCACCCTGCTGCCGGAAACCCGAAAGCTGTGGGACGCCGCCGGGGGCAAGACGTCGGGAACCTGGGAAGAGGTTTTTGGCAAAGGCACGGGCGCCGACGAGGCCTTCATGGCCTGGCACTACGCGCGCTACATGAACCGGGTAACGGAACTGGGCAAGAAGGAGTACCCCATACCGGTGTACGTGAACGCCTGGCTCGTCCAACCCCAGGACAAGCAACCGGGAGACTACCCGAGCGGCGGTCCGCAAGCCCACAATCACGACTTCTGGCGGGCTGGCGCGCCGCAGATCGACGTGTTTGCTCCGGACATCTACCTGACCAACTTCGCGGAGATCGCCACGATGTACAGCCGGAACGGCAACCCGCTGTTCATCCCGGAGACGCGGGGGGACGCCGGAAACGCGTTCTACGCCATCGGGCAGCTCAATGCGCAGATGTTCTCGCCGTTCGGCATCGAGAGGCAGGTTAGCGCGGACGGTCCGCTGGCGGGGGCCTACGGGGTGCTCAGAGAACTCACCCCGTTGATCATGGAACATCAGGGCAAGGGCACGATGAAAGCCGTGATGATGGAACCGGGCGCCGGCTCCCGGAAGGTGCAGTTGGGGAACTACGTGTTCGATCTTGCCATGGGACGCGGGTGGGGAGCCGCGCCGCCGCCGGCGGCTGTTCCCACGACCGGGCCGGGGAGGTCCGCCGCGGGAGTGCCTCAAGCGGCTCCAGGCGGCGGTGGCCGCGGCGCGCCGGCCGCGGCGCGTGGCTACGCCATCCTCATACAGACGGGTCCCGACGATTTCTGGGTGGCTGGCGCCAACCTGAACATCAGGTTCTCATCGACCGTCGCGGCGACCCCCATGGCCAGCCTCGCCGCGGTGGAGGAGGGCAGGTTCCGGAACGGCGCGTGGGTGGTCGGACGCCACCTTGCGGGCGACGACACCGGCATGGGCGGCGATGACCGGGCCAGCCTGCGGTTGACGGCCGACCCCGGCATCCTCCGCGTTTCACTGTACAGCTACCGGTAGCGTAGTACGTCGGTTCCACTCCCGGCCCCCTATGCTGTAAGCCATCTATAAGCTATAATGACGAGATAGAGCGCCGATAGCGCGGTCGCGTCGATGCATGATTGTGGATCGGGTTGCTGAAATCTTGATGAAGTCTCCGAGAACCATGATGAGAAAGGTGATACTGTCCGCATGGGTGGCGGTTCTGCCTGCGTTGCTACACGGAGGCGGAGCGCTTGGGTGGAAGGCCGCGGACGAGGGTCTAACGCAAGAACAGGCCGTTCCCCCGCAAGAGAAAGCGGCACCGCCCGCCAAGCCCGCGGCGCCCGCCACCGACCCGGCCAACCTGGCGGGGCCCAAGCCGTCCCCCGAGGCCAAGATTCCGGGACTCGCGCCGGTGAATTCCAAGACTTACGTCATCGGCGCGGAGGATGTGCTCTCCGTCAAGGTGTGGCGCGATAATGACGTCTCGGGGCAGTTCCTGGTTCGGCCCGATGGCAGAATCTCGGTGCCGCTGATCGGCGATGTCACGGCCTCGGACCGCACTCCGGAACAGTTGGAGAAGGACATAGCGGAGCGTCTTTCCAAGTTCATCAAGGACCCGCAAGTCAACGTCGGCATCCTGGCGGTCGGCAGCAAGAAGTATTTCATTCTGGGTGAGGTGAACAAACCCGGCGCGTTCCCCCTGGTGGTTCCGACCAATGTGCTCGAAGCGCTGGTCAATGCCGGCGGCTTTCGGGATTTCGCCAACCAAACGAAGATTCTGATTCTGCGTGGTAACAAGGTTCTCACGTTCAACTATAAGCAGGTCACCCGCGGCAAGAAGCCGGAGCAGAATGTTCTGCTGGAATCGGGCGATAAGATTATCGTGAAGTGACACGGGAGTGTCGGAATACTTGATGGCAGTTGTTGGAAAAGCAGGAAGGTACTGAGATTTATGGCTTCCCCGCAGAACTATGTGAATGTCTCGCGGCGCCCACCGGATATCGAAGACTACATCGATATACTCCGCCGCTACCGCTCGTGGATCATCGGTCCGATGTTCGCGGGCCTGGTATTGGCGGTGGTGGTGGCGTTCATGTGGCCGGATACGTATATTTCGCAGGCGGTCATGCGGATCACGCCCCAGCAGGTTCCCGAGAACCTGATCCCCAGCGTGCTCGGCACTCAAATGGCGGAACGGCTTAACCAGATGCAGCAGGAGATCCTGAGCCGCGGCAGGCTGCAGGAGCTCATCCAGCGGCCCTCGCTGGACCTGTACAGGAGCCAGCGGCAGCGCCTGCCGCTGGAAGACATCATCCAGGACATGCGCAACAAATACATCAAGATCCAGATGATGGAGACGCCCAGCACCACCGGGGAGCGCCGTTTTGCATCCGCTTTTCTGATTCAGTTCTCCTATACCGATCGCTACAAGGCGCAGGCGGTGGTGCGCGAGCTGGTGACCGAATTCACCGAGCAGAACGTGCAAGTGCAGCGCACCCAGGCCACCCTCACCACCAGCTTCCTGAACGACGAATTGAGGACCACCGAGGAAAAGCTGCACAGCCTGGATGCCGAGATTCTGAAATTCAAGAGCGAGAACCAGAACCGTCTGCCGGAGCAACTTCCCGCCAACATCCAGGCCTTGCAGGGGCTCCGGATGGAGATCAACCAGCTCAATGACGTCATCAACCGCGACAGCCAGGAGAAGATGTTCCAGGAAAGCACTCTCCAGGGCCTGAAGAACCAGTCGTCGTTCATCTCCAACAACCTGGAGGACACCGCGGGCGGCCAGACCACGGCCGTCAAAAACGAGCGGCTCATCCGGTTGAACCAGGCGATCCAGGACGGGAAGTCGAACCTGGCGGGGTTGCTCCAGACGTTCACGGAAGATTACCCGGATATCAAGACTTTGCAGGCCCGGCTGGCATCCCTCGAGAAGGAGCGCGACGACCTGGAGAAGCAGGCGATTGAAGAGGCGGCCGCGGCCCCGGCCGATCCCGCGCCGCGGAAAGTGACGAATCCGCAAATGCAGAAGAGCCTGCAAGACGTCCAGGCTCAAACTGCGGCCACCCAAGTGCGAATCCAGGCGACGGCCATGGATATTGAACAGCGCACACGGCAGAAGGCGGAACTGGAAAAGCAGGCCGTGGCCATCCAGTCCCGCATCGAAATGAGCCCGCCGCTCGAACAGACGTATGCCGCGCTGTTACGGGACTACGATCTGGCCAAGCAGAACTACACGGAGATGAGGAAGCGCCAGGAAGCATCCAACACGGCGCAGAACCTGGAAGAGCACAAGGCGGGCCAAAACCTGGAGGTGCTGGACCCGGCGTCGCTGCCCGAGGCCCCCTCGGAGCCGAACCGTCTGGCCATCGCGGGAATCGGCACTATGCTGGGGCTTTTGGCCGGCGTTCTGCTGGCGGGTGGCAAGGAAGTGAAGAATACGTCCCTCAAGAATCTCAAGGACGTTCGGGCGTATACGAATTTGCCGGTGCTGAGCAGCATTCCCCTGCTGGAAAACGCGTTGCTGGTGCGAAGGAAGCGACGCTTGTTCTGGCTGGCGTGGTCGAGCGCGATCATTATCGGGTCGATTGCCATGAGCGGCTCGGCTTACTACTACTATTTCGGCCATACCTAGAAACGGACGGGGCCGCGCGCCACTGGAGAGAACATGAGTCGAGTACACGATGCTTTACGCCGGGCCGAAATGGGCGAGCTGGGGCCTGACGAGGCGGCGGAGCCGGTCCGGACGCCGGAGTTTCTTCCGGTGAACGGTCCCCCGTCCGCCGCTGCGCCAGTGCGGTTGAACATTCATCCGGGCATGCTGGGCGACGCGCCGCTGGCGCCGTTCCAGCCTGCTCCGGAATCTCACCTGCTGGACCTCAACAACTCACACGAGACGCCGGCGGAAGAGTTCCGCACGCTGCGCACGCGCCTGAATCATCTGCAAACACTGCAGCCGCTGCACACGGTGGTGGTGACCAGCCCTTCGCCGGCGGAGGGCAAGACCTTTTCCGCGGTCAACCTGGCGCTGGCGCAGTCTCACCTGGCGGAAACCTCGGTGCTGCTGGGCGATTTCGACCTGCGGCGTCCCATCATCCACAATCTCTTCCAGATCGAGCGTGCTCCGGGCCTTTCGGACTACCTGACGGGCCAGTGCACGTTCCCACAGGCGCTCCGCCGCATCGAAGGCATGAGCCTGTACGTCTTGCCCGCCGGCACGCCGGTTAAGAATCCGCTTGAACTGCTGAACATGAGGCAGGCCAAGGCGCTTTTCGAGGAGTTGCCGCGCACCTTCAACTGGGCGATTTTCGACACGCCGCCGCTGCTGTTTTCGGCCGACGCCAACCTGCTCGCCACCATGGCGGACGGCACGATTCTGGTGGTCAAGATCGGTTCCACGACCTTCGACAACGTGACGCGCGCCATGCAGTCGCTGTGTGAGAACAATGTTCTGGGGATCGTAGCCAACGGGGCTCGCGCCTCGGAGTTGTACAGCAAGTACACGTATTACTACTCGAAGACCGAGTAGGGGCGGGTCATGCCGGTGCTCGGCGAATTGGCCTTGCAGTTCCGGGCGAATGCGGCCGACACCGCGCCGGCTTTGGCGCTCGCGGGAAATGATCCAACTCTGCTCACCAAGAGTGGCCCACCGACGCGCTGAAGAAGTGGCGCTGTTGCCGCCCGGGCAAGTCGACGCCGACGGATTATCTCCGCGCAGGGAATGTGAGACCAACCATCAGCGTCGCCTGATTTTGAACCGGCTGATAGTATCGAGACGTCCAGTGTAGGAATCGGATCTCGGAGGTGATAGCGATGACCGAAATCCGCCATCTCAGCCCTGCACCCGCCGTAATAGCAACGTCCAGGCCTCGACCGCTTTCGATATGAACCAAAGTCGGTTGGGGCTGGAGATAGAAGTCCAATTGGATGCCTTTGCCATCGAATGGGCCAAGATGCCGTAGCGTCGCACCGGCATCGGCAAATGGGGCGACCCTCCGCCGTCCAAAGGTGTACCTGAGCAGGAACGGAAACAGCCACCCGTCTGCGGAGACGCTATATTTTTGGCCGAAGTTGACAGCGCCCCCATGGGGGGCGGTCAGTCCCTCGGCCAAGTCTTGGTGGAATCGCTCATAAAGGAACCCAACCTCGGCAGAGATCCCCCGGGGAAGATTGACATCGGCGATTGGCCCGATCGAGTAAGGCTTGACGAAGAAATCGTTAGGGCCGCAGATCGGAGGTCCTCGATCGAAGCATCCCTGCCCATAGTTCTGCGAATGGGGTGAAACAGGTACACCACCCGTGACCCCGACTGAAATCGCTTGCGCTGGCGCGAGACAGGGAAGGAGCGCCCCGACCAGCCAAGCCCAAGCCAGACATCTGTAATCCCCAAAATAGCCAGTATTCATCCAATTCAAAGACCCTGAGCCCATGGTTCTAAACTACGCCTAGCTCCCGGCGACATGAAGAAGTCGGCTTCTTGGGGTGTGCGAGCGCACGCGTGGGTCAGTTTGAGTGAGCAGAAATGGGTCACTTTAGCCGAGCGCCGACACCGCCCCGGCGCCGAGCACGAAGCCGCGCCGGGTGAAAGATTTTGACATGGCAGGCGCCTCTCTCAAAGCCGGCAGGTATACACTTTGGCCGGCGGAAGATTCCAAATGACACGCTCGGAGCGAACCTCGCGAAAATACTCGCGCAGGAAATTCTCCTCGGCGAAACGCTTCAGTCCCAAGGCACGCACCCAGCTTGGTTTGCCGCTGGCCGGCAGGTACTGAAACTGAGTCAGAACTCCATGCTCGCCAAGGTGCTTGGCCGCCTGTCCGACGATGCTGGACCGCTGATCGTGAGCCATGCTGCTCAGCCCGAGAGAAGAAACAATGGCATCCGCGCGCCGGACGCCCCTTTGTCCGAGAATGGAACCCAGGCGCTCGGCGCGGCCCGATATGGGAACCAAACGGGAGTCGTGAACCTTGCTGCGAACATGGGCGACAAACGCCGGATTGACCTCGATGGCGAATAATACCGAACCGGGCGCCATGCGTCGCAGTATTTCGGTGGTGATGGCTCCCGTCCCCATGCCAAGCTCCACAATAATTCGCGCCCGATCGAAGTCGATGGGGCGCAACAGAGCCGACGCCAGAAACCGGGAACTGGGAAACAACGAGGCTGTAACCGACAGCGACTTTAACGACTCACGGAAGAAAACGCCGCGGCCGGCATGGTCGTCCGGCCGCTTGGGGATGGAGTCCAGCCGGGTGGCGGACCTGGGGTGAATCCGTTTCAGCACGTCGGAAGCGGGATCGCTTTTCATACTCATGAAACCGCCGCCAGGTCGGTCTGCAGCTCCGGCACTTCGATCTGGATGCGGGTACCCTCGCCCGGTTGGCTCTCGATCCACATGCGGTACTCGTTTCCAAACAGCACTTTCAGCCGCTCGCTGACGTTGCCGATGCCAATGCCCTGGTCGAACACCGTGGCCAGCCTGGCCTCGGGAATGCCGACTCCGTCGTCTTCCACCAGCAGGTGCAGCCTGGATTTGGCGCGGCGCGCGCGAATGCGGATGGTGCCGCCCTCCACCTTGCCGCCGATCCCGTGCTTGATGGAATTCTCCACCAGCGGCTGCAGCAGCATGCTGGGCACCAGCATATCGAGGGCATCTTCGGCCACATCCTGTTCGAAGCGCAGCTTGTCGCCGAAGCGCACGGTTTCGATGGAAAGATAATCCTCGATGAAGCTCAGCTCCTCGCGCAGGGTGGCGAAGTTTTCGTGCTTGCGCAGCAGCCGCCGGAGGACCGCCGAGAGCTTCGCCACCATCCCCCGCGCCTGGTTGGGGTTGGTGCGGATCAGGGAGGAAACCGAATTCAGCGTATTGAATAAAAAGTGGGGATTGATCTGGCTGGTAAGCGCCGCCAGGCGCGCCTCGGCCAGCAGCCGCTCCTGTTCTTCGAGCTTCTTCTCGTTGCGCGTGTTGTTCCAGATCTTGAGCGGAATGGCCACGGCGAAAAGCGTGGTGGCGTAAAGGGCCAGGATGGTGAGGGGAGGCGGATGGGGCCAGCCGGGGGCGTCCGGCGCCAGGTAGAAAACCTCTTTGGTCTGGAAGAAATCACCCATGGTCTGGCGCAGAAACTCAGCCACCAGGATGGCGGCGAAGAAGAGCAGATGAAAGGCGGTGCGCCGGTGGTTGCGGCTTTCCTTGAAGAAACGGTAGATATTCAGGTCGAAAAACGGAGTAAAACGCCAGATCTCTTCGGGATCGGGCGCCCAATCGCGCAGCAGCCCGCCCAGTACGCCGATGCCCGCCAGCAACGGCATGGTGACGCGCTCGTGCGCGATGAAAACCGCGGGCAGTGAGATGAGCACGCCGGAGAGCAGGCCGGTGACGTATCCGCCCAACAGGCCGGCGATGAGGCTGCCTTCCAGGCCCAGATCGGCCGCGTGGTAGGTCCGGCTGACCACGCGGGTGGCCACGCTGGCGGCGAAGACGCTGGAAAGCCACAACGAGAGCGCCACCCGCTGCTTCAGCGTGCGCGTCTCCCGCATGAGCGCCGACTTGAAGCGGTTGGAGCGCGCCAGCACGCTGGCAATGGAAGCCATCGCGACCAGCTTGACCAGCAGCGCAACCAGGTAGCGTTCCAGCATGTGCTGTTGGAACCCATTATAATAAAAGGAGTAAGACTTCCGTAATCCAAGCATGAACAACTTTTCCGCGCTACGGCTCACCAAAGTGGCCGAAGCGGACTTTCCGACGCAATTCGGCTTCTTCCGGATCTATGGATTCGAAGGCCGCGATGGCGACCTCACCGAGGAAGCCGTGGCGCTGAAAATGGGGGAACTGGCCGGCGGCCCGCCACTGCTGGTCCGCATTCACTCCCAGTGCCTCACCGGAGACGTATTTCACAGCCTGCGCTGCGATTGCCGCGCGCAGCTTGAAATTGCGCTCCAGAGCATCGCCCAGGAGGGCCGCGGCCTGCTCATCTACGAGCATCAAGAGGGCCGCGGCATCGGCCTGCTCAACAAGCTCCGCGCTTACGAGCTGCAAGACCGGGGCGCCGACACCGTGGAAGCCAACGAGCGCCTGGGATTCGACTCGGACCTGCGCAGCTACGAGCTGCCCGGCGCCATCCTGCAATACTTCGGATTGAGAGCCGTGCGGCTGCTCTCCAACAATCCGCAGAAGGTGGAAGCCGTGGAGAGGGCCGGCGTCGAAGTGGTCGAGCGGGTGCCCTGCCTGGCCGACGTGCTGGATACGCGCGAATCCTATCTGCGCACCAAGAAGGAAAAGATGGGCCACCTGCTGGAGGATTTCTAGATTTCGTGGGGCGGGCAATCTTGCCTGCAGCCGCCTTTCAGGCGGCTTCCCCGTTTCCCGCAGACGCCGGCTGAAAGCCGGCTGCAGGCAAGATTGGCTGCCCCACAGCCAAATGGAACGGGCGGTACTTTTCCGCGGTTTCGCGGCAGCGATACTAGTCACGCGTCAGAACCCGTGGTACTTGTCCCCATCGGCCGCGCAACCCATTATGGAATGGATGACGCAAACAACTGCCTCCGCGAATGGCTGGGCTTCCAGGGCGTCCAGCCTCCTGAAGCGTGGCCTATGGGCCGTGACCGGCCGCAGCCAGCCGGAGAGCCGGCCGTTGGGGCAGCCCGACCGTCGTCTCAACCGCAGGTTAAAGGTCCATTACAGGGCGAGGATCCGCGGCGAGTCCGGCTGGATGCGGGTCCGGGGAGTGAACATGCACGCGGAGGGCGCCTTGGTCATAGCCAGCAAGCCCTTGGCGCCGCAGTCGGCGGTGTTTGTGCACTTCAAGAGTTTCGGGCTGATGGGGTTTGGGCAGGTGCGGCACTGCACCGGGCGGGGGCCGTGGAGTTATGCCATCGGGGTGGAGTTTCCTTCTCCGCTGATGACGGAAAAGGTGGTCTCCTGGCAGTTCCACCCGGTTCACCAGGCCGAGTCGTGAGCGGTGGATTCTTCTGGTTCCTGTTCTGCTGACAGGCGCCCAACGTTCATACGCTTCGGCGCGACGCCGCGCAGCCGGCCGCCTGCTCCCGCGCGAAGCGAGTTCCGCTAACGCGCAAATGTGATTCCGAGCCCGGTGGTGTAGAGCCAGTCGTTGCTCTTGCGACCCGGCACGGGATTGCTCAGATACCGGTCGCTCAGCGCGAGATTCCAGGAAAGCCACTTCTTGATCCTGGTGGCGATGCCGACATCGAGGTTCACGCGGTATGCGCCGGTATCCGAAAGATTATTGAACATTCGAAAGCTCTGGGTGAGCGAACTGGCGCCGGTCAGCTTAAGAGTGTATTCGTCGCCCCAGAATGCTTCCGCCGCGTTCCTGGTCAATGGCGTGCTGAAACTGGAATGGTTGTAGTCGGCGCCGCCGAGGAGGTCCAATACGCTGCGTTTGTTTTTTACGGCGTGTAATCCGAAACCGCCGCCCATTACAAAGCGCAGGTCCAAATTCTGGAACTTGTCATATTCGTAATCGTTAAAGATATTCACAAACAGCCGCGGGCTCACGTTATGGTTATAACCGATTCCGCCGCGAACTGCCTGGGCGGTGCTGGCATTCCGGCCATTGATCAAAGCCGAGGCCTTGATCGAATTGAAATAGAGGGAGATCTTGTCCGTGTTCGTCACGCGCGCCGCATTGAAAGCCGTCGTGAATGTCAAAGTCTGTGCATTGCCTTCGGTGCCGGCCCAACCGAGGCTGCCACCGCCGGACCAAAGCTGAAGCAAGCCCGGTTTCAGAAGCCGCTCATAAGCCTTCTGTTCGCCGGCGTTGCGAATAGCGGCGACTTCGCCCGGACTCACGTCCACCTTCGTATCCTGGGTCGTGATCTCTACTTTCCCCTCACTGGGGGCCACCGTACCCACCAGGGTCTTTCCGTCTTTGAGAACTACATGGACCGGCTGATCGGATTTGAGTGATGCGACCTTATCCCAGGGAGCGGTGACAATCCCGAAATTGTCGGTTTTGACGGTTATCGTCTTGCCGTCCTGCTTGATGATGGCGCCGGTGACGCGATCGCCGTTCTTCATCACCACCTCGTCCGCCCAAGCGGTACTCGAGAGCAGACCGGCGGACACCACCAACCAAAACCGGCGATGGAACTTCATTGCCTGGCAGCCTCCGGCGAACTCAGTTGAGAAGTGCAGTTGGGGCAGCGCGTCGCCGCGATGGGGATTGGCGTGCAGCAGAATTGGCAAACCTTGGTGGTTGGCGCCGCCGGCGCCGGCGCGGGTTTCTTCTGCAGTTTGCTGGCTTGCCGCACGGTCAGGAAGATCACAAACCCAACGATCAGAAAGTTGATCACGGTATTGAGAAACTGACCGTACGCGATGACGGGCGCCGCGGCGGCTTTGGCGGCCGCCAGCGTCGGATAGGACTGGCCGTTCAGACTGATGAACAGATCTTTGAAGTCCACATGGCCCAGAACCAGGCCTATGGGGGGCATCACAATGTCATTCACCATCGAGGTGACGATGGCGCCGAAAGCGGCGCCGATGATCACGGCAACGGCGAGATCGAGCACGTTGCCCCGCAATACGAATTCTTTGAAGCTCTTCAACATGTTCCTACGTTTCCTTTCTGGCCGATGAACACCGCGCCACCGTCTGGGTTGCGAGGTCTCGGACATGCAGATATGATAATACCGTTGGGCAGGCGAGGCGTGCTACCTGGCAAATTCAGATAGGAGATCTACCACTATGCGGATCACTTCTTTCGTACGTAACGCAGTACTGCTGATCGCTGTGATCAGCATGCCTGTTGTGGGACAACAAAACACGGGTTTTCTGAAGACGAGCGTCAATCCAGGCCGGGCGGGAGTCTTCATCGACGGCAAGTACGTCGGGCCAGCCGGGAATTTTGGGATTGGCAGGAAATACACGGTCGCTGCCGGCGAACATGAAATCAGACTGTCCGAGCCGCGCTACGAAGATGTGGTGACGAAGGTCACGATACAAGCGGGAAAGACCGCGAAACTGGCTCAAACCATGAAAGAGCTCCCGCTCGCAAAACCGCCCTTCGGTCGCCTGCGCACCATCTCCGCGGACAAGTTCGCGGCGGTTTATGTGAACGGCAAGTTCATGGGCCACGCCGGAGAGTTCAACAACTCGGTGCAGGGTCTCATGCTAAACCCCGGCGCGTACACGGTCAAGATCGTTCCCGTTGGTGGCGGAGAAGGCCACGAAGAGCAAGTCAAGATTGAAGCGGACAAGGTAACCATCGTCCAAGCGCAGAAGTGATTGCGGCGGAGGCGCTCGTGCCTAATGCCGCTTAGTTTTCGGAAACCGCAAATCCGACGAAACTTGTGGGGCAGGCTTTTCAGCCTGCGGACCCGCTTTCCAGCGGGTCCAGCCGGCCGGAAGGCCGGCTGGCGGGCAGGATTGCCCGCCCCACAATCCATGCAGAATATCGATTTCACGAAAACTAAGGGGCGTTGGGCACGAGTGCCCGCGCCACGTTGACGTAGTAGAGATCCGTCGCCACCTCGAATTGGTCTTTGGGGAGCGGCGTCTCGATGGTCTGCCAGGCGGTTGTGGGTCGAATGATCCGCCAGTGGTCTTTCGCTCCGACGCGCACCGGCATGGCAAACGCCGGCTCGTCGGCCTTCCAGCGATAGGAAACGGTCCGCGCCGGATCGTCGAAGGTCAGCTCCAGGGTGGGCAGCGCGGCGTGGCGCAGATACTGATCGAAGACCGGCGTCAGGTTCATTCCGGTTTTCCGGTTGAAGTACTCGACCACGTCCTCGGTCATGATGTTCCGATACTTGAAGTGCTGGTAGAAGCCGTGGATGAGCGCCCACCAGCGGCGGTCGTCGTCCACGACGCTGCGAAGCGTGCTGAGGAAGAGCGCGCCCTTGAAGTACATATCCTGCGGCGGTTCGCGGTTGACGCCGCGCGGGGCAATAATGGGGAGAGCGTTTCGGACTTTCGACTTGTACCCATTGGTGTATTTCAGGCCATCCTCGCGCCCCCACATGTATTCGACGTAGAGGCACTCCAGGTAAGTGGCCCAGCCTTCGTGAATCCACATGTCGGACATGTCGGCGGCGGTGATGCTGTTGCCGAACCACTCGTGCGCGCTTTCGTGGACGATGATGAAGTCGAACCTGGGGCTGATGCCGACGCCGGTCCAGTCGCGCTCCAGGTAGCCGTTGGCGAAGTGGTTGCCGTAGGTCACCGCGCTCTGGTGCTCCATGCCGGAG
>JBEKSR010000018.1:0-51258 GCA_049516835.1 Bryobacteraceae bacterium | reverse complement strand
GAATTGGTTCTTGGTCGAACCCAATCCAGCGTATCAGGGACTCAGCCTCTAATCGCCAGCGGGCCGCCAGCGACACCCTTCGCCTCGGCCAGCAGTTAGCCCGCTAATTTGGACGGCAGTGCAAGGAGCTATTAAAGCAAAAAGGGACGCAGATGCTGGCCAGAGAGGTCGATATCTGGCTGATCCAGCAGATGAGCGTGGCCGACCTGTTCCGTTTGGCGGACCTGTTTGAGCGTTCTCCCGAAACCGCGATCATTCAGATCAGACAGTCGTTGGTCCGAATGCAGGAGGGGCATCGAAAACGCGAAGAACACATGATGTCCAAGGACCGGAAGCTGGCGTTCGCGCCAGCGGCTCGGAATGGATCTTCGGGACGTGCGGCTGGAGGCGGGGTGCTGTTGACCGGCGGCACGGGATTCGTTGGTCCGTTTCTGCTGAAGAGTCTCCTGGAGCAGACCGAGGAAGACATCTACGTTCTGGTCCGCGCTTCCGCCGAGGCGGCCGGCAAAGATAGGCTCTGGGAGGCGTTTCAGTCGATCGGCGGCGCCGCGGCAGGTTTCCGCGACCGTTTTGAGAAACGCGTCAGGACAGTATGCGGAGATCTCGGACAGCCTGGTCTTGGCCTGTCGAAAGACGGATGGAAATTTCTTGCGAGTCGCGTTCATACGATCTACCACAACGGCGCGGCGGTGAATTATCTTCTGAATTACGAAAATATGCGCGCCGCCAACGTGGCGGGAACCAATGAAATTGTCAGGCTGGCATTCGACTGTGGCAGGGCGATTCTGAACTATGTTTCGACGACGTTCATTTTTGGATGGGCCGTGAAAGAGGTTTTGTACGAAACCGATTCGAACGGCAAAATGGAACGGCTCGACTTCGGCTACAGCCAGTCCAAATGGGTGGCCGAACAGGTGGTGTTCGATGCCGCCAGACATGGAGTGAGCACAAGGGTCTTTCGCCCGGCGCTGGTGAGTCCCTCCGTTACAGGCGGGGGAAGCAATCCGGACATCGCGATTCGGCTGGTCGCCTTCATGGTCAATCATGGAATCGGGGTCGATGCTCTCAATCAGGTAAGCTTCGTACCGGCCGATGTAGTGGATGGCAACATCGTGGCCATTTCGAGCATTCCCGACACGGCCAATTCCGTTTATCACGTTACCCGGGATAACTATGCCAATATGGTGGACATAACCAACATGATCAACCGGCTCACGGGGCGTCAGTTTGAGTTGTTCAGGCTTTCGGCGTTCGTGCCCGAAGTGATCAAGAGGTGTACGAAGGACGATCCGCTTTTCCCGCTGCTGGACTTTTTGATCGGGTCGGTCGACAGCATCGCATCCATGGAGTTCAAGCGGTATGACAGCTCTCGCTATCGGCGGGCCAGAAGCGCCAGCAGATGGGGGCACCCGGACCCCTCGCTGGAAGACACGGTCCGCGGCATATTGCGGTTTATGAGCAGGACAGGTATCGTTCCCGCCGGAGTTCCGATCCTGGATTCGGCGCGCCCTTTCTTCAGGGACCGGCTCGAAGATGAGCACGGAATCCCGCGGTTTGAGAGTCTGCGCCAGATTGGAAACTAAACCCTGGGCGCCAGGCCGGCGGCAACAGCGGCGCGCCGGGAGATTGCGCCCTTGGCCGATTCGTTGGAATTCATGAGAGCGTTCTCCTTTTTCGCACGGACTTTCCATTCTAGCCGGAATTCCAATTGGCGACGGTCTAAACTGGGTCTATGGGCTTGAGATTGGCCATGGCACTTCTGGCGCTGGTTCCGCTGGCGCTCCGGGCGCAGAGACCGTGCAACAATACCCCTGCCTACTCCGCCTGCGAACTGGTCTTCGAACTCGGCGACAAGGACGCCGCCGCGCATCCCCATCCTTATTCGACCGTCGATCTCAGGGTGGAGTTTCGCTCCCCGCGGCATCGCACCTACGCGCTCCCCGGGTACTGGGATGGCGGCCGGCGCATGGCGATTCGCTTCTCTCCCACCGAGGCCGGCGATTGGGACTACCACGTCACCAGCAATATCGCGGAATGGAACGACAAGACCGGCACATTCACCGCCGCCGCTTCCGAAGCGCCGGGATTCATCCGCGCGGCCAACATGCATCATTGGGCCTACACGGAACGGGACTCGGCGGGGCTTGATCGGCCGCACCTGTGGATGGGCGCGAGCGAGATGCGCTTCGCGTTCCTGGACGACGCGGCGTTTCGCGCGGTGGCGGACGCGCGCGCCGCGCAGAAGTTTAATCACCTGCGCGGCGTGGTGATGGAGGAAGGCCGGGATGCCGCGTTCCAGTCGCCGGACTCGCCGGACTTGGCGCAATTCCAGCGGCTGGACCAGCGCGTCCGCTACCTCAATGAAAAGGGCATGGTGGTGGATCTCGTCCTGGCCGGCGGGCCGGGCTTCCTCACCAAGGTCTTTCCCAGTTGGGTCGAGCGCCGCCGCTTCGTCCGTTACCTGGTGGGGCGTTACGCGGCCATGAACATCACCTGGCAGGGGGTGGACCGGTTTGAAGACTACGCCGACGGGCGCGCGCTGCTCAAGGAGATCGGCGGGCTGCTGAAGGAGCTGGACCCCTACCAGCACCCGCGCGCCACGGGCGCGAGCGTGACCTCGGCGCCGCTGTTGGATGACGGGTGGATGGATTTCGCCGCGTACGGCACGGCCGACGACAACGTGGGCGCCATCGAGCATCAGCTCTATGCCGTTCCCTTCGTGAACGTGGATTTTGGGCGCGAGGACAGCGACACCGCCGCCTTCCGCCGCCGCTTGTGGAATGCCACCATGGACGGCCAGTACGTCACCTACGCGGGCAGCGGCCCCGGCGCCAAACAGATGACCGTGTGGTTCGATTTCATGTCCGATACGCGCCATTGGGAGCTGGAGCCGTACTTCGACGTGGATGGCGGCCGGGCCGTGGCGCTGGAAGACACCGAGTACGTGGTCTACGTGGCCAGACCCGGCCTGGTGGAACTGGTGGTCGAGAAACACGGCTACGACGTCTACTGGATGAATCCCATCGACGGTGAGGTCGTGAAGGCCAAGAAGAAGTTCAGCGGCGACCACTTCACGGGCGAACCGCCCGACAAGTCGCACGATTGGGTGCTGCACGTGGTGCGCGAAGGCCATTTGGCCGGCATGAACAAGTCGTACAAGTTCGAATCGCGCGAGATCGTGCTCCAGGAAATCGAGTCGAACAGCCCGAGGGTGCCGTTTGCCATCCAGGAGCCGTCCGGCGATGTTTCGGTGACCCTGCATCCTCCTTACGCCGCCAAGATCACGCGTGAGTCACGCGCCACGCGGTCGATGATGTGGCTGTGGACCGGCGAGGTGGCGGCCGATGGCCAGGGCTATCGCGTGATCGGCACCGGGCAGAACGGCATGATGTGGCCGCTGGCGGGCCTGGCGAAGAACTTTCCCGCGATCATGCACCTGCGGCTTTACGGGATGAACGCCAACGGAAAGGTCTACACCATGGACGCGGCCCTCGGGCTCCACCAGTGAATCCACTGATTCTGGCCATCGATACCACCCGCGAATCCGGCAGCCTGGCGCTGGTGCGCGGAGAGGTGCTGGTTCAGGAAACATTGCTGCACGCGCCCGGTGGTTTTGCGCACGTGATCTACCACCACCTGGCGCAATTGCTCGGCCGGCATGGCGTGAAGCCCGCCATGGTGGATTGCTTTGCCGCGGCCTCGGGGCCGGGTTCGTTCACCGGCGTGCGCGTGGGACTGGCGTGCGTCAAGGGCTTGGCGGACGCGTTGGGCAAGCCGGCGGTGGCGGTTTCC
This sequence comes from Bryobacteraceae bacterium, assembly GCA_049516835.1. GTDB lineage: Bacteria > Acidobacteriota > Terriglobia > Bryobacterales > Bryobacteraceae > Fen-178. The sequence continues at coordinate 47,466 of JBEKSR010000018.1, read as the reverse complement.
AACCTCCAGGCGGTGGCAAGTTTCGGCAGCGCTCCGCTGCGCGCCGTAGTGCTGGATGCGCGCCGCGGCGAAATCTACGGCGCCGTGTATGAAGATACCGGCCGGCTGGCGGCGCCGGAAGTGGTGACGAAGTTTGCGGCCTGGCTGGCGACGCTCCCCGAGGGCGAAATCGAGTTCGTCTCGACCGATTTCACGCCGTTCCGCGCCGCGCTGGCCGGAACGCGCTTCGAGCGCGCCCCAATCGCCACCGCCCCGCCGGCGCTGGCCGCCGCCGTTGCGCGCATCGCGCTGGCACGCTTCCTGCGCGGCGAAGCTTCGGACCCGGCGGCGCTGGATGCCAACTACGTGCGCCGCTCGGATGCGGAGCTGTTCTGGAAGGAGTAGCGCCGACAGCCCTTACTGCGTCACCTTCACCACGAAATAGGTGAACTCTTTGCCTGGCTCGAGCTTGAGCTGGTGGGCCGTCTTCGCGGGGATCGTGACAATGTCGCCTGCGCTGAGCTTGGTCTCTACTCCGCCGCTGATTGAGGCGCCGCGAATCTCGTTCGGCGCGGTGGTTTTTCCACCTACCACACTGCCACCATAGGTGAGCATGGCCTCGCCGCTCTCCACCACGAAGATATCGGCCTGAGTTTCATGGTATTCCGCCTCGCCCGAGCCTTCGCGGTGCGCCACCATGAAGCTATAGTTGCCGAAACTCGTCAACTGCTGGCTGGCGGTTTTGGATGCGCCCATTTTCGCGGCAAGCGTTGTGGCAAACGCTTTCAAATCCGCCGCCTTCCAAATATGGAATCCAGCCGGGTCTCCCGCGGGTGGGGCGAATCCGGCGACGAGCAGTGCAGTCACAATCAATTTCATTGGAGCCTCCCGGTCCCACACAGTACCACACATTTGTGCCCGGCGTGGGGGACTGGCTATCGCACGGTGATCGCGAACGGCGCGCTGCTGGACCCGTCCACCGAAACCGCCAGCGGCACCTGGGCGCCTGCGAACGATTGCGTGAGGATGATCTCAATCTGGAACTGGCCGTTTGACGCCGGCGTGATTCCGAGTACCGGCATGGAGATGCCGGAGACTGTCACCTGCAAGCGGCTGAGGTTGCCGGGCACGGCCGGGTCAAGGCCCGCGACCAGCACGTTCAGAATGTCGCCCATGCCGGCGGAGCTGCCGGCGCTGAGCGGCACGCCCGACATGTTCGCGACGCCGATGATGGTGGGCGGCGGATTGCTGATTTGCACGAGCACGGGAAAGGCGCTGGCCGAGCCGTTGTTCAGGTTCAGCGTGGCTGGGCCGGTTGGAAAACCGGCGGGAACCACGAAATTGATCTGAGCCGCCGAGGCGAACTGGATCTGCACGGGCACGTTGTTCAACGTCACCTGAGCCGCGGCCGGCGAGAGCGCCAGGTTCGACCCGTAGATGGCCGCGATGGCGCCGGGGTAGACCGTTTGCTGAGTGGGCACCGCGTTCACGATAGGCAGCCCCATGGAAGGCAGGCTCGGATTAGCCGCCTGCGTCTGAAACGCGAACGGCTGCGTAACCACCTGGAATCCCGAGATGACGCTGATCTCGGAGGCGCCCAGCGCGGCGTTGGGCGCCACCACTACGTTGGCCTGCAAGTGAGTTGGGCTCAGCACCCAAAGGCGGTTCACGGTTATATCATCGGTTCCAAATCCGACGGTCACCTGGCCGTCCACGAAGCTGGCATTCTGCGCGGTGATATCCACCATCGAGGAAACGCCCGCCGGAAGCGCAGTCTTGTCCAAAACGGCTTGCGGCGTTCCGGTTATGGGATAGGCGTAGGTTGGCGGGTTCTGCGATTGAAGAAACGTCGAGTTCTGCCCGTCGCCATTAAACACGGTGATGTTGGATACCTGGCCGCTGGCGCCCGGGGGCGGCGCCACCGCGATGGAACCCTGCGCGTCGGTGCCGCTGAACGGCGTCAATGTGGCGGCTTGTATGCCATCGAAGAAAACGCGGCTGTCGAGGCCCAAACCGCTGCCCATCAGGGTGACGCTGCCAACGGCATTCTGCGCCACCGAACTAACCACGGGCGCGCCCTTTTGCACCAGGGTGATCGCGTCCGGCAGGACGTACATGTCGCTGCCGAAATTGAAGACCATGTGCCGCGGGCCGGCTCCCGCAAACAGCGGCATGCCGAAGTACAAAGCCAACACCTGCTGCGAGCTGCCCGCGGGAATGTATGGCCTGACATATTGGCCGCTGGCTGTTGTAAAGCCACCCAGGATGGTGACCGATTGCGGCGCCGGCGTGTTCCCGGAACTGGTCTTCGCCGCGACGAAGAACGCCCCCTGCACGGTATTTATGTAGGCCGGTGTGACGGGGACCGCGTTGGCGCCGGGGTTGTAACTGGAAGAGCGGCTGGCCGGGTCGAGATAACTGTAGGTGATGACGTCGTACATCGGCACCGCCGCGCGCGCCTGCACCGAGAAATTCTCGCCCGTGACCACCGTGCCGCCAACCACTGGGATCGAAGCGGCCTGCTGAGGATCGAGCGTGCCCGGATAGAAAATCGTCCCAAATGGGCTGCTGGCCTGGATCTGCTGGCCATTGGCATCCACCGGAAGCCGGAGGCCCGAGCCGTCCGCGGGAATAGCGTCCGGAGGGAGCGGGTGGACATACAGCAGGTAATTATTGGGAGGCAGGCCGTTAATCTGGTATGAGCCATCGGGGTTGGTCAGCGCGCTGACCGCCGGTCCGGTCGGGCTGATGGCGACCACGGAGGCCAGAGTCACGCCTTGGCCGTTCAAGGTCACCCGGCCGGAGATGGAACCGAAGTTTGCGGTCCAGCCAGCCTTGCCGTACAAAACCGAAAGCGCCGCGATGTCATCGGCGTCGAGAGGCCGTGCGCGCGTGGTATTCCGAATGACGTCCTGCGACATGGCGCTGGCCGTCCAGGTGTGCTGCAACCCGAGCGCGTGTCCGATTTCGTGAACGGCGGTGGTGTAGAACTCCTCGCGGTAGCTCGGTCCCGGCCCCTTGTTGGTGTTGTTCGACAGCAGGATCGTCCCCCCGACAATGGTGGTGGTTCCCACCATGACCGTGGGCGCGCCCTGCCCGAGCAAGCCTGGAGGCAGATCGATAAAGAGCACGTCGCCGCCCGGCGTGTTAGATCTCTGGCCCGCGGTTTCGGTGCCGCCGAACGCCACTCGCAGATCCGAGCTATCCACCGAATTCCAGGCGGCGAGCGCGGTCTTGACCTCGCCCAAAATCGAGCCGAGACTGTCATTGGGGGCATACACCGACGGACCCGAGTCGCTCACAAAGAAGGTCACGGTCTTGTTCGGCAGAGCAGTGAGGTCGAACTTCTCCTGAACCGGGGTATAGGGAGCGTTTCGGAGGTAGTGGACGTAGTGATAATACGCTTCCGCGGGCGTGCCCATCAGCGCTACCGCCACGGCGATGACTGCCACCCGCCCGATGCGCCCCGTTTCACGCATTATTGGCTCGCCCCCTGACCGGCTTGGAGCGTGCTCGCAATCCGCGATCGCAAGTCGCTCAGGCGCATCGATAGCATCGCGTCTTTCACCGGGTGCGCGGTTTTGGGATCGAGCATCAATTCGTGGGTGGCGGCGCGCGTCGCCATGGGATCGGCGGAAGCGCCCGGCGCGATGGCGAAAAGTCCCTGCGTCAGCCCCATGACCTGGGTCAGCCCCGCACGGCTGGTCCATAGAAAGAATACAAACTCGTCGCCTTTGTTCAACGTGGGCGACCCCGAAAAACTCTGGCTGAGGTTGTTGACCACTCCGCCCGCAACTACTACTTCGACGGAACTCTGGCGAAGTCCTTTGAAGCTCTCGCTCACCTGGACCTTATAGTGCGTATAGATGACCGAACCGGTGAGCGCCGCCCAGGAGTCCACCACCGTGCCCCGGACAATGGCCGTCGACTGGGCGATCATGTCGTCCAGGGTCAACTGTTGCAAGGTTGCGCAGGGGAGCGGCCGAATCCCGAAAATCAGCAGCAAGACAAGCCAGACGTGGCGCTTCACGCTGTGGGAGAATGCACTCCTCATGCCAACTAAACCTATTGATTCCGTGGGACTTATTGATGGTTAGAAGCCCTTCGGTGTGTTTCTCGGACACGCTGTTGGGGCGCCGTGTCTCAACTGGGCCGGATGGGGCAGGCGGTGCTCGCCTGCCCTGCCGACACCGGTGGGCAGGCGAGCACCGCCTGCCCCACTCTCAACCTCTGCCAGGTCTGACGATCAGCATGGGCACCTCCAGGTTGTGGCGCACCGGGTTGATGGTGGTTCCGAAGATCAGGTCTTTCAGGCCGCCGTGGCCGTGCGCGCCCATGATGACCAGATCGGGCCGGATTTCGCGGGCGTAGCGCACAATCTCTCTCTTGGGCGAGGAGGAGTGGGTGATCGCCGTTTCTACGATAATCCCTTGATCGCGGAGGGCTTGGGCGATGCGCTCGAGGTACTGCTCACCCGCCTCCACTTCCGCCGTGGACGCCTCCGGACCATAAATCTGGCTAGTTACGCCTTCTTCCACGTGGAGCAAAAACAGCTTGGCGCCGTGGAGCTTGGCCATGGCTGAGGCATGGCTCACCGCCAGCCGGTCAAGCTGGGTGTGGTCCAGAGGCACCAGGATGCGGTGGTAAACTGGCGCGGCGGCGGCTTCGGCGCCGGCGGTCTCCGGCAGGACAACCGGCGCTCGGCCGAACTTGCGCGTCCAGCGGCTGATCAGGGGTTCCATGGTGACCCACAACAAAAGTAGCAGGAGAACCGCCGCGGTGGGAATTGTCGCCAGCCAGACCACCGTCCGCCAAGCGCTCGCCTCAGCCAGCCAGTCCGCAATGGCCATCCAGGCGAGGCGCAGGTTCAAGCCCACGATCACCGCGGCCGTGGACCAGGCCAGCACGCGAACCCACAGGGAGTTGGCGAATGAACCCATGCGCGCGCGGTCGCTGGTGAAATGAATCAGCGGAATGACGGCGAAGGGCAACTGCATGCTCAGGATCACCTGGCTCAGGATCAGCAGGCCGAAAGTAGACTGGTCGCCGGCGAAGTAGATGGTGAAGGCCGCCGGCACAATGGCCAGCGCGCGGGTTACCAGGCGCCGCAGCCAGGGCCTCATGCGAAAGTTGAGGAAACCCTCCATAACTACTTGACCTGCCATGGTTCCCGTCAACGTCGATGACTGTCCCGAGCAGAGCAGAGCCACGGCAAAGATGACGCCCGCGAGGCTCGTCCCGAGCAGCGGCGCCAACAGCAGGTGAGCCTGCTGAATCTGGGTCACCACGATGCCGCGTTTGAAGAACACGGCCGCGGCCAGCACCAGGATGGCGCAATTCACCAGCATCGCGCCGTTCAGCGCCACCGCGGAATCGATCAGGTTGTAGCGGCAGGCCGAACGTTTGGCCGCCTCCGAGTGGGCGATATGCCGCGTCTGCACCAAGGCGGAGTGCAGGTACAGATTGTGCGGCATGACGGTGGCCCCCAGGATTCCGATGGCCACATACAGGCTGTCGCGATTGAGCCGCGGCACAAGCCCGGTGAACATCTCGGCGGCCGACGGCTTGGCCCAGACGATTTCAATGCAGAAGCAACCCGCCATGACCGTGATGAGGGCCAGCACAAACGCTTCGATGGTGCGGATGCCGAAGCTTTGAAACCACAGCACCAGCAGGGTATCGGCGGCGGTGATCAGGACGCCCAGCAGCAGCGGAATGTGGAACAGCAGGTTGAGGGCGATGGCCGCGCCCAGAACTTCCGCCAGGTCGCAGGCCGCCACGGCGATTTCGCACAGCGCCCACAGCGCCAGGTTCATCAGCCGCGGATAGGTCTCGCGGCAGGCCTGCGCCAGGTCGCGGCCGCTCACAATTCCCAGGCGCGCGCTCAAGGTCTGGAGCAGGATGGCCATGGCGTTGGACATTACCAGCACCCAGATCAGTTGGTAGCCAAAACGCGCGCCGCCTTCCAGATCGGTGGCCCAATTGCCCGGATCCATGTAGCCCACGCTGATCAGGTAGGCCGGGCCGGCGAACGCGAACATGCGCCGCCAGAAAGACACCTGGGAGGTTCCCACGCTGGCATGGACCTCAGCCAGCGAGCGCGCATCCTGCCTTTGATGTCCGGGGGGGGCCATGGGATTTACTAGTTAAGCAAGCGGGGCGGGACCTGTCAACCTAGTGTCACTTAGTTTTCGCACTGCCGGTCATTCTGCGCTGTTCGTGGGGCGGACCCCCTGGTCCGCGGCCGACGCCCTCGTCGGCCTGCCCAGAGCCGGATACGACTGGTCTCATTGAGCCAAGGGCGGGTCCTGGGGGACCCGCGCGGACCAGGGGGCCCGCCCCACAACGAATGCAGGATTCTCAGTTCTGAGAGAACTGAGTGGCGGGACCTGTCAACCTGTTATCATGGAGGTACTCCTATGTGCCTGGCGGTTCCCGGCAAGATTACCGAGTTGCATGACGAGCGTGGCGTCCCCATGGCGCGCGTGGACTTCGGCGGCATCAGCCGCGAGGTTTGCATGGCGTATCTTCCGGAGGCCCGGCCCGGCGAGTATGTGGTGGTGCACGTCGGTTTCGCCATCAGCCAGGTGGATGAAGAGGAAGCCGCCCGCACGCTGGCGGACCTCAAGACATTGGGCGAACTTTCCGAGATGGAAGAGTAATCACTCGCCCAGCTTGGGAAAGAACGCGCGGTCCAGGATGCGGCGCGTCAGTTCCTCCATGGTGATGAACTGGTCCTGGTCGCGGTAGAACAGCTTGTCGCCGGGGAGCAGGCCCACTTCGATCATGAGCGGCTCTCCGCCGCGCTCAATGCGGAAGCCCGGCAGCGAGGGAACGATCGATATTTCGACTTTCGCGCGCTGCTGCCACTTGCCTTCCTGCTCTTCCCGAACGGTGATGCGGATCTTGGAAGCCTGCAAGTGGATGTCCGCCGATTCCGGTCCGAAGGCGCCCGCATAGGCCTCGATGCACCCGGCCAGATGGCGGTACGCCTCTTCCAGCGCCCGCGGCAACCGCGCCAGAATCTGCGCCTCCCGTTGGCGCCGCTCCTGCTCTTCCTGGACCCGCATTTGAAGCCACTGAAAACTCATGCGATTCCATGGTAACAGGGCGGCGCTGGGCGAGGCGCGCCTGCTACTGATACGTGGGCAAGTCGCCGATGCTGACAAAGCTCTCGAAACCACTGGGGATGTTCGAGTTGTCCTTCTTCAGGGTGGCATTGAAGTTGGTGATGGGAGTGACCATGGATATCACTTCCAAGATACCGGCAGCGGTACCGGCGGCGACCTGAGCGGCGGAGAAAGTCGGCAGCAGGGTGAGAATCGAAGCGGGCACCGTAAACGTCTTCTGGCCGGCTGTGGTCGTGCAGACGAATCCGGTCCCGGTGTCGGTCTTATTAGCCCCCGTGCCGCTGGTGATAACCGAGTCGCCGACGATCTGTACCACATCCGACGCATTGCCGCCCGTCCAGTTGAGCGTCAATCCCGCGCTTTCCGTGACGGTAGAGGGCAATGGGCTGCTGAGCGTAAACGGCGGGCCGAGCGTGATCGATGTATTGAACGGTCCCACGTCGTTGCCGCCTGCGCCATTCAGGGTGTACGTTCCCTGCACGAGCGAGGGGCTGCCGGTCCCTGCCGGGGTGCCGAACGAGTAGCTGTAGGTGTTGCTGGTTTCCGTGAGCTTCTGACTGTTCAGGTTCGAACCGGCGGGTCCAGTGAGGGTGACCGTGCCGGCGTCGAGGGCGGTCGCATGGCCTGCTGAGACCGTGCTTTCGGTGCTCGTGCTACGAGTCACCACGCAGCCTCCGGAATTGGCCAGGATGACGCTGCTTTGCGAGCCTGACGACGAGGACAATTGGTAGCCGGTTATCTGGCTGAATAATCCGGAGGCGGCGCCAGTTGTAAAAGAGCCAAACGAAGGGTCGGTTACCACGCTCTGCGAGAGCGAAAAACCGCCGGCGGTGATGGTGCCGCCCTGATCGAGGGTCTGCAACTGCTGGGTGGTGTAATTGGGATCGACACAGGCGGTAGCACTGGCACTGGGAGCGATAGCGATAGACGTGGGCGCGCTCAGAACGCCGGCCACGGAGATCTGCAACGTCACGGAGCAGCCGGTCGGAACGTTGTTCGGCAGGGTGAAATTGATCTGATCTTCCCCGGCATATCCGTTGAGCCCCGCGAAAACCACCGGGATGGAGACGCCGCCCACGATGGCGGCAATGGCTTGAGAGGTGCTGAAGTCGTGGGTGATGCCAGCCGTATTATCCCCCGCCGCCCAAGGGCCGATCCCGGTTCCCCAGGCGACCAAGGTTTGTCCGGGCTTGGCGGGAGAACTCAATGATCCGTTGTAGCTGCCGGTGGTCAGGCGATCCACATCGCTCTCCGACTGCGAAATGTAGTTAAACACCACGGCCAGACCGGTGCCGCTCTGATCTTGCGTGAACAGGCCGGGTTTGCTGGCCACCACCTTGGTTGAAACCTGGTTGCTAACCGTTCCGTTGGTGACCGTTACGTTGTAGTTGCCGACCAGGACCGTGGAAGGCAGGAGGGCGTTAATCTGGCCGGTGCCGATGTAGATCAGATACGTGTCGGTGCCGGCGCCGCCCGAGGCGGGCGTGAAGGTGACCTTGACGCCGCTCTGGCTCGTGGGACGCGGAAAGTTAGTGAGTCCGATGTTTGAGGGAGCGAGGTTCGATCCCCAAACAGTGAAGAAGGCGCCCTGCGCAACGTTGGCCGTGTAGCTGGCCCCGTCCGTCACCGAGGCAATGTTCGGAACCGGAGTGGTGGTGCCGCCGCCAGCCGTGTTCACCGTGCCGGCGCCGGTACAGGTCAGTGTGAAACTCGCGCTTGTACCCGAAATCGCAGTCGCACCGGTCTCCTTCAGGGAAGAAAAAGTTCCCGTATACCCGGCGTAGGTGCCGGTGCCGCCCGTGATGGTCAAGGATCCGGTGTCGGTTCCGCTCAGGGCACCGCTTGCCAACGTGAAGGTTCCGGTCAGTGTGTTGCCGGCGGTGACCGTGATCGTAAAAGGTGCCGGCGTCGAACTGGTAATGGAAACCGTACTGGTGAACGTTCCGTTTCCCAAATAAACGCCCGACATTGTGGCTGTGCCGGTAATCACAAGGCTGGTGCCGGTAAAAGGAGCGCTCCCGTTCAAGGTGAACGTGCTGCTCACGGTGGCCGCTGGCGCGCCCGCCGTAATCAGCAGCGCCAAGGCAAAAGGTGCAAATCTTCCGAAAATGGACCCCGTTACACAACGCATCGTATGTCTCCTCCAAACCGGACCTTAGGCGGCCCGGTATCCCTGCACTATACAACGAAACTCCCGGAAACGTAAACTCCGAAATCCGCGAGGGTGAGTACGCCGCTCACCCTTCGGCAAACAGCGCGAACTCGGTGAGGGCCGGGCTGGCGGACGCCTGGGTCACGCGTAAGCGCAAACGCGCTGCCGTCGTGGGGCGGTCGAACCGTATCAGGCGGCGGCAGCCGACGCCGGTTGCCGATGCCAGCGGCTCCCACTGTCCCGAGTTCCAGCGATCCACCGCGATGGCATCGATGCGCTGCCCGAAGCGGATCGCCTCCCGTATGCGGATCACGTTGAACGTGGTGGCGCGGCCAAGATCCACGGTGACCTCGGCGGCGAGCACCGAATCGTCGGTGGCCCAGTACGTGTCATTGCGGCCGTCGAAGAGATTCATGGGACCGTACATGCGGCTGTTTCCGCGCATGTTCGAGGCGGATGCCCTGGCCCGCGCCGCCAGGTTCCGCCCGAACGTCGCGCGCCGGAACTCTCCGAAGCCTTTTAGCGAAGCCAGGTCCTCTCTTTGCAGCAGGCCATCGCGGTTGGGAGGCACATTCAGCAGCAGGTTGGCGCCCCGGCCCACCGACTGGTAGTACAGGTCAGCCAGTTGCGCGGGTGTTTTGACCTTTGAGTTCTCGTTCTCGTGCCAGAACCAGCCCGGCCGGATCGACACGTCGCACTCCGCCGGAAGCCACTTCCGTCCGTGGCGGTGCCCGGCGGCGGATTCCCGTTCCCGCACGTTTCCGGGTGAGGCCGGTCCTCCGTGGGCGCCGACAGGGTCATAAGTTGCCCAGCAGGGGTCTCCCGCAATTCCCCTTTCGTTGCCCACCCACCGAATGTCGGGTCCCACGTCGCTGAAGATGACGGCGTCCGGTTGCAGCGCCCGCACCAAGTCCCACGTTCTGGGCCAGTCGTAGTACGTGTTCTTGTCGATGGTCCGCCGCTCGCGCGCGCCGCCGTAGAATCCATCGCCGCCATTGGCGCCGTCGTGCCAGACCTCGAAGACCGGGCCGTATTCGGTGAGCAGCTCCGTGAGTTGCCACCGGTAGATCCGGATGTACTCCGGCTTCCCGTATTGAGCGCAGTTGCGGTCCCACGGAGACACGTAAATACCGAATTTCAGGTTGTGCCGCCGCGCCGCGTCGGCGATGTCGCGGACCACGTCGCCTTTGCCCGATCTCCACGAGCTGCTCCGCACCGAGTGCTCCGTGGTCTTCGTCGGCCAAAGGCAAAAACCGTCATGATGTTTGCAGGTTAGAACGACGCCCCGCATGCCGGCGCCGGCCAGTGCGCCGACGATGGCGTCGGCATCGAACGCCGCGGGCTGGAAGATGTTGGGATCTTCGTCCCCGTAGCCCCATTCCTTGCCGGTGAAGGTGTTCACCGTGAAATGCAGGAAGGCGGCGGTCTCCATTTCGTGCCAGCCGAGCTGTCTTTCCGTGGGCGTGGCCCCGAAGGCCGCGGGCGGCGCCACCGTGCGGGCGGCGTAGGCGCCGAGAGCCGCCGGCGCCGCCAAAAAGACACGCCTGGTGAGCATCTCCTTACGATAACGCCTCGGCCGGAGCGGCCGGGCGGACCACCCCCAGGTACATCAGCAGTACGGCCACCGTGGCAAACTGCCCGCCCACGGAAAGCACGCTATCGGCCACCGCCATGACCGCGCGCGAATAGGCAGCTTCCTCGAAAGCGCCGAGGATCAGGAAGGTGCCCACCAGGCTCGCCGCCATCAGCGGCAACAGCACCAGGAAGATGCGCCAGCCGTGGCCCTTGCTCAGGACGCGGCTGCGCGCCAGAACTTCGGTTTCCTGGTCGGCCTCGATGGCCACGATCGCCTCGGCGAAGATCAGCCTGACCATGGCCACCAGCCCGGGGATCACCAGCAGCGCCCCCCAGAGCGCCACCGTGACTTCGACTTTGAACATGTTCCACAGCGTCTTTCCCCATTGGCGGCGGCCCCAGCGCAGCGATTCGCCGACGGGAGCAGTCTGGCCGCCGCGGAACTTGGCCACCAGGCCGTAGACGACCGCCGGAATCACCAGCGCGCTGAGGACCAGGTCGCTGAGATCCAGAGCGAGGTAGGTGACGATTCCGCCGGTGGGGACATCGAGGACGTACAACACAAACTGGAGCGCCAGTTTTGCGGGGAGATACACCACCAGCGTGACGGCCGCCAGAAACCGCAGGTTGGCGAAGAACAGGACGGCGGAACGGACCAGCAGCCGGAATGCGGAGTGGAAGGGTTCGGTGGGGAAATCGATCTCCAGGTGGCCCTGGCGAAAGTCGCGGTCCATTTCTATACAGTGGCATAACTTGCGATCATGTGAAGTGATGACTAGACGAACCAGCGTGCTGCTGCTGGCGCTCGCGCTGGCGGGCTGCGGCGCCAAGAACCAAGCCAAACGCTACGCCATGGAAGGAGAGGTCAAGGCTCTCGACCCCTCCACCAAGAGCGCCACCATTGCCCACGGCAAGATCGGCGACTGGATGGAAGCCATGACCATGGAGTATCCCGTGAAGCCGGATGCCGAATTTCAGAAGCTCCACGTAGGCGACCACATACAAGCCACCGTGGTGGTGAGCGACGACAAGTATTACGTCACCGAAGTCAAGATCAAGTAGAGGGTGGGACAGACGATCGTTTTGTGTCGTCTGTCAACAGCCGCGCTCTGGCGAGCCGTGACAGACCACCAAAGGCGATGGTCTGTCCCACCAAGTCTGGCGTATGCTAGATAAGACCCGGGAGTCCAAAATAAACCGGAGGCATCATGCCGAATACCACCGACAATTTGAAAGAGTCGTTCGCTGGAGAAAGCCAGGCGAATCAGAAGTACCGCGCCTTCGCGAAAAGGGCGGAGCAGGATGGGTTCCCCAACATCGCCCGCTTGTTTCGAACTACCGCCGAGGCGGAGCGCATTCATGCCGAGGGGCACTTGAGAGCGCTCGCCGGAATCGCCTCGACCCGCGAGAATCTCCAAGCGGCCATCGAGGGAGAGTCCTACGAATACACTACGATGTATCCTCCCATGCTCGAGCAGGCGCAAGCCGAGGGGCACCGCGCCAAGATCATGTTCGGCTACGCAGTGAAGGCCGAGGCCGTGCACGCCGAGTTATATAAACGGGCGCTGGAAGCAGTCCCGCAAGGCGCCGACCTGACGGAAGCGAAGTTCTATCTCTGCCCGTTCTGCGGCCACATCGAGTTCGGCAACCCACCCGATTCGTGTCCGATTTGCGGCGCGCCGAAAGCCAAATTCGTGCAGGTGCCGTGACCTATTTGGCCGGGGCTTTCAGCAGTTTCTCCAGCTCCGCGCGAATGTTGGCAGCCGGGTCCTTGAAGAAACCGCTCTCGCCCGGGTAGTCCGCCCGTATGATGCCGCGGCGGTCCAGGAACACCATGTGCGGCACGTAAAGCGGCCTCGTATCCAGGATCGTGCGCTGTAAGTACGACATGGCGGCGGCGCGATTGGTCCAGCCCACCGGAAACGGCGGCTGAAGCTGCTGGAGAAACTCCGCCATGGTCTGTTTCGCGTCGTCGTTGAACGCGCATTCCAGCACTTGCACGCCGCGCAGCGCATATTCGCGCGACAGGGGAGCCAACAGCTTCGTGAGGTCCTGGCAATGCGAGCAGGTGGTGAAGATGAACGCCAGCGCCACCACTTTCCCTCGATACTGGCTGAGGTGGACGGCCGGGGCGAACAGGCGCTCAATGGCCAGCGGCGGCGAGGGCCGCGGGGGTTCCACGCTGTCGGCAGCCAAGGCCGATGTGGCGCACAGGAGAGTAAGAATTGCGGTGCGCATAGCTGGACATTTTCTATGCTACAAGTTTCCGCGCCGGCCGCGCCGCGCGACGGCGGCCAACCCTGCCAGACCCAGCCCTAAGATGCCAAACGTCGCTGGTTCCGGGCTCGGGCTCGCTACCTCAACGCTGGCATCCGCGGTGAGAACCTGATCCGTTGCGAGTTTGTTGGCCCCCGAATCGTTCGGATCCTCGTCGAACACGTTGTACGTAAGCACGATGGCGCCAATGTCCGCCGCTCCAATCGCCGCTCCCGGATCGATCGCGAAGCTGCCAATCCCGGTGACAGCAATCGGATCGAACGGCTGTTCCACAGTTGCGGGATCCGTACCCCCGGGGTAGCCGACAATAATGTCCCAGCCGCTGATGAAGTCGGTGAAAAGCCCCGTAGTGGGGAGTGTGCACGCCGGAAAACTCACTGGGCTCAGGCAGAAGCTGGCGCTTGTGATCTCGATATAATTCGCATCGTTGGTAATCTGGAATCCCCAGCCGACCGTGTCCCCCGGGCCGCCAGACAGGGCACCCGTGGGAGTGAGCACAAGCACCGGCCCGGCCCAAAGGGCCGTAGTTGTTCCCAGCGACAATAAAGCGCCCAAAAAGATTCTTTGGTAACGGGCTTTACTCATCTTTTTCCTCGTTGGCGGGTTGGCTACATGCGTTCGTTATTCCGCAGGACCGTTCCCAATACGGCGCCGCCGTTGGCGGACAACGAGATCTTGACGGTGAACTTGGACGTATTGTCGCAGCCGGCGAAGTTCACAATCACATCGCCGAACGCGCTGCCGCCCGGCGAGATGCCGCCGACACCGACCGGGAGAACGCCCGGGGTGATGGAAGGGACACATGCCTTTCCACCCGTCTCGGTGAAGGTCATCTGGGTGATCTGGGCCGAGTTGGCGACGCCTAGCCCGGTGTCGACAACCTGGATTTTCCAGTCGCGCGCGGTGTTTGGACCGGAGGTACTGGCGATCGCGCCCGATAAAGCCGTAGTTGCGCTGTGGATGGAGTACACATGTCTGCTTACGCCCCGGAACGAGTCGGAAAACGCGCCTGCGCGGGCGGTGATCGTGCGGTTTTCAAATAGCGCCGTGACCTGCTGGCCGGCGGCCAACCCCTGTACGGTGAAGTTTCCCTGCACGGAGGTCGCCGTGGGGTTGACCGCTAGGATATAGACTGTCCCCTGGTCGTAGCGGGCCATGTAGCCGACGCCTGGGGGAGCGCTTACCAGTGCGTCGAGGTCGAGGCCGAATACCGCGTTCTTCAATCCGTTGAGCTCGCCAAAAACCTGCTGCACGGCCGCCAGCTTGGCGGAGTCGCCCTGGATCGCACTCCAAGTGTAGTAGATGATCCCCGTCGCACCATTGATCACCGCCCAATAGGCTTTCGGCCCGAGCAGTCCCGCATCGATGGCGTCCTGAGCCAGCCAGATGGGCCGCCGCTGCAGCGTATTGAAGACGTTGACGGCATTATTCACCGTGCTGAAATCCGTGCCGTATGGTTCGGCCATCCACATATCGACGCTTGGTACGTATGGGGCGATCTGGCCCAAAGCATAGGCTCCGCCGGCGGCGGCGCGCTGAAAATCGGCCATAATTGGCAGCGACGTCCGCGGCTTGGCGGCGTTGTATTCGGCAATAAACGTCGGAGGGGGGATATAATACCATGCCACATTCGCCTGGTCGGGTTCATCGGCCATGAACCAGGCGATATTGGCCAGGTGCGGCGCGAACTGGGGCATGATGGCGGGGTATACGGCCGGGACGCCGAGCCTGGCGGTAGTCGAGGACTCCGGGAGGAGGCCGAGACCCAGTTCGTAGGCGCGATCCATATAGCTCGGCTGCGCCGCGGTGTTGAAGCAGCCCGCCCCAGACCTGCCTTCAATCGCCTGCACGGTGTTTGCGCCCGTGGCGGCGACGGCCGCAAGATCCGCATAGCCGACTTCAAAAAAACCCAGAGCCAGGTAGGGCGCTCCGTCCACGGTAAGGGCCTGTCCCGAGACGCCGACGTTTCTCACGCCCGGGAAAAGAACCGTCTGCTGCGGCACGGTCCCGTCGGAATACGTGAGTACGATGTCGTCCACCCGAACCCATCCAGCGTCGAACGCGTAAACGGCGAAATGGAAATCGGTCGCCGAAGGCCCGGTGGCGAAGGTCATCGTATTGAAAGCCCAAGTTCCATTGCAGGTAAGGTATTGGTAGAAGTCGCCGTTCGCCATTCCCGGGATGTACACAAACGACGGCTGACCCACTGGGCACTTCGAGTACAGACTAAGAGTGTACGTCTGCCCTGGCGGTGTGAAGATGCTGTCCGAGTCGATTGCGGCCTTTTCACAATCCCGCCCGGCGGCGCAGCTCAGCTCGATCGAGTAGGCGCCGGAGTGCGCGTCACTCGAGAGCGCGAACTTGTAGTCCCCTACGTAGACCTGCCCCGTGTAGCTCCAGACCCAGTCCGTATAGCACATCAACCCGGTTTCGAAGCCGCCATTCTTCAGGATGTTCACTCCATCCGCCAGCGAGGGCATAACCGTGATGCAAAGACACACGAACAGAACGATCCAGCGATACATACGGTCCTCCCATTCTAGAGTCCGGTTTCTATCCTACCACCAACACGGGCGGTATGTTCGTCCGGCTTGCGCCGGCTCTCATACGATGGTTGGGCCAGAGCGGCCGCGAAGCGGGCCCGGCAGGGATTTCCTATACTACAAGTTTCCGCAGCCCCATGGTCACCTTCGATCCACTGTTCCGGAATCCGCACTGGCAAGCCTTGGCAGGCCATCTCTGGAAACGCGATGGCGGCGAAGCCCGGTTTCCCGTTGAGCGCCGGCTTTTTCAAACCGAGCCGGATGTTCGGGTGCTGGTGGAATCGCAACGGCCCGGCGGCCCGGCGGCCGGCGAAATCGTGATGGTGCACGGCCTGGAAGGTTCCGGAGAAGCCGGGTACATGCGGAGCCTCAGCGCCGCGGCTCTCGGCGCGGGCTTTGCCGCCCACCGCTTTCACATGCGCACCTGCGGCGGCACCGAGCGGCTCTGCCGCACGCTCTACCACGCCGGCCTCACCAGCGACCTGTTGGCCGTGCTGCGCCAGCTCCGCGGCGAAGGCCGCGCGCCCGCCTTTCTGGTGGGGTTCTCGCTCGGCGGCAACGTGGTGCTCAAGCTGGCCGGGGAGATGGGCGAATCCGCGCGGCCGCTGGTCCGCGGCGTCTGCGCGGTTTCCACGCCGCTCGACCTGGCCGTCTGCGCGCGGCGCATCGCCCAGCCCGCCAACCGCCTCTACGAGCGCCGCTTCGTGCGCCGCATGACCGCCCGCCTATGCGCCACCGGGCGCTACCAAAAGCGGAACTTTCGAGGCCTGCGCTCCGTAATGGATATCGATGACCGCATCACCGCGCCCTCATTCGGCTTCGGCGGCGCCGCCGACTACTACCGGACGCAATCCGCCATCCGCTATCTGGATGGCATCCGCCTGCCGGTGCTGCTGATCCAGGCCATGGACGATACGCTGGTTCCTTTCGACATCTTCACTTCCGGCGCCGTCCGGGCGAATCCCTGGATCGAGCTGATGGCCAGTGAAAATGGCGGCCACCTGGGGTTCATCGGCCGCCGGCCGCACCGTTTTTGGGCCGATGACGCGATAATGGAGTGGATCGTGGGCGAGAACGCTACGAAATCCCCGAGTGATTCGTCCAGGCTATAAATGACTATGCATGCGTCGTTTTGGGAGGCGGTGATCGGCGCCGTCCAATCTCTCCGCGGGAGCAAGCTGCGCAGCTTTCTCACGCTGCTGGGCATCATCCTGGCCACCACCACCCTGATTGCGGTGATGTCCGTGATCAACGGCATGGACGTGTACATCGCCCGCAATGTCTCCAGCATGGGCGCCGACGGCTACCGCGTGCAGCGCATCGCCATGATGCAGTTCGATCCCAAGAAGTACCTCGAAATGCTGCGGCGCAACCCGCAGTTGAGCAAGGAGGAGTTCGCGTTCCTGCGCACGCGGCTCACCATGACCCGCGAAATCGGCATGAGCGCCGGGCGCGGCGTCTCGGTGCACCTGGGCAAAGAGCTGATGGAGAATGTGGGCCTGCAGGGCGCGTCTCCCAATATGGGTGTCATCGGCAACATTGAGGCGGAAGAAGGGCGCTTCCTGTCGGAAACCGAGAACGACCGGCGCATGAACGCGGCCTTCATCGGACACGACATCAAAGACCAACTCTTCCCCAACGCCAGTCCCATCGGCCGGAGCATCTCCGTGGAGGGTCTTCCTTTCCAGGTGGTGGGCGTGGCCAAGGCCAAAGGCTCGGTCTTCGGCCAATCGCAGGACAAGTTCGTCATCATTCCCGTCGAAACGTATTTCAAAATCTGGGGATCGCGCAACGGCATGACCTACGCCGCCCTGGCGATGGATCACGACCATCTCATGCAAGCGCAGGAGGAAGCCCGCGTGGCGCTCCGCGCCTACCGCCACCTGAAGCCCAAGGACGACGACACGTTCGCCACGCTGAGTTCCGATGCCTTGCTGGACTTCTGGAACCAGTTGACGGGCGCGATCGCCGCTACCGCGGTGGGTGTGGTTTCGGTGTTCATGGTAGTGGGCGGGGTGGTGGTCATGAACATCATGCTGGCGGTGGTCACCGAGCGCACCCATGAAATCGGCATCCGCAAGTCCGTGGGCGCGCGCCGGCGGGATATTCTCAATCAGTTCCTGGTGGAATCGTCCATGCTGGCGGCCATCGGCGGGGTCTTGGGAGTCATGCTGGCCTGGATTGTCGCGGTGCTGGTGCGGAGCCTGACCCCGGTGCCCATGTCCGTGCCCATAAGCGCAGTGGTGGTGGGCGTGGCGCTCTCCGCGGCGGTGGGGCTCTTCTTCGGCATCTACCCGGCGCAGCGCGCCGCCAAACTCGATCCCATCGAGGCCCTGAGGATGGAAAAATGACCCTGGTTTCGATCGGCAACGGTATCCGGCTGGCGCTGGCCACCACGCGCGAGCACAAGATGCGGTCGTTTCTCACCGTTCTGGGAGTGATCATCGGGACCGGCGCGGTGATCGGGGTGGGCTCGATCATCGCCGGCCTGGATGGCGCCATCACCAACCTGCTGCGCAGCTTCGGTCCCAACACCATCATCGTGCTGAAGGGCAGGGCCATGGGCGACTGGACGCGCGAGGAGCGCCGCCGCAAGCCGCTCTCGCTCGAAAACGCGCGCGCCGTCGCCGAGCGCTGCCCCTCCGTCGAGCACGTCAGCCCCTACATTTTCCCTATGAGCGGTGTACAAACCGCGCGCTACAAGGGGAACGACATATACGGCATCCAGATGGGCGGAACCGAAGAGGGTTATGCCGCCGGCGGCACCACCATGAAGGTCGGCCGCTTCTTCACCGATTTTGAGAGTTCCCACCACATGCCGGTTGTAACCGTCGGCGAGGACGTGCAAAAGCAGTTGTTGCCCAATGAGGATCCCATCGGCAAATGGATCGAGGTGGATGGCCACTCGCTGCAGATTGTCGGCGTGATGAATCGTCCGGCGGCTTCATTGCCCGGCCAGGACGATACGCGCGTGCTGATCCCCTACTTCACCATGCGCAAAATGTATCCCAACCTCACGGAACATATGCTGGTGGTCATCGCCTACCCCGGCATGTTGGACAGGGCCCAGGACGAAGTGCGCTCGGTGCTGCGTCTGGAGCGCCGCGTGCCGTTCCACGACCCGGACAACTTTTCCATCTCGACCGCCGAGCAGATGATCGAGCAGTTTCACGAAGTCACCGCCACGGTGGCGCTGGTGATGGTGATACTCAGCTCGATCGGCCTGCTGGTGGGCGGCATCGGGGTCATGAACATCATGCTGGTAAGCGTCACCGAGCGCACGCGCGAGATCGGCGTCCGCAAAGCCGTGGGCGCCCGCCGGGCCGACATCATCGTGCAGTTCCTGACGGAGGCCGTGGTGCTCACCGCGCTGGGTGGAATCATCGGCCTGATACTCGGCTGGATGATCTCACGCGCCGCCGGCCTGATTTTCCCGAACCTGCCCACGGCGGTTCCGCTTTGGGCCGCGGTTAGCGGAGTGATGGTGTCGGTGGGAGTCGGTCTTTTCTTCGGCATCTGGCCCGCCGGCCGCGCCGCGCGCCTGGACCCGGTGGAGGCATTGCGATACGAGTGAGGGCCGGCACTGGTGGGGCAGGCGGTGCTCGCCTGCCCAGCGCCGGTTGTCTACCGGCGCGCCAGGGCCTCAATCACCGCTTGCGGATTTCGTTCGATCACTGTCAGGTAGGCACGCACGGCGCTGTCGGGGCTGGTTCTACCCTGTTCCCACTCCTGGAGCGTTCTCAGGCTGATGCCGTATTGCGATGCAAACTCAGACTGCGATAGCCGGAGCTTCGAACGGAGCGCGCGCACGTCCACCGGCTCGGGAACGTGGACAATCCGAACCGGCAACGAGATTTCGCCCCGCGCGAACGCGGCCGCCTCCTTTAACCCCGAGATGATGTCACACGCCAGACGCGAGCGCGTTGCCCGCTTAGTTGGCGCGTCTGAGGCTTTCGATGACCTTGCGGATTTCCTTCTTGTCGGCATCGGTCAGATTCTCCTTCTCGTTCTTTGCATACGCAGTGATGAGAACGACAGCGTTCGGTTCCATCCAGAAGTAGTAGATCAACCGGATGCCACCGGCCTTCCCCATCCCCGGCCGCGACCACCGGGCCTTGCGGACGCCCTTGGTTCCGGGCACCACCGGGTGTCGCTCTGGACTGGCGGCGACGGCGTTTTCCATCTCCCTGCGGTCTTCTGGAGGGAGCAGTTTCGCGATTCGCTTCTCATAAGTCCGCGTCGCGATCACTCTCGCCTGGAGCACTTCTCAACTATACGTGATTCACGGAGAGGATGTCAAATGGATCGCCAGGGAATCGGTGTTCGCGATCACCTTCACTTGTAGGAAAAGCCTTTGCGAGATGAGAGGTCCGCCAGTCCGGCAACCCTGCCAGCCAAGCGAAGGAACGGACGTCTCGGGGAGCTGCGGGCCTTTTCGAGTGCCTGCCGGATGATTCCGCTCTTGGACACACCGGTCCTGCGCGCGGTCTGGTCCAGCCACTCCGCGACATCCTCTGGCAGTCGGACAGTGAATGTGTTGTTCGTCTGCTCCGAGTGTAACCCAGGCATGGCTTAGCCCGGTCCGCCCCCGTTTTCACTCTGTCATACTGAAGTTCTATTTCCATGCCCCCCCCGGAACCGTTTCTGTCGCGCGCCGCACGCTGGCTGACGTTTGGCTCGGCCGTCTCCATCCTGCTCTCGATCGCGATTTCTCAGATCCTGCTGGCCCTCGCGCTGGCCGCCCTGCTGGCTTCCGGCGAGAAACTGCGATTGCCGCGCATCCGGCTGCCGATGGGGCTATTCATGCTCGGGACCTTGATTGCCCTCGCGTTCTCGGCTGACCCGGCGGCCGGCCTGCCGCAAATCCGCAAGTTCTACGTGTTCCTCGAACTCCTGGTGGTCTTCTCCACTCTGCGCAGCCCGCAGGTGGTCCGCTGGCTGTTCCTGACCTGGGCGGGCATCGGCAGCCTGACCGCCATCCGCGGGTTCGTCCAGTTCGCCGGCAAGATGCAGGAGGCCCACCGGGCGGGCCGCGGCTTCTACGATTTCTACGTGGGCGAGCGCATCACCGGTTTCACCAGCCATTGGAACACCTACTCCGCCGAGGAAATGTTCGCCCTCATCATGCTCGGCGCTCTCCTGTTCTTCGCCGGCACGCGCAAGCGGTCCTGGGTCTGGTTGATGTGCGCCGCGCTGATCGCCATGGCCGTGCTGCTCGGGGAGACGCGCGCCATCTGGATCGGCACGGCGGTGGCGGGTCTTTACCTCGTTTGGTTCTGGCGGCGCTGGATGACGCTGCTGGTCCCGGCCGCGATCCTCGTCGCGTTTGTGGTTTCCCCCGCCGCCATCCGCGAGCGCTTCACGTCCATTGTCCGGCCGCAGCAAGTCGATTCCAATCAGTTCCGCAAGATTACCTGGCGCACCGGCATCCGTATGATCGAAGCACACCCGTGGCTGGGCCTCGGACCCGAAGGGCCCAAGTACCACTTCCAGGAATGGGTGCCACCCGATATCCCGCGCCCGCTGCCGCCCGGATGGTACGGGCACCTGCACAACATCTATTTGCAGTACGCCGCCGAGCGAGGCATCCCCACCATGCTGATCCTGATGTGGATGCTGGTTCAGATTCTGTTCGACTTCTGGAAGGGGCTTCGCGCGCTGCCGCCCGGCCGCGACGATCGAAGGTTCCTGCTGCACGGTGGCATTGCCGTCGTGCTGGCGACCATGGCGGAGGGCTTCTTCGAGTACAACCTGGGCGACAGCGAAGTGCTCACCATGTTCCTGGTGGTGGTGGCCTGCGGTTACCTCGCGCTGGAGAAAGATGCCGCGCCCGGCGCCGGCCCCAGTCAATATTGACCGTCACGGCAGATTTGCCTGTCTGAGTGTGCGACGTACGGCACGAATGACTTCTTCGAATGGGGGCAAATGGCTCATCTGGTAGGCCAGACGAGCCGACCACAGAGCTTTCAATCGCGCCTCCTTCCGCAGAATCGCGTTTTCGATGCCCTCGCAATCCACGCCGCGAAATTCCAGTTTGCGGCGGATGGCGTCGGTCAGATGATCCAGTGCGACCCCTTCGTGGGAGGTCAAATACCAGAGGTCATAGAGATCCCGCGGCTCATTCCGTGCCCGGTCCATCAAGGCGATCACCTTCTCGGTTACGATCTCCCCGAGTGAATAGACTCGGATCAATCGGTTCTCGGGAATGTCCGTGAATTCGTCATAGCCGCGGTGAACGGCCCGATCCTCAATCGGAAACACCAGACGCTCACGAACGGTGATGTCCACTTTGACGCCATTCCCGGCAGGCAGCGGGCCGGTGTACCTCAGATCAAACGTGTAGCTGTTGGCGTGTTGCTGCCGGTCTCGGCGGTCAAACGCGAACGTGATCCCCGAGCCGTCACGCACTCCTCGGTAAACGGCCTCCAGCCGGCGCAGGATTTCGTCGAACGGGATCTCTTCGAGCAACGTGAAATCGAGATCCTCCGAGAACCGGTAGTCGCTGAAATAGCAACGCTTCAGGGCCGTTCCACCCTTGAATCCCAGAACCGGCTTGAGGTCCGACTGCGAAAGCACTGCCAGAAACCATCCCACGCAGTAGTCGCGTTCCAGTACATCCTCTCGAATGCGCCGTCCGCCAGTGGCTGCCAGGCGGTTCGAAAGCAGCGATATGTTCCGTTGTGGAATCACTTCAGGTCGCGCGCACCCCTTCGAGCTCCTGTGGAGATATGTTCACCTGCAGGCGCCAGCGTGCCACGTGTGGACCTTCCCGTGGGAGGATCGGATCCAGCGGGAGATAGGTCGCAGTGAGAACTCCCCGCAGTCTTGTCAACTCCGCTTCGGGCGCGATGCCGTACAACTCAAGCAGGTAACCGAGGCGGCGTATGACTGCTCCGACGCCCAGACGCAGGGCGTAATCGACGAGTTTGGCCGGGTGCATATCCTCGCGGCGCATCCATAGACCTTTCGCCACCTCGGTCACGCCGCCGCAGTATTCCGGCTGCCGGAGCCCATCGATCACCGTCCGTTCGAGGTCGCTGATGTCCACGGACTCCTGTTTGGTCGCCCAGTGTTTGGCCGAGCCGAAGAAATGGTCCGGCTTGACGAGCACGAAGCGGAACTCAGTCCCGCCCACCGTGCGGTTGGGAATGCGCTTCGTGCTCGATGTGAACACCACGAACTGAGGCTGTGTGACCATGCGATGGATTTCCATCGCGGAAGCGTGCGAGATGAAACTGGGCGCATCGCCCGCGAGCCGCCGCGCGACCAGATATGGATTTCCGGAGTACTCAGTGGCGCTTCCCAACTCTGGTGGAACCAGGACAAAAACACCCCGCTTCACGCGCGAGACCAGCCCGCGCTTGCCCGCTTTATGAAGGAGGCTGCTGGCGAGTGCCGGCCGCAATCCTGTGATCTCGGCCGCGTCCGCCAACGTGAAGATGGTTTGTGCGCGATCATAGAGCGCGCTCAAGAGCGACGCCATCCGTCCGCCGACCGTCTTTCGGGGATGACCGTTTGTGCTCACAAATCTGTCCAAGGGGTGATCTTCTAAGCATAAAGTATAATCCAAATTGTTTTTTGTGTCAAATAGTTTGCCTCAAGGGCGAATACCTATACGTAGCCTATAAGAGTACACTCGCCAGCGATTCCGACATGGCTGTCAGGTTCGATGGCCGCTGGGTCGCCTGGGGTTGGATTGACCGTGACCCGATCATGATCGACGATTCTCACTGAGTGGTGCCGCCTATAGGGGAAGGGAAGGGAGCAATCGTCGGCGCTCTCGCTCGCTCTGGTCCCGATGGCTCAGAGGCCGCAAACCCGTTTTGGGCTATATCCCGATTCGGGTTTACGCTTGGTCTGCGTGCCAAGTTCCATCCACACGCGCGAGTACGACCGCTTCCGCGCGCTGCTGATCGACGTAAGGAAGAAGGCCGGCCTGAGCCAGGCTGAGTTGGCGAAGCGGCTCGCAAAACCCCAATCCTTCGTCTCGAAGTTCGAGCGCGGCGAGCGACGGCTTGACGTAATCGAGTTCAAATCTGTGGCCGAGGCCCTCGGACTCGACCCCCTTCGGCTTCTGGGCCAGCTCTACAGGGGGGGCCGATGAAGATCGTCGCCGTGCACACTCTCATCAGCATTGGCTCGTACGCCAGGTCACAACAGTGGCGGCGGATGAGAGATGAGATACACAAGGCCGTGCGCTCTTGCGAGTGGCCCCCCGGCAGCGGATCGTTCACGATCTACCCTGAGAGCGGCAAGAGGAGAGGTGAAGGCAACGGTGTGAGGCCCATCCGCGATCGGTTCGTCGCGCATCTCAAGTCCCTTGGTTGGGAGATCGAGGGACCCGCGAAGAACGCCCTCGGCGAAGGTCTGGGGGATTTCGACGCCGTGATCGCTGGCCCCGAAGGTCCGATCGTCGTCGAGTGGGAAACCGGCAACATTTCTTCCAGCCACCGCTCCATGAACAAGTTGACGATGCTGCTCACCGACGGAGTAATCGCCGCAGGTACCCTCGTGGTGCCATCACGTGCGCTCTACGTCTACCTCACCGACCGCATCGGGAACATCAGGGAACTCGAACCATACTTCCGCCTCTGGCAGTCGGTCCCCTGCCGGAAGGGGGTCCTGGAGATCGTGGTGATCGAGCACGAAGCGGCGAGCGAGAACGTACCCAAGATCCCGAAGGGCACGGACGGCCGCGCTCTAGACTGACTCAGCCCTCGACGAAATCGCCGTTCTTGTGGCTGTGGATATCACCGCTCTCGATTCGCTCGACGATCTCCCTGGCGAAATCGATCTCGATCCCAAGCCACCGCCGGTTCTTCTTCTCGCAGACCGCGAACGTGGTGCCGCTGCCGCCGAACGGGTCCAGAACAATCTCCCGCGGAACAGTAGATATCTCGACCACCCTGTCGAGGATCTTGGTGGACAGGGCGTTGGCTCGCCGCTCCTTCGACTTGAACTTCCAGTGACGTACAGGCGGTATGTCCGTCCAGACGTCCTTGAGGTTCACGCCGTCGGGGTTCATTGCGTCCCTGTGCCCGCCGTAGTCCTTCACCTCGCCCCCGCAGTGCCGGCAGGTCAGGATCGGGGTCCTGACGCGCCGGAACGTTTTTGGCTTTCCTTTGGAGTAGTAGAGCAGACTGTAGTGACTCGGGTGCAGCCGGCCTGGTATCGGCAGACAGGCGCTGATCTCGATGGCGATCCAGTGGCGGAACGTCATCCCAAGCTCGGTCAGATAGGCGCCGAGCAGGATGTTCCACTTCGGCAGGTTGTACAGGAAGAATGAGCCACCCGGTTTCAGAGTTCGGCAGCACTCTTTAGTCCATGCCTTACACCAGCGGAGGTACTCGTCGTCAGGAAGCTCGTCGTTGCTCCTGCTTCCGTATTCCTTGCCGAGGTTGAACGGCGGATCGGCGAACACTGTGTCGATGGTCCCGTCTTTGATGAATGGCAGCACGGCCATGCAGTCATCGGCGTAGAGCGCGCCGAGCGCCGAGACATAGAACGGCTCGGGCGCACCGTCCTTCACGAACGGCGCCGGGTCGAATTGGGTGTCGTCCCACTTCAGGGACGGTTGCCGGACGAGGGACATCGCGTCAAGCATCATTCTAAGCTATCGGCGGCTGTTCAGGAACGCTGGATACCCCAAGACTGCTCGAAGGGATAGCGGGGTGGGGACCAGGATCACGTAAACTCGCTCCCGGCACCATGCCGATACCGGATCTCGCTTGCCTGCCGCTTGGCTGAGCCCCCCTACCCCCCCATGTACAACGCCCGCCGCGTACCCTCCTCCAGCGGCAGCCCGTACCCGATCAGGCAGAACTGATCCAGGGCAAATAGCACCACCGACTCGACCCCTTCGCCCAGAGCCAGCCGCCGTTCTTTCGGCCACGGCGTGGTGTACTCGCCAATGCCCACCAGGTGGCTGCTCTGCGAGGGCGGAAACCCAAGCTCGATCGGCAGCTCGATGGATTGCCGCGCCTTATCCAGATCCCGGTCCCCTGTATAGGTGAAGTTTTCGGTCTTGAAACAGGCCAGCTTGGCGGGAGTCCAATAGGCGCTCGGAAGATTGATGAGCTTGTTCAGCGGGGTATCGTTGGTGTCCGGCGGATAGAGCACCTCGAAGCGCGCGTCCGCATGGGATTGCCGCACGAAATCCATAATCGCCTGCGTGAATTGGCCGATGAGGGTTGGCAGAAACGCGCACTCGTCGGGGAATGCGGCGGGGTTCGCATTCTGGCTCGTGATGGTCCCCAGGGGCCGCCCGTGCGCCGTTTGGAACATGTTCTTGGTGTAATCGTCGTAGAAAGGCATGCCGGAGGGCGCGGCGAAGTACCACCACTGGACCTCGCCGAATTGCAGATACGGAGTCACACCCGCGTCCGCCATCACCCCCGCCATGTCTAAGTAGACCTGCTGCCAGAACGCCGTGCTGGCCGGCGAGAAGTTGGTCTGCAACGCCGGAGTGTTCAGCCACGCCGCGTCGCCGTTCGGATACCTCTGGGCGATGCCCGCGGCCAGGCTGTCGTCTCCGTGCCGCAGTTCCATGCTGAACGACGTTGCCACGCCGATTCCGTATCCCTTCAAGGCCTGGAAGAAGCTGCGGCTCCAATCACGCGCGGCGCGATTCAGCCGGGGAGTGGCGCTCAAATCGGTGTGCCAGGCCCCGTCGGCGCCCCCAGCCAGCGCCGCCGGGCTGGCCTGCGCGGTGAAGTCGGTGTTGCCGGTGTCGGTGGCGACGGTCAAACCGTTGCCGTCCGATCCCATCGCGCGCGCGGTGATGGTGAGCGTCGTTCCGTCGGCGTGCGCCCAA
The DNA here is from genome assembly GCA_049516835.1 of Bryobacteraceae bacterium. Taxonomy (GTDB): domain Bacteria; phylum Acidobacteriota; class Terriglobia; order Bryobacterales; family Bryobacteraceae; genus Fen-178. The sequence continues at coordinate 20,997 of JBEKSR010000018.1, read as the reverse complement.
ACCGCCGACGAGCCGGCCGTGATCAGTAACTCGAAGGCCTTCGCAATGCTCTCGGCCGTATCGCCGATCAGGTTGAGATGTTGGAGCGGGGTCCCCGCCAGCGTGACTGTCGTGGTATCGCCGAAGCGCGGAGCGCCCGTAAACACGATGGTGGCCGAGGCGTATTGGTTGCCCGGGCAAGACAATTCGTAGAACCACATGGCGCCGGCATAATGATTGACCCGGCCTCTGAAGCCCAGCGTGCCGATGAGCCAGGCTGTCCTTTCCGGCGCGATGGCCAGCGAGTGGTCCGTGTCCCAGTCGGTTGCCAGCGCGGTGGTGGGGCAGGCGGCGAACACCGGCAGGTCCGCGGTGGGGATGGCGATCTCCAGGAAATCGAAGTAGACGTCCGTCCCTGTATTGCCGGTGTGAGCGACCGTGACGGTGTGCTGCGCCAGCCCTGAGAATTGCCCCAGCGGAACCCTCAACAATACGTCCTCCAGCGATCGCTTCAGATTCACAGTCAGCGCCGGATTGCGATCCACCTGCACCGTTACTTGTCCGCCGTCGTCGGAGTAGCGCGTCCCCAGGTACAGTGTGTGCGCGGCGGCGGAATACGTGCATTGCAGGCGGTTACCCTGGGTAGTGGTGTGGTGGATCGATCCTCCGGAGTAATTGCCGCGCTCCTCCGCCCACGCGCCGGTGTAGGAAATCTCCGGCGCGATGTCTTCAATCCTCCGGCTGCCCGGTCCCGCCACGCTGTACTGTATGTTCGTTCCAGTAACCTGCCAGTTCGTTACCACCACCGCGAACTCGCTTCGCGCGAAGTCACCGGACTGTAGGTCCGCGGCCCACGTCCAGCGCAGCTTCCGCACGTTCGTGGTTGTGACGGTGTTTCCGAATTCATCCTTCAGATTGCTGAAATCGAGATTCACGCGCCAGCGGCTGGGCGATGTTCCCTCTTGGAACATGGCCCAGGATGGCGACCACGCCCCCGTGCCGCCGTTGGGGCTGTACACCCACCCATATACGCCCACCCGGTTCCCGTTGGCCCCTGGCGCGCCATTATAGGTCAGCGTGATCTGGCTGCCATTGGCGCTGGCCGAGACGTTGCTGGCGCTGGTCTGGGCGTTGATGTTGGCCGCCAGCCCGCTGGCCACGTCCGCCGCGCTGTTCCCCGCCACAACCCAGTAGTTGGGGTGCTGGTCCAGCCACGCCAGTCCCACGATATCCCCGGCGGCGGGCGCGCCTTGAAACTCGAACACCACCGCCGGTTGCGCGTAACTGCCATCCACCGCCACGGCGTACTGGAGGATCGGAACTCGATGGAAGTTCTCGGTGTTGTTGGATTCCTCCCAGATTCTCAGGTAGGACCAGCTTATGGAGTCGTAGGTGGTGGAATCCAGCGGGATGCAGTTGGTGCGGGTTTCCTGGTAGCTGAGATGCAATCCGCTCAGATCTCCGTCGGGGAGGTTGCGGAGCGCGGGATGATGGAACACGTTGTCGCGGTTCCATTCCACCACCACCCAGTCGAATTGCTGCCTCCAGCACCCCGAGACGGTGAATCCGTTCACGCTGGTCCCGCTGAGCGCCGCCACCGCCGACGGTTCCTGGAAGTAACACTGCAAATCCCGGTCGGGGCGCAGTTTGGAGAGTTGGTCCGGCATCAGAGTCGGATGATAACGGTGAGGTCCGAGCCGGGAACGGTCTGTCCCACCGACAGCACGGAGAGCGTCACCTGCGCGCCCGATGGCAGCGGGCCCAGTGTATTGCCGTCGACGGTGTTCGAAATCGTCGCCCAGGCGGCAAATGTCAGTTGGCAATACGACGCCCCGTTGACCTTCAACTGGAGCTCGACCGGGGCGTCGGCGGGCGCACCCAGCACCGCGTACACATCCCGCACGGAGTGCGACGCCTCCATCACCAGCGCCGGCGCCGCCGATTGATCCACTGCCAGGTACCCGTCCACCTGGATGGAGTACTGCCCGCCCGACAGCGTGCGCAGCCCGCTGTCGGTGGTGTGGGTCAGATAGATGTCCTGGGCCGGGCTGTTCCCCTTCTGGTTCGTGACGAACAACTCGGCGCTTGCCACCCGCACATCGGGAAGCGTAATGGGGTAGCTCCAGCTTCCGCTGTAGGGGCTGCCGAAAAAGTCCGGCGGGAACGGCGCGATCACCGTCTTGCTCAAGAGAGGATAGACCGGCGTTTGTGCGGCGTGTGCCGCGGCCTGGCTGCCATGGATGGCTCGTGTCACACTGTACTGTGTGCCGTTGTTCTCGACCGCCTCGACGCGGATCACCTCCAATTCAATCTGGATGAAGCTTCCGGGCTGCGCCGATCCGGCGGAGCTCAGGCTCAGCAGAACATCGTCAGTTCCCACGGCGCTGGCCAGCGTAATGGCCGGCGTGCCCTGCAATTCATTCCAGTAGTACATGGTCAGCGTCGCCGCCGAAATGGTCCGCGTGTTGGTCAGGTCCGTAAAGGAGACCCCGCTCAGTTCCACCGTTCCGCCACGCTGGCCCGGCCCTAGCCCGAAAAATGGCATGGGGGGAACATCGCTGTCGCTGGTCCCGCCGCCGCCGATCTGCCACCGCGTAACCGTGGATACCTCCGGCGCGCATTCCACGTCGTTCACGTTGGCCGCGCGCCCGGTGAGGTGAACCACCTCTCCCGACCGGTTCGGAACCGCAAACTGCACCGGGCTGCTCCTGGTGAGCGCGCCGAACCGCCAGCCAGTCTCGGCCACCACGAAGAAACTCGTGGCATCCGGCTCCACGCTCCACGGGGGCGCGATTGTCAGGCTGGTGGCGTCGTTGGCCGCGATGGCGCGCTCTTGCCCGGCGCCCGTGCCTCGCGTGATCCGCGCCATCATGCTGCGGTAACGGTTGGCGGTCATTTGCAGCGATCCGCTTCCCACCGACGCCGAGGAGTGCAGCGTCACCGCGCTTTCCGGTTGCAGCTCCATCCGCCAGTAGAAGTTGGCGTGATCGAAATTGGAATCGGGAGGGGCAATCAGTTGATCGGCGAGACCCGTATCCGTGAACTGGCCGGCCAGCGCCTGGTCCGAAGCGATGCGAAAGAGTTCCGCCGGCGTGCTTCCCCGATACACGTGAAACGCGCTTGTACGCGGCGCGAAACTCAACCCCGAGAGCGTCACACTGCTCCCATCGTTCGAGATCGACGCCCGGACGATGAATGACAGCGCACTCTCGTTTCCTCCGCTGTCCTCGCCGGAGACCGCGTAATACAGCGTCTCCCCGCCCTGCAGCGTTCCGCCCGTTCCAACCGTGGGCGCCAGGCTTAACAACGGTATGCCCGGGCCGGCGACCGCCGATCCGTTCCCGGGGCCCGCGGGCGGAACGAAACTGACCGATACGCTCGTTTCCACCGTGCCATCGCCGCTCGTGGCCGTCGATTCCACAACGCCGAACTGAACGTCTCCGTTATCGTCCACTACGGTGCCTATCAGAGGCCTCGGTATGCCGACGCCGGCGTTCCCCTGCGTCACCCCTCCGGGCGAAGTCACCTGGCCGTTGGTGTCGGAGTACCACGCGTCGTCGTGAATCTGCGCCGTGATGGTGGAAGTCCGGTAGTTGGTGGCCGGCGAAATCTTCAGAACCCGCAGCGGCTGGCGATTCAAGCCCTCCTTCAGGTAGGTGACCGTAATCAGGTCTCCCGGCCGGATCCCGAAGGCTCTTACGCTGGTATCGAATTCGATGTAGGTGTTCCCGCGAATCGACTTATCGAGATTGAATTTCAGAATCCGGGCCGCCTGGTCGTAATGCGGAAGGCCGAGCGCCGGGAGTGTCTTGGAAACCTCCTGTCCGGCCAGGGCGATGTCGGCCGGGTCCACCAGCTCATAGCTGTCCTGCTGGTAGCCGTTGAGCGCGTCCTGAAACTCCACCGAAAGGCGGTTCGGCGTATCCGCGATGCTGCGCGCCGTCACGGTCACGCTCGGCTCGCCATTCGGTCGCCTCAGGATTCCCGAAAAGCCGTTGCTTCCGTCTCCAAATTCGTAACTCGGCCAGCCGCCGTTCAGTGGTTGCGTGCCGTTTGACCAGCCCGGCTTGACAGGCCGCTCCAGCGCCGCCGTGTTCTCCACCTGCAACTGCAGTACCCCTCCCGGCCCATAGGTGAGGTAAAGCCGCGCGGCATTGCGGACGCCGCGGACCACGTCTCCGCCGCTGCGACGGTTTTGCAAGACCAGGTTGCACTGAAACCGTGGAAGCGTGACGGGGTTGCCGTTCAGGTCCGTCGAGTCGATCGATTCATCGCAATATGCCGCGGCAGCCGCGAAGCTGGGGATGTCGACTTCCGAGGCGGCCCATCCGCTCCGCCGCAGAACGTCCAGCAGAATCCATGCGGGGTTGCTCGAGAACTGGTCGCTGATGTACGTTCCGTCCGCCGCATAGGCCGGCACCTTCAGACCCTGCGCCAGCACCTTCACGGTGGGCAGCGAAGTCCCATTGTTCAGTTGGTTGGGGACCACCACGGACAGGTACGCCATGCTGCCATAAGGGTCTCCCGCCGGATTCCCGCTTCCGTCCAGAAAGTTGTAGTCGAACGCGCCGTCGCGCGTCCCCAGCGTCTGAATGTTGTACCAGCCCGTGCCGGTCATGTTCCTGCCGGAGACTCCCAGGGGAATCTCGACGCCGCTCACCAGCACCGTCAGCACGCCCTCGATCTCGCCGATTCCCAGGAGCGCCTCCATCCGGGTGAGGTTGCCGTCGTTGCGCGCAAACACCACCAGTGGCTCCCACCAGGCCGTGCCGTACACCATCGGAACGTAGTCGTTATAGCGCGCCTGGTTGTCCGAAACGGCCGATGTCGACCAATCTTTTCCGTAACCGCGCACGGAGATCGCCGGCGGAACGAACTCGATCCCGCCGAACCGGGTGAACATTCCTCGCGCCTGGCAGTCCTGCCGCGTGTACCCGCAAGACGTAAACGGCGCGCTGCCATCGAGGTTGCCCGTTCCCCCGGCGACCCCGGCGGAATAGCCGCAACGGTAGTAGCGCGAGTACTTGCCGTTCGCGCCGCCGTCGACGGCCTCGGTCCGCTGATGCAGCGTCGCCGGAAACTCCCAAGGGCATCTCCGCTGGATGCGGACCTGCGGAAGCAGCAGCCGTTGCAGGTTCATCCGGTTGATGGCCGTCAGGCGGAATGTCGATTCCTTGATCTGGTCCGGTGGGTTGCAGATTCCCTGAAACACCACCGCCGGATCGGTCAACGGGGCGTCGTTTCGCAAATCGTAAAAGAGGAACGCGACCGTCAGCCGCGCGCCCTTCCATCCAGTCGCGCGCTCGATTTCCGAAAAGTGCGAGTCGGCGTTGGCCAGCACAACCGAGATTCGCGGGCTTCCGTCGATGCCCTGGTCGGACGCTGTCTGGATATCGAAAACGCTGTGCTGAAGAACTCGCGGCTGGTACGTCGATCCGCCCACCGTCACCTGGTGCGTGCTCCACTGTTCCGTTTGGCCGTTGGAGAGCACGCAGTCGAATACCAGAAGCGGTGTATCCGTGACCGGCTGTTCCTTCAGCTCAGAGATGGTTTGCATGAATGATGTTCACCGTGGCGGAGTGGCGGTTCACGCCGGTTGTGGTTATGGAGAGGACGTCATCGCGGAATCGCGCGTTTTCATGGACGCCGCCCGTGGTGGTCGCTTTGTATACCGACGCGCCGGCCTGCGGTTCCACTTGCAGGCCGAATACATCCGCGGACCCCCCGGCCGGCAGCTCCACGCCAAAGGCGATCGATTCCGCCGAAGCGTCGCCGCTGGCTGTCATGGCGATCCGGCTCCAGTCCGTTCCCAGGGTTCGATCGGCGCGATTGGCCCCGTGCAGCAGGGTCGCCGCGGTGGGTTGCGGCGACCGCGCGAATACGCTGAAGCAGTACACGTACCCCGCCGGCGCGGCCAACGTCTGGGAAATGTTCTGAGCGCCGCCGCCGGAATCGGCGAGGCGCCATGCGTTCGTCCCGCCCGCCGGGTCCGCGATTCCGCCCGCAATCGAAATGAACGGCTCCTTGGCCCAAGCCGCATGGTCCAGCTTGCCGCTCCAGGCGAAAAGGTTGGCGGTTGGATCCAGGAACGTGAAACTATTGAGGGTTCCCTCGGTGGCCGCGAAGAACTGCTGCAAGGCGGCAACTTCGTCATCGGTCAAACCCGCGTACGCCAACTGCCATTCGGTGATTTCCGCCCCCGGATCGGCCAGCTTGATCGGCCTCCCGTCCAGAGACGTATTCACAATCGTTCGCAAACGGCGCCGCTTTCGAACCGGAAACTGGATCAAAGCTCCGGTGGCGAGTTGTGGGTATACCAGCATGTGCTATCCCCGGTTCTCGATCACGGTCAGCGAGGTCTTACCCTGCATTTCCGCCATCGCGGTCAGGTCCAGTTCGTCGCTCGCCAGGCTGCAATTGGCGTATTGAGTTCCGTCCCACGGATCGGTGAATGCGAAGTTTCCGAAGCCTCCCTGGTTGTCGGCGAAGAATTGTTCCAGCTCCGCCATTTCGCTCTCATCCAGCGCATCCAGGCGGATCTCCCAGCGGCGCAGCGGCCCGGCCGAGTCCCGGTAGCGTTGTTCCACTCCGTCCACGAATCGCAGCGGCTGGTTTTGAAACCGGAAGGCCCTGATGGCCGGATACTGCGCCACCGCGTTCGTCTTTAGCTTGGGAAAGGTGGGCATGTTAGAGATCGTTCACCACGTCGTTGATCGAATTCAGGTTCAACATCGCGTCGCGAACCGCTTGCGCGATTTCGCTGCTATGGTCCAGAAACGAGCGCGAGTCCATGGCTTGGACGTTCACGGTGATCTGCGGCGCCGGAACGCCGCCGGCCGCGCTCCCGCTGCCGCTGCCCGGAGCTGCCATCCCGCTGGCCTGCGCGCTCGTTGCACTGGGCGCCGCGCTGTACGCCCTCGGCATTCCCATCTGGTCGTAGTCGGCGCCGCTCACGTCACTGCCGGTGTCCGCACCCTCGAAGTAGATCGGGTCCGGCATCGCATATTTCACCAGCGCCGGCGGCACCGGCGTCCCTCCGCCTCCGAACAGCTCCAGCAACCCGACGACCAACGGGACCATGCCCAGCCCGCTCTCCAGAACTGTGGCTGCGATTGCCTCTGGCGTGACGCCGCCACCGGTGGCTGTGCTCGCAGGGGAGGCGCCGCCGCCGGTGGCTGTGCTCGCAGGGGAGGCGCCGCCGCCGGTGGCTGTGCTCGCAGGGGAGGCGCCGCCGCCGCCGGTTGTGCCCGCGGTGGTGCTGCTGTCGCCGCCGCTGGTTGTGCTTGCAGTGGCGCTGCTGCTGCCGCTGGTTGTGCCCGCAGTGGCGGTGCTGCTGCCGCTCGCCGCTTGCGCCGCGCTGCTTCCCTGGAGTTCGCCGATTTGCTTCACCATGTCGCTCAGTGAGGCAGCAATCTCCGCGCCGCTATCGAGCGTTTCATCCAGGTTGGAATCTCGTTGCCCCGATATCGCGACAAAAGCTTCGTAGAGCTTATCTTGTGTTGTGCTGGCCATGGTTGATCTCCGCGGCAAAAGCCCTTTCCAGAATCACGAACGCTTCCACTTGCCGCGCGCTCAGCTCCGCAAAATGCATCCCTCGCAGCCGGCGCCGCACAAAGAACTCCTCCACCAGCGTCTGGCTCTCAGCCGTGATATAGGGCTTCGGGCAGGTTCTGAGCGCCACATCCCTTCTCGCCCAGACCAGCGGCCCGCTGGGGTCCTCGCCCATCGCCAGCCACCCGCACCGGCGCTTTTTCTCCAGGCCGGACTTCCGGCAGACGTCGCACTTCCAACCGGCCTGGTTGGAGAATTGAAAGTGGAAGGCGACAATCAGTTTTTTCGTTCCGCCTCGGTCAGTCCCGTCTCTGCCCGCACCGCCGCCAGCGCTTCCCGGAACAGGTCCTCCGGCCCGGCTTCCGCCAGCAGTTGGGGTGTGGCATCCGCGCCGTCCAGCTCCAGCCCCGATATGGCCCGCAGTCCCCACGTCAGGAATAGCCGGTCGATCTCCGTCTGGAGCAGCGCCGCGTCCATCTTGTCGCCCGGCACCTGGCCAGCCTCCAGAAACTCCATTTGCCGGGCCAGTTCCCGCACCCTGCGCATCAGCTCCACGCGGCGCCCGAACGAGATCTTCGCCAGCGTGAAAGTCACCCCGTGCGCGACCCGCGACTCCACCGTTTTCAGGCTTTCGTAGGTCATGGTTATGCGAACGCCACCGCGATTTCGTCGTCCACCGTGCCCTGCGCGCGCGATTGCCGGAATTTCCACTGCAAGCGGTTCTGGCCGTCATCGAACTCCGGCACCTCCGGAATCACGCTCTGCAGGTACACGCCCATGACCTGTCCCTCGGCCACGCCCAACTGAAACATGACGCTGATCGGCGATTGCTGCCGGGCGGCCTGATAGAGACCTTTGGTAGCGTCGTCGTCCTGGCTGAAGAGCTCGAAAGCCGCCGTCACGGACCGCTGGCCCGGAGAAATGCTGCGCGGCAGGCTCGATCCGAATTCCCTGGAGCGCGTGTCCAGCTGGTTCTTTAGAACGATGGATGCGCTGGTGATGGTGAGGAACTGCGACGGCGAAGATCCCAGCCACGCCTGGCCCATGTTCCCCGGCACAATCGAATAGTCGAACGCGGCCAGCGCCGGCTCCGCCGGAAAGCTCTGAAGTTGTCCGACGCTGGCGGAGGAAAAGCTGCTGCTATCGAGCACGTCCTGCGCCAGGCCGCTGAAGTGGAACTCGTGGTAATCGCCGTTCACCTGGATTTCCAGTTGGTCGACGGCCGCCCCGCACAGCAGCCTGTGCACCGCCGTCGCCGGGTCCCAGTAGTCGAATATGCTGGCGCTCGGCAGCTCCGTCGCGGGCCCGTAGGTGACCGCGGCGCCCAGCGCCGCGCCGGTCCCGGGCAGGATGGTAAACGGCGCGTTCAGTTGCACTGTGCTGGCATCCACGATCGCGGCCACGAACCGGATCTCCCCCGCGTATGAGACCGCCTGCCCCGCGCCGAGCCCGTGTGGTGCTGCGAACCCCAGCCTTCCGCCAGCCGTGCTGGATGCCGCCGTCCCGCCGGCGAACTGCAGCGGCGCGCCCCCTAATGCCGCCTGAAACAGCGGGCCATATCCCGGGTTGCCGCCCGTTTTCTGCCAGCTCGTCATGTAGGTATGCAGCTCGAAATTCGTGCGCCGTCTGCCGCCCGGCGCCTCGCCGGGAAACGTCCGGCTGCCCGTCTTGTCCTTCCGCTGCGCAGCGTCGAGTTTCTGCTGGACCGTCAGCTTCAGAGCCGGAATCCGGTTACCGGATGTGATCGATCCCACCTGGCCGTAGCTCGTTTCTAGCGCCGTGTAGAACCGGTTTTCGTTCGAGGAAATATAAGAGGCCATACTAGCTTTTACTCACTCCAATCTCGAAGGTGACCTTGGCCACCTGGATGAAATTCTTCCCGCCTTGCTTGACGGCTCCGAAAGACGCTTCGTACTCGCCGCCGTAAAACATCCCATCGCCCCAATCGCCGCGGCCCGAGGCCAGCACCTGCGTCACGGCGTCCGTGTAGAGCTGCAGGCTGTCCTGGATCCCCTCGAGCCGGTCCTGGGAATGTCGAACCTCAATGGTCATCTGCGCCGTGCCGGAGAATGTCCGAAACTTCTCCGTCAACCGGTTCGTCACCTTCTCGCAGTACACGTTCACAACCGGGTACTTCACCGTGCTGCTGCGTTCCGCCAGGTCCGCCGCCACGTTCTGCGCGCGTACCTGCGCCATGTCCAGCGGACCGGCCAGCGCCTGGTCCGCTTGCGCGAGCGCGGCTAGGCTCGAATTCACGCCGCTGGCGCCCGTGATGCGTTCGATCACTTTGGCCGTTGTTGCGCTTCCGATCTTCGCCGTCATCAGCCCCTCTGGATCACCCGTGGAACCGGCTTCAGATAACTGGGGCATTGCCCCGGTCCCGGCGGCCGCCCCGCCGCCAGGGCCGCCGGTTGCAGCCAGGTTTGCCCGATGGCGATGGGCGATCCATTTTGTAGCGCCATCGAATCGGGACCGACGCCTACATAGACGTTCCATCCCGCCGCGGTTTTTGGCGGAGCGCCTGCCGGCTGGACCAGCAGCGAGCTCCCCGTGGTCGCGATGGTTGCTGGAACGGCGCACGCCCCGTCTTCGCCCGCGGCGTTGACCCAGGCCATGGTCACGTAGTAAGTTTCGTCCGGCAGCGGAACGCCCGGCGCCGGGGCCGCCGCTGCCGTCACCGCCGGAGTTGCCGCCCGCGGCACGGGGACCGACGCCACGCCGATACCGGCCTGAACCAGCGCTTCGTAGGCCCACTTCGCCCTCGAGTGGAACTGGTCGCGCTTGCCGGCGTAGCGGTCATTCAACTGGCTGTTGAACGCGTCGCTGTAAACCATTTCCAAACTGCGAAAGGTGTGCCACAACTTCAGCGCCGGCGTTACCACCACGCTGCCGAGGTCCGGCTGGGGCGCAAGCCAGAACAACTGGTCCACGTAGCTCAGCCTGGTCAACAGCGCGTTCAGCTCCAGGGCGAGTTCGCCTTGGGCCAGCGCCAGTTTCTGGGTGACGTCGATTCCCTCGACGCTGGCCACGTCGAGAAGCTGCGAATCCTGCGCCGCCAGGTCTTCCATCGACGAAGCGGGACCGTCTATGAACAGAGCCATAGTTGTTCGCCTAGTCTTTCGAGGACTTCGAAGCGCCCTTCAGTTTGTTCAGCTCCGTGGTCGACAGCACCGTGAACTGCACTTTGGCCGCCGCCGCCTCCTGATCGGCCACTCGCTTGGCTTCCGCCTGCACCGCCTGGAACGCCGTCGCTTCCTCGGCGGTAGCCAGGCGCGCCACGCCTTCCACCAGCATCTTGGCGGCGATTCCGGGCGTCACTTCCGTCAGGACCCCCGGCTTTCCGCCGTCCGCCGTCTCATTGCTCACCACGACTGGAAACGCTTCCGTGATCTTCGATTCCATGTCGCGAATCTTCTGGTAATAGAGCCTCAGATCCATTGATTTCTCCTGAATGAAACCGGGGCGAGACACCCGCGTCCCAAGGCGCGGGGGTGCCCACCTTGGGGCCCTGCGCCGCGCGGACGCTGGTGTCTGTCCCCGAATTTCGCGGTTGCCTGCTACGTGTTGACCTGGACGCCCGAGCTGTTGCGCAGCACGCCACAGCCGTACAGCACGTCCACCGTGAATTGCTGCGCCAGCGTATTCGGCTGGTAGCTCATCACCACGCGCATCCCGAAGTTGCCCAACTCCGCGTATTCCGCGATGGCGCCGGTTCCGGGCAGCGGCTGCGGCAGCCGCCGGATCACCAGGCCGAGGGCGTCCTTGGTGAACGCCATGTTGTGGGTGGTCACCGTGGGGGTGCCCGTCTTCTGTACGAACTGCGAGCGGAAGACGAAGAAGTCTTTGATCTTCCCGATCGTGCCTTCGATGATGGCGCGAAGGCCGGCTTCTCCCGAATTCTGGAATTCGCTGAAGCGCGGAATCTGCCGCCAGGTCGAATAGGTCGCCGCGTCCACCACAATGAACTTCTGCTCTTGCGGCGGAACCTTCGCCAGGAAGAGCGCTGTCTCCGCCGCGTCGATCACGGCTTCCGTAATCGGCGTCGCTGCCGTTCCCACCGTGGTGGAGAAACCGGCGTACAGGCTCAGAAGGTCGGTCTCGATTCTCTGCGCGATGGCGGCCACCGACGGCTGCATATAAATCTTCAGCAGGTCGGGAACCGCCAGCACCTTGGTCACGTCCGGAATCTGGAAAGTCGCTTCCACGTGCGTATTGAGCACGATCTGCGCGTTTCCCAGACTGGGGGTTTGCGTCTGCACCGCGTAGCCTTCGAGAATGTTGTTCGCCAACATCGTCGGGGGAATCGGTACGTTTACTGTGTCGCCGGCATTTGCCAGCACCGGCTCGTAATCGCGATTCACCAGGTTCCCCATTACGAGGTTCCCGACCAGCACCGGCAATGCGTCCGCCGCCACCAGCTTGACAATCGCGTTTGCGACGTTAGTTGAGGTAATAGCTGCCATTCGTTCTCCTTGACTTGATTGTTGTTGCCGGCCGCCTGTGTTTGGGCCGGTTGTTACTACAGACCCCGAAGAGTCTGCGACGCCACGCGCACGATTTCCTCTCGTACCCGCTGCATCTCTTCCGCGCTCATGCCCGGGCGGATCTGTTCGATGCTCACCGTTTCTCTGCCCGTGGACGGCGCTTTGAAGGTGGCGGTCATCCCGGTTCCTCCGGCTATGCGAGCCGGCAGAAACTCCGGATTCTCATTGACGAACGCCGCCAGGTGCTCCTTCAACGGCGTTTCGCCGGCCTCGCTCCGGGCCACCAGCCGCCCGTCCTCGGTCCGCACGATCCCGTCCTGCACCGCCTTGAACGCAAGGTCGATCTTCGCCACGCCCAGCCGCTGCAGTTCGGCTCTCACCGCCGAGCTGCGCTCGGCTTCCGCGGCCATCTGGCGGCTGCGCTTGTTCTCCGCCACCAGCTCGTTCAGCCTGCGCTCCAGTTGCTCCCTGCGCTTGCGCTCCTCCTGCAGTTCCGCCTTGTAAGCCGGCTCATTCTTGGACTGCTCATTGGTCGCGAACTCCTCGATTGCCTGCCGCACGATCGCTTGAACGTCGATGCCTTCCATATGCCTCCTAAGAAACTCCCTCTTGGTACTTCATCCGATCGATCTCCTCCGCCACCTGGTTCTTGACTTCCTGCCGCGCGTCGCTCAGGTACTTGAAAGCCAGCCTCTTGAAGAGCTGCTTAGTCAACGTCTCCGAGCCGATCCCCAGATCCAGCAGTTTTTTGGCGTCGTCCAACTCCGTGCTGAGATCGTCGATGTCGAATTCGTCCAGCCCCGAGACGCCGATCGAAATCCCGTCCTGCCGCGCGGCCGCGATGGCCCACAAGACCTGCCTCATGGTCTCTTTCACGGCATCGCCGTACCCGCGCAGCACCTCCTGCGTGGTGTTGAAGTCCAACTGCTTGCTCAGCGCGGACTGCCGGCCTCCGCCGCCCGATTCTCCGGCCTGGATCGTCAGGTAGCAGACGCGGTAGATTTCGTCCTTCAACTGGTTCAGGTTGTCGGCCGCGATCTGGTAGACCTTTCCCTCCGGCTCCGTCCATCCGAACCGGTCGTCCTGCCCGAGCTGGATGTAATAGGACTCGCCTACAATTTGCTTGAACTCCCGGTCCGAATAGACCACCGGACTGGCGAACAGGCCCATGGTCAGCGCCCACGAAAGCGCGTTGGACTTGTTGAAGTGTTCCAGTTGCAGAAGCGCGGCCTTGTTCAGCAGCCACAACCCCTCGGACACCTTCATCTGGAACATGGGCACCCGCCGTAGCGAGGCCAGGCCGTGCCGCCCCTGGTCCATCAGCTCGATGGGGCTGGAATCGCCCGTCTGGCGGTACATCAAGAAGTTCTCGCGGTCGTAATAGATCCAGCGCGTCTCGCGCTCCCATTTCGCATCCGTGACCTGGGATTGTTGCAGGCAGGAGGTGCGGATCACCGCCCACTCGAGACCGCCCGACGGGTCGTAGTTCCAGTTGATGACCTCGTCGGGTCCGTAGTCCACCAGGTAGGCGCGCGACCGTCCCGAAGCGTCCTCTTCCGCCCGCGTCAGCAGGGCGGGGGATCCCTCCGGACCAGCCCGCGGAAAGTCCACCACGATGAAGCTGCTGCCGCACACCATGGTCTCGACGAATCGTTGGCGGAAGAACTCGCTGAGGCTGGTTCCCTTCAAATCGCAATCGTCCGCCAGCGTGGTGTAGAAGCTCTTGGCGGCGGTGTCGGTTCCTTCCAACAACAGGATCGGCTCACGCCGCATCAGCGTCGCCGCATACCAGTCGACGATCGACCCGATATAGTTCTCGTAGAACACGCGGCTCAGCCGTTCCTGGTAGATGTCGCCGGGCTCTTTGTGCCGGCGCACCAGGTATTCCGAAGCGTCCGCGCGCAATCGCTCGCCGCCCGCGTAGAGGTCTTTGTACTGCTTCCACATCGCCTTGCGCGCGATGTACTCGGGATGTTCCCGGTTGATGTTTTGCATGGTTATAACAATGGCTCCTGCCGCTCGCCGACAATCGGGAGCGGCCTGCATTCCTGCCAGAGCAGATACCCCAGCGCGTCGGACAGGTGCGTTCTCAGCCGGTCCCGGTCCTTGTCGATCTGGTAGGTGTCGGCCTTGAAAGCCACCTGCTCGAAATCCATGATCAGTTCCTTGCACTTGCGGTCCACCAGCAGCCCGATCTCGCCGGCGGCCGATCGCAGCTTGGCGTTCGTGAGATTGATCCGTTCCCGGACGCCCGGATTACATTTCGGCACCTTGTATCTCACCGGCATGGTGGAGTGGACTTTGAGGTACTCGCGGATCATGTCGTAGTCCGAAGCTCCGGTGGTGTGTTGCTGGTTCCCCGAAGCGTCTCCGTAGACCACGACGCCGGGCGGGTGTTTTGGGAACCGTTTCAAAAACTCCCCGCAAGCCTCACGAGTAGTGGCGTGCCGCATCACGATTTCATCCAGCACCAGCACCCTGCCGCGCTTCAATTGCAGGACTACCGAGCTCATGGGATCCACGTTAAAATCCAGCGCCCAGAGCAGCGGCAAGCCAGGATCGAGGCTCAGGTCCGCAAGATGTTCATTGCGCGTGAAAGAAGCATATACCCGCGCAGCATCCAGGCTCAGGTACAGGCCCAGTACTTCCTGCTGATAGAACCGATCGTCGTAGCTGCCTTTGAGTCGGTCGTAATAATCCGGAATGCGTTCGAGCAGGTACCGGTTCTCGCGCGGCTGGGCGATGATCGCTTCGTACCCCTTGACCGGCTTCGCCAGAAACCTCCGGTAGACCCAGTCGTAGCCTTTGGGCGTCCACGCCGCAAAGCCGCAAAGGCGCTTAGCCTTGGGGTCGCGCAAACGCCCCTCCAGGCGTACCCACGCTTCTTCCTGGGTATAGGTCAGCTCGTCGAGGCCGAACCATGCCAGGTTGGTGCCGCGCAGCCGCTCGAATTCGTCCATTGGCCGGAACAGGATCTTGGATTGCGTGTCGCGCATGATCAGCGTGTTCTCCGCCTTGTTGTGATCGAACGGAATCTTGTTCCCATCCAGAATCTCGAACAGCGTCGCCTGCGTCGTATCCCGCAACATGGGATAGGTCGGTGCGCCCAGCAGTCCCGTGCGCCCCTGGTTCTGATAGCTGAGGCGGACGGCCTCCTGACAGAGCGCCTGGCTCTTCCCGCTGCCGATGGGTCCCGAGAAGCCCTTGAATCGGGCCGCCGAGTCGTGAAACTTTTTTTGCGAAGGCAGCGGGTCATAAGCTATTTCGCGGAGTCGGACGTCACTGGCGGTTCGACCCATGTGACCTTGATCTCCTTAATTTCTTCCTGCTCGAGTTCCTTTTCGATCTGCAGTAGTTTGAGGTAATCCCCCATGGTCGGCTTGAAGTCTTTGGCCGTAAGCCGATCCTCGATCCCGTTAATGGCCTTCTCCAAGAGCGCCGAAATCCGGATTCGCTCTTTCATCTCGTTCCAACGGGTGCATTCCCTGCAAGCTTTGGGAGCCTTCTCTTCTTCGTTCTCCATGGTTTCCATTCGTGCTCCTCAAAAAAAAACGGCTTCGCGAATCCGCGAAGCCGCGCAACCCTGTTCCCAATTCGAGAGTAGCACCCCGGATCTCCCCTTCAGCCGGGTCCAGATGTCCAAGTGATTGAAAACAGGGGTACGATTGTTTCAATTTTTTTGTGAAGAGGAATTTGCCATGGCTCGCGGCCACCATCGGTGGCCGCATCGCCTGTGGTATTCTACAGTCGTTTCTTGGCGGCATGGTTCGACTTAGGGGCATTCTCGCGTTCGGCTTCCTGTCGCTGGTGCTATGCGCGCAGGTGAGCAGGGTCCGCGTGTGGCAGGACAGCATCACGCTCCCCACCTACCGCGAGCGGCCGCCCGACGCGGTACCCCCGTTCGACCAACTGGCGCTGGCGGGAACTGGAAACCGCTCCGTCTACCCGTACACTCTGCGCCTCAACATGACCAGCGAGAAGTACAACGCATCCTGGCGCGTTCTCAACCTCGAAAACGAGTACCTGCATTGCCGCATCCTGCCAGACCAGGGAGGCCACCTCTATACCTGCCGCGACAAGTTGTCCGGCGCCGATATGTTCTACGCCAATTCCGCCATGAAGAAGGGCGACCTGGCGCCGCGCGGCGCCTGGATTGCCGGCGGCATCGAGACCAGTTTTCCGATCGCTCACAGCCGTTTGACCGTGTCGCCCGTGAATTTCGCCACGGCGACCCATGAGGACGGCAGCGCCACGGTTTTTGTCGGCGCGCGCGATCGCGTCAGCGGCATGGAATGGCGGGTGGCCTATACCCTGCATCCCGGCAGCACGGTCCTGGAAGAAAAGGTCTGGCTGAGCAATCCGGGGTACGTGCGCCAGCCCTTTCAATGGTGGAGCAACGCCGCCATCCGCCTGCCCGATGGCGGGCTCCAGTTGACTTACCCGATGTGGGTGACGGCTCCCCATGGCGCGGGCGTCCTGGATTCCTGGCCGGTGAACGCAGCCAGAATCGATCTGAGCAACACCGCCCGCTTCGCCGGAGACCTGGGCCTGTTCGCCTACGGCAGCCGCGAACCTTTTTTTGCCGAGTACAACGCCCGGTCGCGCACCGGCGTGGCGCATTGGGCCGCCCCCCAGGAACTTCCCGGAAAGAAAATATGGGTTTGGGGGAATCGCAACGAAGGCTATAAGGACAGGCTGAGCGACGACCACAGCGGCTATATCGAAATCCAGGCCGGCCTCGAGACCACGCAGGAAATGATGGAGTTTCTCGAGCCCCAGCAATCCCGTTCGTTCACCGAACTCTGGATCCCCACGCGCGACACGGGTGGGATCTCGCGCGCGACCCGTGACGCGGTTGTGTTTCTCGAGCGCAAGCCGCAACCCGGCGGCAGCGTCAAGGCCGCCATCGACTTGAACGTCACGCGCCTGGCACCGCATGCCCGCCTGACCGTGACCAAGGGCGATCGGATCGTCTACCAGCAAGACGCCGACCTGGACCCCGCCGCCGCCTTTCACGCCGAGACACCTTCTGTCAGCGCCGCCGGAAAATTCCGGGTCGAGTTGAAAGACGCCTCGGGCCAGGTGATGCTGGCTCATCAGGAAGACACTTACGATGCCGTGAGGCCCACGGAAGTGAAAATCGGCGGCCCGGTCAATCCCGCTCCCGGGGGACGCACGCCGGAACAGGAGGCGCTGGCCGCGGGCGAGCAGGATGAACTCATCCGGCTGCTCGACCGGGCGGCCCGCGGCTACCGGGCCGCTCTGTCGGCGGCTCCCCAGAGTCTCGCGTTGCGCAGAGCGGCCGGGAGGTTTTCCATCACGCTGGGCCGGTGGGCCGAGGCGCTGGAAAGTCTGACTGAGGTTCACAAGGAGGATCCGTCCGACGGGGAAGTCACGTACTACCTCGGCGTGGCCCGGTCTGAATCGGGTGACGATAGCGCCGCCCGGCGGTTGTGGCAATCCGTGCCGGGCGATTCGCGATTCGGTCTGGCGGCCCAATACCAACTGGCCTGCGCCACCGCGCGGGCGGGCGACCGGAAGACCGCCGTGGAGACGATGCATGCCCTGGCGGCTCACGGCGCCGGCCATGCCGCGGGTCTGGAGATCGCATTGCTCCGCCGCCTTGGCCGGACCGCCGACGCCCAGGCCGCGCTGGCACAGCACCTGGCAGCCAATCCCATGGACTCGCTGCTGCGCGTCGAGGGCACCCTGCTCGGGCGGGAAGATTCAGCCATCTGGCTACACCTGGCGGCCGATCCGGAATGGGTGCTGGACCTTGCCGACGACTATTTCGCGATCGGACTCTATGAAGACGCCATCGCTCTGCTGGACCGCGGCTATCCCCAGGTGGCCGAGCTGGAGACCGAGCCCGGAGCTGTGTCGCCAAACGCCTATCCGCTGATCGCCTACAACCGCGGGTACGCGCGAGCGCGGCTGGGACAATCTCCGGCGGACGATTTCCGCCGGGCATCCGGGCAGTTGGCGCTCTACGTGCACCCTTATCGTGCCTCGTCGTATCCCGTTTTGCGCGCGGCCATCGAGCACCAACCCGTGGACTACACGGCGCATTATCTGCTGGGCTGCCTTCTGTTCAACCGCCGTATGACGGAGGAAGCTCTGGCGGAATGGCAGAAGGCGCGACCGGCTGCCGAGGGCATCGCCTCCTATTACGGAACTGTCGCGCGCGTGCTGATCGGCGCCCAGAAGAACGATCTCGCCGAGGGCCTCATCCGGGAAGCTCTCACCAGGCATCCAGATGACGGCGATTTCAAGCAGTTGCTGGCGAGTGTCGTGAAAGGCTCCGGCGGCAGCCGGCCGGCGGCGCCGCCTCCCGCGTCGTTCTCCACACCCGCCGAAGCCGCCAACTTTGCATTGACGTTGCTGGCGGCAAACGACCTGAACGGCGCGGCCAACGTGTTTCAGGAGAAGAATTTTCCCGAAGAGAAGCAGCCGGCGGAAGTCCGCCAGGCTTACGCCGAATGGCAACTGCGGGCACTTGTTTCGGCCGCCTCTTCAGGCGACTGCGCCGACCTGGACGTGCGCATCGACGATTTTGCTCCCGAGAACAAGGCTTTGCCTTTCACCTTTTACGGATTCGGCGGCTGGGCCAAGCAACCCCGCATGCAATTCTATTTCGGGCTTGCCGAGTGGCTCTGCGGCGACAAGAAGGCCGCCTCCAAAAGATGGAGTAGAATCGCCAAAGCCAGCGCTCCGCTATCGTCCCCCGACCACGGATTTCCGTTATTGGCAGCCAGCTTGACCAACCCGGCAGGGTCGTCGCGGGCCATCGAAACCGCCCTGGAGGGCATTCGCACCAGCGGCGGATCGACAGACAAGAGCCTTCTTCTATATTCGGAAGGCATCTTGCTGCGGGCCGACGGGCGTGAGGAAGAAGCCTTCAAGTGCTTTGCGGAAGGCGCCAAATCCGAATCGCCCTTCGCCCGCTATTTGAATCGATCCGTGCAGTACGACCCGCCCTTGCCGCGGTAAGCGTTTTTCCACGCCGCCGCCCGGCGGGTCTCTATCTATTTGTGAAAAGGAATTTGCCGCCGCTCGCGGCCACCACGCGCAAGGCCGTTTTGCCTGCTAACTTCTCGAGCCGCGGCGCCTGCGGCCCTTCCGCCACCAGGTAGTACCGCTCCGGGCGCGGCCAGCGCTCGGCCAAGTCGCGATCGTTGATGAAAACGTCTTTCGGCGCGTCCGGCGCGTAAGACCCATATACCAGGTTATTGACCCGCCCGTTCAGCAACAGCGCGCGCCGGTTGGTGTAGAAGAAAACCGAAGAGAAGGTGTAATACTGGTCGTCCACAATCAGCTTTCCCGGTGGCGCCTGGAGCAGCGCCTCGGCCAGCGGCCGCGAAGACATGTAAGGATCGAACACCACCAGCGCCAGCCGCGCGGCATGGAAGAACAGCACCATCATGGCCGCTAACGCAGCCAGTGGCACCAGCCTCCGGCCGGCGGGCCGCCAGGCCCCCGCCGCGCCCACCGCAAACGCCACCCCCGCCACCGCCAGCGGCAGCCGCAAATAAGCAAACGCCCGCAGCGTCAAGTCCGTCATGTGGCCCAGCGACAGCGTATAGACCTCCGGGTTCTGGCTCAGCGTCCCCGCAATGTCACCGGGCGTGGGCAGCCCGCGAACCATCCACAGGATGGCGGCGATGGCCGCCGCCGCCAGCGTGGCCACCACCGCAATCGCCCTGGTGCCGTACCGCAGCCACGGGTCTTGGCCGGCGATCGCCGATCCCAGCAGAAGCGCCAGCGCCGGATAGCACGGCATGGAGTAATACTCCTGCGTGGTGGAAAACGTGAAAAACACCAGAATGAATCCGCTCCAGCACAAGGCCATCAGCCGCACCCTCGACGCCCGGTCCGGCTTACGGTAACTCAGTCTGAGCGCCGCGGGGAAGTACACGCTCCAGGGGAACAGCCACAGCAGGTGAAACAGCCAGAACCAGGCCCGCGGCACGGTGTTGTAATCCCGCGGATAGCGCAGGTTCAGAAACCGCAGAACGTGCTCGTTGATGAAGTAGAACCAGAAGAACCCATGGTAGGAGCCCCTCTCGCTGTGCATGGTGAAATCGAAATATGGAGGGTTGCGCAGCGTAGCCAGCACATGCCAGGGCGCCGCAATCGCCAGGAACAGCAGGATGCCGGAGAACGGCCGCAGCCGCGCCCAGGTTCGGCGACGGAACAACTGCCGGGTGAAGCCGAGGTGCAACAGCCCGGCGGCCATTGGGAAACACGCCGCGATCAGCCCCTTCAGCAGCAGCCCGGTTCCCATCGAGGCCCACATGAGCATGGCCCAGCGCGCCGGATGCGGCTCGTCTTCCTCGATGGCGCGCAAGAGGCTCCACAGCGCGAGGGTGATGGCCAGCGTGAGAACCACGTCCGGGATCAGGATGCGCGTGAAGAGAAACAGCCCCACGCTGGTGGCCAGCACGGTGCCCGAGCACAAGCCCGCGTGGCGCCGGAGCCCAGGGGGCGCGCCCCACGCGCCGAAGCGCGCCGTGACCCAGCACAGCAGCACCGTGGAAAGCGCAATGGGAATCCGCGCCGCCCAATCATGCACCCCGAAGATCAGGAACGACACCGCGATCATCCAGTATTTAAGGGGAGATTTCTCCAGGTAGGCAACGCCATCCAGGCGCGCCGTCACCCAATCGCCGGATTGCAGCATGTTGCGGGCAATTTGCGCCTGCACCGAGTCCACGTCGTCCATCAGGGAGGGCGGACTCACGATGCACCCCACGAAAATCAGGGCCGCCAGCAGCGCGACGATGACCTGATAGCGAGCACTCGAATCAGCGGAAACGGGCATGGATGCGTCTCTCCACATGATCGCGTATCGGAAGGCGGATGTGGCGCAGCCTCTCAGGCTGCCGTCTCCGCACTCTCCAGAAACCTCAGCGGGCCGACTCACGCTGTCTTCGGGATAACCAGTTGAAGGCCAAGCTTTTGCGCTCGCTTGGCTAGCGATCGA
>JBEKSR010000017.1:0-55007 GCA_049516835.1 Bryobacteraceae bacterium | reverse complement strand
TTTCCCGATGCCGAAGAGACCGCGGGGGCGGTGGCGGAACCGGAACCGGGAGCCGCGGCCGCGGAACCGGAAACGCCTGCCGCCACGGACCCGTTCGACGAAATCGATTTCGGCACGTTTTTTGACGACTACCTCGATCCCGGCTACAAGAGCCCCGCTTCGGAATCGGTGGAAAAGCCTTCCTTCGAGACCTTCCTTTCCGCGCCCGTCACGCTGGGCGACCACTTGCGCTCGCAATTGAGCGTCAGCTTGATTTCGGACGAGGTCCGCGACGCCGCCGAGTCCATCATTGGCAACCTGGACGAGGATGGCTACCTGTTCGCGTCTCTGGAGGAGATCGCATCGGTCGGAGAGCACCGCCAGGAGGACGTGGATGAGGCCCTGAAGGTGGTGCAGGCGCTCGATCCAGCCGGTGTGGGCGCACGCAGCTTGCAGGAATGCCTGCTGTTGCAGATCGAGAGCGTCAACGGCCGGGGCGGCGTCGCCTGGCAGATCGTGTCCGACCATATGCGGCTGCTCGAGATGCGGCAGTACAAGGAGATCGCCCGGCTGTTGGGGCGGCCCATGGAGCATATCGAAGTGGCCGTCCACGTGATCCATCACCTCAACCCGCGGCCGGGCCTGCGCTATTCCGGCCCGGGCGCGCGCGTGGTCGAGCCGGACGTCTCCTTCATCAAGGACGGTGACGATTACATCATCCAGATGAACGACGAGGACGTGCCGCAGCTCCGGCTCAATCCGCAGTACCGCAGAATGCTCGATCGGGAGAATGGCGCCACGAAAGAGGTTCGCGACTATGTGCGCGAGCGCTATACCTCCGCGATTCAGCTCATGAAGAACATCGAGCAGCGCAAGCAGACCATCCTGAAAGTCTGCCAGGCCATCGTGCGCCGCCAGACGGAGTTCCTGTCTTACGGCCTGGACCACCTTAAGCCCATGATGATCAAAGAGGTGGCGGAGGAGGTGGGGGTGCATCCCTCCACTGTCAGCCGCGCCGTCGCCGGCAAGTACGTCCACACGCCGCAGGGGGTGTTCGAACTACGCTATTTCTTTTCCGAAGCCGTGCAGGGCCCGTTGGGCGGTTCCACCCCGCTGCTCCTGTTGAAGCGGATGGTGAAGAAGATGATTGCGGAAGAAGACCGCACCAAGCCTCTCACGGACGAGCAGATCACCGCCATGTTGCAGGCCCTGGGGATCAACGTCACACGGCGCACGGTGGCGAAATACCGTGAGGATATGAAGATCCCGTCCACCCACCAGCGGCGCGTCCGGAACTGAGGAGGAAGCCATGAAGGTCACATATACGGGCAGACAGGTGGAGTTGGCGCCAGCTCAGGCCAGGAAGCTCGAGGCGCGCTTCGCCAAGATCGGCAAGATCCTGGACGGCAGGCGCGAGTGCGAAGCCCACGTGATTCTATCGCTCGAGCGCCACCTGCACTACGCCGAAGCCACCATCCACTACTTCAACCACCAGCTCGTGGGGTTGGGGTCCAGCAACGATCTGTTTACGGCCGTCCATTCCGCGGTCGAAAAACTGGAAAAGCAGGCCGTGAAGGCCCGCACCAAGTGGCGCGACACCCAGCGCACGCCGCATAAAGCCAGTCCCGAGGTGGAGGCTGAACCTCCCACGGAAACGGACGCTGAAACCGAGCCCGAACGCCGCATTTACCGCGTCAACCACCAGAGGCGCAAACCAATGACGCTGGATGAAGCGCTGATGGAGATGGAAAAGGAACGCGACTACCTGGTATACAGGGATGCCGAAACCGACCGCGTCTCAGTGCTGGTCCGCAGGCGTGACGGGCACTTCGACCTGGTTGAGGCATAACAGCGAGCGATGCCGCGCAAGACTTCTTCCGCCACGGTGCGCCCCAAACCAGCGTCTCGGAAGCCGGACCTCGTCGTGATTACGGGCCTGAGTGGATCGGGCAAAGGCTCCGTGCTCAGAGCTCTCGAGGATCTGGGTTTCTACTCCGTCGACAATCTGCCCGTCGAACTGATTCCCAAGTTCGCTGAACTGACGCTCGACAACCCCAGCATTCGGGCGGCCGCCCTGGTGGTGGACGTTCGCGAGGGGGAGGGACTGAAGCGGTTTCCTAAAGTGTTCTCCAGCATTCGCAAGTCGGTGAACGCCAGGCTGATTTTTCTGGAGGCCGACAACGAGGCCATCGTCCGCAGGTTCAGCGAAACCCGCCGTCCTCACCCCCTCGGCACCAACAAGTCGATCACCAAGAGCATCCTCTCGGAGCGGGCCCAGCTTGCACCCATCCGCGCCATGGCCGATCTCACCATCAACACCTCGAAGTTCACCGTGCACGAACTTCGGGAGTTCATCCGAGAGCGGTTCCGGGGCCAGCGGGACGAGTCCAAGATCATGATCTACGTCACCAGCTTCGGCTATCGCAACGGAGTGCCGCCCGACAGCGACCTGGTGTTCGACGTTCGATTTCTGCCTAATCCGAATTACATCCCGCGGTTCAAGAACCTGACCGGCCGGCATCCCAGTGTGGCCCGTTACATCCAATCTTTTCCTCAGACTGTAGAATTTGTGCAACGTATTTCGGAGCTATTGATCTATTTATTGCCGCACTATATTCAGGAGGGGAAGAGCTATCTTACGATAGCATTCGGGTGTACTGGAGGGCAGCACCGCTCGGTAATGATGGCTGAGCAAATCCGCAATCATCTCGTGCACGCCGGCTTTAAGGCCAAAGTAAATCATCGAGATGCCGTCAAGTGAGACCATTAACAGAAAATTCCCACCGGCACTGATCAGGTGATTCCCTGTTACAAAAATTTACGAAAAAAGAGTGTATTACTATTCAACATCTTGCGCATCAAAGTGTTTAAGTCGATAAGACTAGCGAGCAAACACAATGCGGAATGCGGTCATCTTGTTATGGATGGCAGTTGCGGCGCCCCTGGGTTTTGGGGCACAGTCGATTTTCGATCCTTCGCAGAACATCTGGGCGCTCAGCAACGGCTGGATACGCGCGGTTTTCCAGCTTAGTCCCGATGGGTATTTTCTCACTCAGCAAATCTCCGATTTGCATAGCGGAGACCAGTGGATGTCCTCGCCGAACCGGCCCACGTCGCCGGTGCGGCTGCAGGCCGGCACGGACGTGTTCGATGCCCAGCGGCCGTTCCTCTTGCTGGATCAGTACACCCAGACCGTTAATCCTTCGGGTCTGCGGCAGTATATCGTGCTCCAGGATGTGAACAGCGCTGCCCAGATCACCGTGATTCTCGAGGTCTATGACAACCAGCCAGTGTTGCGCTACAGCCTGCGCTACCGGAATCTGACTGCGTCCCAGGTTTACATCAGTTGGATCAACATGCTGCCCTGGAGCTTTGACGACTCCGGCCAAAGCTACACGGTGTTTCGTGTGAACCAGTGGTCGGTGAATTCCACTCCGGAAGACTTCGAGCCCCTGCAAACGGTGTTGGACCCGGGCGGGGCCTCGGTCGAGGTTTACTCGGGCGCTGACGGGCAGCAGTGCGGGTGGCTCGCGCTCCGCGACCCGAATATGCGAGGCTTGTTCGCCGGATGGGAATTCGACGGACGCGTCAAGACTACAGTCCGCCAGTTGAGTTCCCCGGGCTATGTCCAGTTCTCCTCCACGGTGCTCGATTTGAACCATCCGGTGCCGCGGTTCGGCGATTTCCAGACGCCCTATGCTTTCCTGGGTCTGTTTCACGGCGACTGGGACGAAGCTGGTTACCGCACGCAGCGCTTCTCGGAGGCGGTCCTGGCCAAGCCCGCGCCCGACGCCAAGACCTTCCCCTACGTCTCCTGGGATTCCTGGGCGTACCAGGAACAGATCGACGAACAGACCTTGATGCGCAACGCGGACGTGGCCGCTTCCGCTGGGGTGGAGCTGTTTGTCGTGGATCTGGGCTGGGCGCGCGCCATCGGCGACTGGTATGAGGATCCGGCCAAGTTCCCTCATGGCCTCTCCGCCGTTTCGAATTATGTGCATTCGCTGGGGATGAAATTCGGTTTGCATTTTGCTTTGACCGAAGCGGACCCGGCGAGCCCCGTGCTGCAGGCCAACCCGGATTGGACGTCCACCGAAAGCGACGGCTACTTCGGCGCCAGCTCCTTGTGTCTCTCCAATCAGCCCGCGCGCGACTGGCTCGTCCAGGAAGGTATCCGCATTATCGACCAATACAACGTCGACTGGATTCTTCAGGACGGCCAGAACATGGTCAAGCAGTGCACCAAGACCACCCACACTCACGACCCCAACGACAGCAATTACGCCAACGCCGTGGATGGTTTGAACGCGGTGGTGTCGGCCATCCAGGCGGCGCGGCCGAACGTGTACTGGGAGAACTGCGAGAATGGCGGCAACATGATGACGTTCAACATGGTGAAGAGCTACGTCACCTCCATCACCAACGACGCATCCGGTTCGCTGGCATCCCGCCGCGCGGTTTACGGCGCGACGTACCCATTCCCCCCGCGCTTTGCCGAGCGTTACATGCCCGGCTCGGACGGTCTCGATTTGTACGCCACCGGCAGCTACATGTTTGGCGGCAATTGGGCGCTCATGAACCGCCTGGCGGACCTCACGCCGGACCAGGTGGGGTTCCTGGGCCAGCAGATCGGCGCCTATAAGAGCCAGCGCGCCGACATCGCGGATGCCAAGGTGTACCACGTCCTCCCGCCGGCCGCCGACGGGACCGATGTCATTCAGAGCTATAATCCGGCCACTGACAACGCCACCGCCGTCGTCACTCGCGCGGAGGCCGATGGCCCCAGTTACCTCTTCCGTCCCCTGGGTCTGGTTTCCGATCAACGGTACGCCGTGTGGTTTGCGAACGATCCGTCCGTCTATTTGCAGAGCGGCTCGCAGTTGATGCAAGACGGAGTGTGGGTGCAACTACCGACGCCCTACAGTTCCAATACCGTGCACATCCAGCACCAGTAGGTTGTGGGGCAGCTTGGTAAGCTGCGCGCGACCCAGAGGGTACCCCGGCTTACCGGCGCAACTGGCGGGTTGCCAACCCGCCGCAGATTGACAATCTGCCCCACAACTCCGTGCTATCGTCGTGAAGTATATGCGGCGGACCTTGTGTGCCGTTACCCTGCTTGCGCTGGCCTGCCTCCTGGTCCGCTCGGCCCGCGTGGGTCTGGCCGGCGACTATGTCGATCCCATCTCTAAAGTCACGGCGCAGGATGAAGCCCTATACGCGCACAGCGCCATTCGCGCGGCGCGGCAGGGCGGATGGCTCACCCCCATTTTCATGGGCCGCTACGGGTTGTATAAGCCGCCCCTGCTGATGTGGGTGTCCGGGCTTTCGATGCGCATTCTGGGGGTCTCGCGGCTGGCCCTGCGGCTGCCGGTCGCGCTGCTCGCCAGCCTGTCGGTGGGTCTGGTGTTTCTATGGGCGGCGAGACTGCGCTCCTGGCAGGCCGGCGCGTGCGCCGCGGCGCTGCTGGTTTCCAATCACCTGTGGCACGTCCTGGCGGGGATGTCGATGACCGACGGGTTGCTGGCCGCTTTCTACACCGCGGCCATGTTCTGTCTTTTCTCCGACCCCTGGTTGGAATCCAAGTCCGCGCTTTGGGGCTTCGCGGGGTCGGTGGCTGCCGCTATCCTGACCAAGAGTGTGGCTGGGGTGCTGCCACTCGGCGTGCTGGCGCTTTACTGGCTGGCTGGACCCCGCCGCCAGCGGCCGAGTCTCTCTCGCGCCTGCCTGGCGGTGACACTGGCCCTGGCGCTGGCGGCGCCCTGGTTCGCGTACCAACTGTGCGTCCATGAACGATGGTTCTGGGCGGAACACATTGGAGTCGAGATCCTGGGATTCGGCGCCGGCGCGCCGCCGCAGACCTCGCAGGAAAACCAGGCGCTGTTCTATGTGATGCGCATGGCGCTGGTGGACCCGGTGCTCGCGGCGGTGGCTCTGACGGCCCTGCCTGGGTTCGTCATGGAAGTGCGAAAGTGGTCCGCGGCCCCGGTCCTGCTGCTGTGCTGGCTGGCGTCGCTGGCGGCGGCCGTCTTTGGCTGGCAGTATCGCAACATCTCGTACCTGCTGCCCATGGCGCCGGCACTGGCGATTCTGGCCACGGCATATGGGCCGCTTTTTTCGAAGCGGAGGGCGCCGTGGATGCTGGCGCTGGTTGGCGCCGCGTTTGTGGCCAAGGCCGCCGCCCCGGCCGCGCCATGGGGACTCTCATTCCAGCGCGGCACGGTGCAGGCGGAGGCGCCGCTGCTCTCCGAGTACTGCCAGCGCGCGCGTGGCAACGAGCTGATTCTGGTGGGGATGGATGACGACCTTTACGCCTCCACGCTGCCCCTGGCGAAATTGCGTTACTGCCTGGTGGGCGCGAACCTCGCCGGCGGGCAGTATGGCATGAATTTCGGTGACATGGGGATCATTCTCACGGCCGCGCAGTTTGACGGCCTCGATCAATGGGAGCCGGTGTTCCGAAAGCGCCTCCGGGAGTGGGGACTCGATTCGGGCGAGCCCATCGGTACGCTCATTCTGGCCGGGTCGCCGGAAGAGCTGGCGCGGATGATTCGCGCGCATCCCTGGAGCGACTTCCTGCTTCCCCAGCAGTACCGCGCCGCGGCCGAACCGGCGGCGCGGCCGGCCCACCAACTGGTGGAAGCTGCGGGGAACCACTTCTTTCTGCTGTCCCGCGAAGCGCGGCCGCGGGCCGCGCCGCCCGCATGGTCGTGCCGAATGTAAGGAGGGCCAGCTAAAGCATGCCCCACCACTTGCATTTTGCGGAACTGGCAGGCTAAACTTGAGGTTGAGTTCAGCGATGCTCAACGGCGTTCGAGACCGGCTGGTTTGTTTCAATCCCTCCAACTCTATCGCTATTTCCGTAAGCATTATTATTATTGTGGTCATCGTAGCCGGCCCCGCTTGAAGGCCAGCCGGAGCA
Organism: Bryobacteraceae bacterium; assembly: GCA_049516835.1. GTDB lineage: Bacteria > Acidobacteriota > Terriglobia > Bryobacterales > Bryobacteraceae > Fen-178. The sequence goes on along the minus strand of JBEKSR010000017.1, from coordinate 48,109 downwards.
AGCTCCAAGGCCATCGGCGGGGAAAGCAGCCCGGCTGATGGCCTTTTTTGTTAGGTACCGGCTTTTTTGAGGTAGAGGATATGTCGACGTTGATGAGCGGCGCAAGAATGCTGGTGGAATGCCTGGTTCGGGAGGGTGTCGATTGCCTGTTCGGCTATCCCGGCGGAGTCACCATTCCGCTTTATGACGTCCTCTACGACCACCCCCTCCGTCACGTGCTGACGCGCCACGAAGAGAATGCGGCGTTCGCCGCGGAGGGTTACGCTCGCGCCACGGGCAAGGTGGGGGTCTGCTGCGCCACCTCCGGTCCCGGCGCCACCAACCTGACCACCGGGCTGGTGGACGCCATGATGGATTCCATCCCCCTGGTCGCGATTACAGGCCAGGTTACGTCCAAGCTGATTGGCAGCGACGCTTTCCAGGAGGCCGATACCTTTGGCATCACGCGTCCGTGCACCAAGCACAATTACCTGGTCAAGAGACTGGAAGACCTGGCGCAGATTGTCCACGAAGCGTTCTACGTGGCGGCCAGCGGGCGCCCTGGTCCGGTGCTGGTGGATGTCACCAAGGATGTGCTTCAAGCCCAGGGCCACTATCAGCCGGTGACGGCCATTCACCTGCCCGGATACCGGGTCTTCACCGAAGGCCACACCGGCCAGGTTCGCCGCGCGGCGCAACTCGTCCAGGACGCTCAGCGGCCGCTGGTCTATGCCGGCGGCGGCATCATTGCGGCGGGCGCGGCGAAAGAACTGCGCGAGTTTGTCGAGCTGGCCGATTTGCCGGCGGTGAACACCCTTATGGGTCTGGGCGGCCTCGCTTCCGAGCACCCCAATTTCATCAGCATGCCGGGTATGCACGGCAGCTACGCGGCCAACATGGCTTTGACCAACTGCGACCTGCTGATCGCCCTGGGCGTGCGGTTCGACGACCGCGTTACCGGGCGCCTGGCGGCATTTGCGCCGCACGCCAAGGTCATCCACGTGGATATCGACCCCGCGGAAATCGGCAAGAACCGCGTGCCCGACGTGCCCATCGTGGGCGATGTGAGGCGCGTCCTCATCAGGCTGAACAAACTGCTTGCGGAGAACCGGAATGCGCCCGATGAAACGCTCCGGGCCGCCCGGCGGGCCTGGTGGCATCGCATCCGGCAGTGGAAACAGGAGCATCCACTCGAGGTGGTGACCTCCGACACCGAGATCAAGCCGCAACACCTGATGGCCGAGATCGACCGGCTCTCGGGGGGCCAGGCCATCGTCGCTACGGACGTGGGGCAGCACCAGATGTGGGCGGCACAGCTTATCCGGTTCAACGAGCCTCGTCTGTGGCTCAGCTCCGGCGGTCTCGGCTCCATGGGCTTCGGACTCCCCGCGGCCATCGGCGCGTCGTTCGCGCGTCCCGACAAGCTCGTCTTTGCCGTCGTGGGCGACGGCGGGTTCCAGATGTCCATCCCCGAGTTGGCCACTGTCGCCAGCCACGGGCTGCCCATCAAGATCGTCGTGATGAACAACGGCTACCTCGGAATGGTGCGGCAGTGGCAGACGCTGTTCTTCAACAACCGGCTGAGCGCGGTGGAGCTGGATGGTTTCCCCGACGCGGAAAAGCTGGCGGGCGCGTATGGTTTCAAGGGCAGAACCATCGACAAGCCGTGGGAACTGGCGCCGGCGCTGGAAGAGGCCGTGGCGGAAGCGGGCCCGTATTTGTTGAACGTGAAGGTCTCGCCGTTCGAGTGCGTGTACCCCATGGTGCCCTCCGGCAGCGGGCTTGAGGAAATGGTGCTGGGGCCGCCGCAACCCGTGGCCGTGCCGGCGAAATAACGAGGAATGGATTATGCTGCAAGTGATCTCCCTGCTTCTGGAAAACAAGCCGGGGGCCCTGATGCGGGTCACCGGGCTGCTTAGCCAGCGCGGCTACAACATCGAAAGCTTGACGGTGGCGCGCACGCTCGACCCGGAACTCTCGCGGATGACCATAGCGGTGGACGTGGACGCCACGCAGCGCCAGCAGGTAATCAAGCAGATGAACAAGCTGATCAACGTGCTGCAGGCCACCGACCTGACCGATTCGCCGGCGGTGGTGCGCGAGCTGGTGCTGGTGCGCATCCGCATGCCGCAGGAGTCGCGCACGGCGGTATTGAAAGAGGCCGAAATTTTCGGCGGGCGCGTAGTGGATTCCTCCACCGAGGGCTTTGCCATCGAGGCCACCGGCGATCCGGAGAAGCTGGGCGAGTTTATCGATGTGATGCGCAGCTATGGCGAGATCGAAGTGACGCGCTCGGGCGCGCTGGCGATCGGCCTGGAGGCCAAGAAGCTGCGGCTGCAGCCGCCCGTGCCGACCAAGGCAGGGACCAAGATGGAAGAGACAGTTTACTGAGAAATGAGGCCGGCCAGGGGGCCGGCCGCGGACCAGGGGGTCCGCCCCACATTTGGAGCACATCTGGAGCACACAATGTCGAGACGATTCTACGAAAAAGACGGAAATCTGGATTACTTGAACGGGCGCACGGTCGCCATTATCGGATATGGGAGCCAGGGCCACGCCCACGCACTGAACCTGCGTGATTCCGGCGTGGACGTCGTGGTGAGCGAAGCCCCCGGCAGCCCGTCCTGGGCGAAGGCCGAAGCCGCCGGATTGAAAATCATGAGCACCGCCGAGGCCGCCCAGGCGGCCAACGTGATCATGATCCTGGTGCCCGATCACGTCCAGGCGGAGGTGTACAACCAGGACATCGCGCCGCACATGACTGCGGGCAAGACCCTCATGTTCGCCCACGGCTTCAATATCCACTTCAAACAGATCGCGCCGCCGCCGGGCGTGGACGTGTCCATGATCGCGCCTAAAGCGCCGGGACATCGCGTGCGCGAGCTGTACACCGAGGGTGTGGGCGTGCCGGCGCTGGTGGCCGTCTATCAGAACGCCTCGGGGCAGGCGCTCGAGCGCGCCCTGGCCTACGCGCTGGCGCTCGGCTGCCTCAAGGCGGGCGTCATCGAAACCACTTTTCGGGAAGAGACGGAGAGCGATCTCTTCGGCGAGCAGACGGTGCTGTGCGGGGGAGCGAGCGAGCTGATCCGCGCCGGCTTTGAAACCCTGGTGGCCGCCGGCTACGCTCCCGAAATCGCCTACTTCGAGTGCCTCCACGAGCTCAAGCTGATTGTCGACCTGATTCAGGAAGGCGGCCTCGGCTACATGCGCTTCTCGGTCTCGGACACGGCCGAGTACGGCGACTACACGCGAGGCCCGCGCGTGATCAACGAGCAGACCCGCGCCGAAATGAGGAAGATCCTCTCCGAGATCCAGTCCGGCGAGTTCGCGCGGCAGTGGATCGAAGAAAACCGGACCGGGCGGAAGAACTTTCTGGCCATGCGCGAAGCGGCCCGCAACCAGCCCATCGAAAAGGTGGGGCGCGAATTGCGCGAGATGATGACGTTCCTGAAGAAGAAGAAGGAAGCAGGCGTGCCGACGGAATAAGGCAGAAGGCTCAGTGACCCGTGAAGATCTTTACATTCGATACAACTCTCCGGGACGGCACGCAAGGCGAATCCGTCTCCTTCTCCGTGGATGACAAGCTCATCATTGCGCAGAGACTGGATGAGGTTGGCATCGACTACATTGAGGGCGGCTGGCCCGGGTCCAATCCCAAGGACAAGGAGTTCTTCAGCCGCGCCGCCGTGGAGCTGAAGCTCAAGCACGCCAGGCTTACGGCCTTCGGCTCCACGCGGTTTGCCCGGAATCCCGTCGAGGAGGACCGCAACGTGCGCGCGCTGGTGGAAGCGGGCACGCCGGCGGTATCGATCTTCGGCAAGACCTGGAACCTTCACGTGAAGCGCGCCCTGGGCATCACCCCGGAGGAGAATCTCAAGCTCATTTCCGAAACCGTGAAGCACCTCAAGGACCACGGCAAGGAAGTGGTCTACGACGCCGAGCATTTCTTCGACGGCTATGCCGCCAGCCCGGACTACGCGCTCGAAACGCTCGCGGCGGCGCACCAGGCCGGCGCGGACGTGCTGTGCCTGTGCGACACCAACGGCGGCATGCTCACCGGGCGGCTGGCGGAGATTGTCGCGGAAGTGCGCCGGCGATTCGATGGCGTCGTCGGAATCCACACGCACAACGATTCGGACATGGCGGTGGCCAACACCATCGCCGCGGTGGAGGCGGGCGCCACGCACGTGCAGGGCTGCATGAACGGCTACGGCGAGCGCTGCGGCAACGCTAATCTGGCCTCTGTCATCGCCAACCTCGAGATCAAGCTGGGGCACACCACGGTGGGGCCGGAGAAACTGGCCGGTCTTTCTTCGGTGTGCCGGCTCATCGCGGAGCGGGCCAACCTGCCGCTGCGCAACGATCAGCCGTTCGTCGGGAGGAGCGCGTTTGCCCACAAGGGAGGCGTGCACGTGAGCGCGGTCCTGAAAGATTCCGCGACTTACGAGCACGTCCCTCCGGAGACAGTGGGCAACCTGCAGCGCGTGCTGGTCAGCGATCTGTCGGGCCGCGGCAATGTCCTCTACAAGCTGAAGCAGCTTGGCCTGGCGGACCGCCTCGATGAAAACGCGCGCAGCAAGTTGCTGGAGCGCATCAAGCAGATGGAACACGAAGGCTACGAATTGGAGGCCGCCGAAGGCACGTTCGAGCTGCTGGCGCGCGAGGCCATGCACCCGGATTTGCGATTCTTTGAAGTGGACAGCTACGACGTGGCCACGCGCGTCTTTGGCACGACAGCTTCGCGCACCACCGCAGCGGTTACCCTGCTCGCCCAGGACAAAGTGCTATCCGAAACCGCCATGGGGCACGGACCTTTCAACGCGCTGCACCTGTGCCTGCTAAAGTGCCTGGTGAAGCAGTATCCGGAGATCGCGGGGGTACACCTCAAGGATTACAAGGTGCGGGTGATCAATTCGCAAAAAGAGACGGCGGCGAAGGTCCGGGTGCTGGTGGAATGGAGCAGTCATCAAAGGACGTGGTCGACGGTGGGGGTATCGGACAACGTCATCGAGGCGAGTTGGAAGGCGCTGGTAGGGGCGATCCGGCTGGAGCTGATGCGGATGACGGAGAAGGAACCGGGCACGGCGATCGGGATAGTAAACTAGCCTCTCATTCTCTGCCGGCTCTCCCGCATCGCCTCGTTGATGATGTCGTCGGCTTCCCGAGCGGAAACAGGCTGGCGTTTCGCGTCTACCTCAGCAAAATACTGACGGAGCGCCCCGACGATCTCCTGGCGTCGTTGATCGGATATGGTGGGAGGCTGGAAAGCCTGAACGCTCACGGTCTCTTGCTCCGACACCGGCCGCCCGAGCAGGCTTTCGACCGCGATTTTCTGGTCGGGCGAGAGGTCTTTCACGTCACGAATCATATGCTGCCCACGAGTGCCTTCCCACTACATTATGACGCTTCTTGTTGTACCGTTTGCCTCCTCAACGCAACTGGCCCAGAACTGACGGCCCACGGCCCGCGCCACTCTGGGAGGGGGGCTTTGGATTCTAGGCCTACTTGCCGGTGCAGATTTCCGTGAGCGGCGCGTTACGGGAACGAATCGCTCAAAGCCAATGGAAACGGTCCGTCCCCGGTTTCCCCGGTTATCTGCAGGAGTACTTTAGACAGAGACCGGTCACCTCCACCAGTTGCGTTGCGGGGGCAACATCGGCCGCATTCAGGTCGAAGAGCGCGACGTTGTGTCCTTGGCCGAGCGCGCTTCTGTAGGCTATGCCGTCGAAGCCATTCTTCCGGAAAAGCTCGGCAATAAGTTGGGTCGTTGCGTAGTCCGCGTGATCGTCCGAATCGGTCACCGGTTCGGAAAAGGCGCGATCTATATCCCTCCAAACGGCGAGCGTCCGCTCCTCGCCCTCCGGCTCCTTGAAGTAGATGATGTTGCGAATCTTCCCCTCATCGGTCGTGCAGTTGACCAGACGAACGCCCCGACTTATTCGCAGTTGTGCCACTGAAACGAGCGCGCCCAGAGACGGCCTGACCTCAGCAATCGCAGTTTTCGTGTCTGTCGCTGCGTAAAGGAAGGGAATGCCCTTCGGATTGATGCGCCCCTCGGGAGCTCGCCCTTCAATCAGCCAGTCTGCCGGCGGCTTCATTCGCGTCGCGCCGAACGCGACTTCGACATGATCATGGTCCAGCTCGCGCAGGGCGTATCCAATCTGCGCTCTCCAAAGGGTTTCGCCCGCGGGCACCTCCTGGGTCCTTCCGCGGCTGGTTTTGAGGACTGCCTCAATGAAGGTATCGTCCTCCGGGGTCCGCATGTATCTCCATCGCCGGACGGAGAAAGCAAACTCCCGGTAGCTGCTGTGCGATTTGAACTCGCTTGTCATTCGGCCTCCTTGCAGGCTGCTTCCACACGACCGAGGCCCCCTCCAGGGGCTCCGAAGATGCTCAGCCTTGCGTCGCGCTTCTACTGAGTCGGCCAAGTGCCGACGGAAGAAAACGCGTCAGCAGGAAGGGCACCCAACGTTTTGGCGCTCACCGGCCCAGAGCGGCCGTCTGCCACGGCTGAGCGAATTCACCCTCTCTATTCAAGTAGGCGTACGGGGCGCGTCGGACAGCCCTCTGCGTTCTAACGGGGCGGCTCCGACCATCCTTCTACTCTCCCCGTGCCTGCATAAAAGTCGACGCTTGCGAAGGGATACACCCCCCAACTCCAGTGAATGAGTACTGAGCCCGCCTCCACTTTCTCTGGTTCACCAAGAAGTTCCGTTACCTGCTTCATGGTCATGCCAAAGCGAAGACGACGCCAATTACCTATATCGTGCCAATTGCCTTTAGCAACTATTGGCTGCTCTCGCTGCTGGCGCTCTTGGATCTGTGATTCGAGATCGGCCACTCGCCGCTGTAGTTGGCCGACCAGTTGTTCGAGCTTTTCGACTCGGCTCTTAAGCTCCCCGATTTTTGCTTGCTGAGCCCGCACTTGACCAGGCAGAGCGATCAGAAACGCGAAAAGGACCAGAATCCGAGTTACGCTTATTCTCTTCATTGCAGTATCCTAATCTGTGCCGCCCAACATCGAAATGGATGCAGCCTGCGGCCTACCCAAGACGACTAGTTCGCCGATGCCGCCGTCAAGGAGAAGCCTCATGGCCAAAAGACTCCATACCACCACGAGTACTGGGGTCCGCCATTCCGCCATACTTTTGCAATGCTAACACCCGTGCGAAGCGGTGTGGATCTCCTGGCGAGGATTTGCTGTCGGGAAAGTCACCGTGAAAGTGTCCCAGGACGTTCTGGGACATCGCTGCCGTGACGGCCCTCACTTCATCCGAGCAAACCCTCGATCGGTGGGAAGTTCCACGAGCGAGGCTGACATGGAACAATGGTGATGATGCGGACTACGGTGGAACTTCCAGAGGCGGCCCTCCGGCAAATCGAGATGCTTGCCGGACGAGAAGGCACCACGCCCGGCGATCTGATTCGGCGGATTGTCGAGGATCATGTGGCGCGCTGCCAGCCGTCCGCCGAGCGCCGCGTCAGCGTATCTCTGCCCCTGATCCCCGCCTCCGAAACCGGACCGATCCGGCCCATCACGGGCAAGGATGTGGACGTACCGCTCTCGGATGAGGCCCGCCAGGCTACTCCGCTTGAGTAGGTAACCAGGGCTTTCTGTCGAGAAACTGGGCCGCGGTGACAATCTGGGTATTCCTGAACGGGTTGAGGCGCAACAGGGCGTTATCCCCAGTGACAATGAATCCTGCTTGGGCCGCGACCGCGCATTCAAGAACTCTGTTGTCGTCCGGGTCGCTGCAGTCGGTAATCCGTTCAGTCGGTTCAATAACGGTACAGAGCCTTTCAAGGCGTTTCCGAATCTCCGTGACTTCTTCACCAGGGTATTCGAAACGGTCGCGCAGAACACGGCTCAGTTCGTCGAGGAGTGGTTTCGACGTGCGGATATCGAACAAGCCGGCGGATGCCAGGAGAAAAACATCCCTGGGGACTCCGCCGAACTCGAAAGCCGAGATGAAGATGTTGGTGTCGAAGATGACAGTGATCACTTGGTGCCGGTCTTCAGGTTAGGCTCTTGTGTGTTGCCTCTTTGGCGCCGCGATTCGCGGACCATGCGCACGACATCCTGCTCGTTCTGGATGCCGAGTTTCTTCGCGTTGGCCTCGCCGTAAGCGAAAATATCCTGCCACGCCAGGCGCTCGCGTTGGTAGACCCGCAGTGCCTCGCGCATCAATTCACTCATGGTGCGGTTCTCCTGCTTGGCCATGATCTCCGCGGCTTCGAGCATTTCGGCCGGCAATGAGATAGAGACGACCTTGGTGTTCCGCATACTGGGGCTCCAGTTAATACTCTGTCATAAATATTGATAACACACTTGGGCGACTGGATCAATCGAGGCGGCCTACCCGGCTGCTTGACGGTTTTGGGGGCATACGGCGACCACGGGGCGCATCCCGGGGACAGACAGCGAATTTCCGGCAAACTACGCCGGAAATTCATGTCTGGCCCCAGTTTGCGGCGCATTCCTGGCCAGCCTTCCCCAAAACGGTTAAGCTCCCGGCCTACCCTCCGTACCCCGGCGGCGTCAGCAGCGTCAGGGCGTCGGGGACGATGCGGATCTCGGCTGGCAGGCGGCCGGCGAATTCGCCATCGATCTGCACATAGACACAGCGGTCCTGGGGGTCGGATAGCGAGACGCAATCGGCCCTGAGCACGGCCACGCCCTTCATGACGCTTAGGCGGTTCAGCATCATGCCGGCGAAATGGCTCAAATAACGCGCCGTGTGACGGCCCTCGAAGAGCACCACCTCGAACTGGTCGTCAGAAAGACGCACGCTGCGGGCGATCTCGAAATCGCCGCCGTAGTTCCGCACTTTGCTCACTAGCGCGAAAGAGCCCTGGCGCTTTTCGCCTGCGATATCCACGTGAAACTCCTCCAGGCGGCGGCCCAGCAGCCTCATGCCGGCCACCCAGTAGGCGAATTTGCCGGTGCGCGACTTGAGCTCGCCATCCACGTGGTGCACCACGTAGGCGTCGAAACCGATGCCGGCCATGAGCAGGAAATGGCGCGAAACGCGGCCGCCGTCGGAGGTCAGATGGCCGACGGAAATGCGGCGCGGGCGGCACTCCTCCAGGCGCGCGGCGGCACGCTCGATCCTGGTGCCGAGTCCGATCTCGCTGGCCAACACGTTGGCCGTGCCACCGGGGAGAATGGCCAGAGGCACGGCGGAATGCAACATGCCTTCGGCGGCTTCATTGATGGTGCCATCGCCGCCGGCGACAATCACCAGGTCGGCGCCGCGGGTGATGTGCTCGCGCGCAATGACGCCGGCGGTTCCGCGGCCGCGGGTCGGGACCACGGTCAAATTGTGGCCATTGTTCCGGAGGATTGCGGCCACGCGCGCGACGAGCGAGTCCCCGTTCCGTCCGAACTTGCCCGCGTAGGAGTTGTAGATCAGGACGGTGTTCTTGAAAATGGTTATGGCGTGTTCTCCGGGTCCTGGTTAGATTATAGATGAGAAGCCTATGAAAGATCCCGCGCGGGAAATCGAAAAGCTCCGCGACGAACTGCGCCGCCACGAGCGTTTGTACTATGTTCTCGACCAGCCCGAGATCACCGACGCCGAATACGACGCGCTCATGCGCCAGCTCCGCGACCTGGAAACGCAGCACCCGGAGCTGGCGTCGCCGGATTCGCCCACCCAGCGGGTAGGCGGCAAGCCGCGGGAGGGGTTCGTCAAAGTCCAGCACAGCTCCCCCATGCTGAGCCTGGATAATGCCCTGAACGAAGGCGAATTGCGCGATTTCGACCGGCGCGTGCGCGAACTGCTGGGCGGCGCCGAGTACCGCTACGTGTGCGAGCTGAAACTGGACGGGCTTTCCATGGCGGCGCAGTATCGCGAGGGCCGGCTGGCGCAGGCCGTGACGCGCGGCGACGGCTCGGTGGGGGAAGATGTCACCGAAAACGCGCGCACCATCCGCTCCCTTCCGCTGCGCGTCGAAACCCGGCTCGGCGCTTTCGAGGTACGCGGCGAGACGGTCATGAACCGGCGCGCGTTCGAACGGCTGAACGCGGAGCGCGATGAGCGCGGGCTTTCCCGCTTCGCCAACCCGCGCAACGCCGCGGCCGGATCGCTGCGCGTGCTGGAACCCCAGATCACCGCCTCGCGCCGCCTGGATTACTACACCTACTTCCTGCTGGCGGATGGCCAACCCGCATACGAGAGCCATTGGAAGTCGCTCGACGAACTGTCCCGCATGGGGTTCAAGGTGAACCCGCACCGCCAGCTCTGCCGGGGCGTGGAAGAAGTGCTGGCGTTCTGCGCCGGGTGGGAGGCGCGGCGCGAAGAATTGCCGTACGAAATCGACGGCGTAGTGCTGAAGGTGGATTCCGTGGAGCAGCAGCGGCTGCTGGGATTCACGGCCAGGTCGCCGCGCTGGGCCATCGCGTATAAGTTCCCGGCACGGCAAGCGGTAACCACCGTCGAGGGCATCGAGGTCCAGGTTGGCCGCACCGGCGCCCTGACCCCGGTGGCGCACCTGACGCCGGTGGAGGTGGGTGGCGTGACGGTCTCGCGCGCCACGCTGCATAACGAGGACGAAATCGAGCGGCTGGGCCTGGAGATCGGCGACCAGGTGGTAATCGAGCGCTCCGGAGACGTGATCCCCAAAGTCGTGCGGGTACATTCCCAGGGGGCGGACCGCAAGAAGTTCCGCATGCCCGCGGCCTGTCCGGTGTGCGGCGGCAACGTGGTGCGCGAAGAGGGCGAGGCGGCCACCCGCTGCATCAACACGGACTGCCCCGCGCGGCTGAAGGAATCGGTTCTGCACTTCGCCGCGCGCGGCGTCATGAATATCGACGGCGTGGGCGATGCGCTGGTGGATCAACTGGTGGACCGCGGGATGGTGAAGAGCATGGCCGACCTCTACGATCTGAAGGCTGAAGACCTGGCGTCGCTGGAGCGCATGGGCGCGAAATCCGCCGCGAATGTGGTCCGCAACATCGAAAGCTCGAAAAAGAATCCGCTGTCGCGCGTGCTGACGGCGCTGGGTATCCGCTTCGTGGGGGAGCGCACGGCGGTGTTTCTGTCGGAGGCGTTCGGCGGCATGGACAGAATCGCCTCGGCCGGCGTCGAGGAGTTGCAGCAGGCCGAAGAAGTGGGACCGAAGGTGGCCCAGAGCATCACCCGGTTTTTCGCGGAGCCTCGCAACCGGGAACTGGTCGAGCGCCTGCGCGCCGCCGGGCTTCAGTTCACCTGCGAATCGGCGCGGCCCAAGAGCGGGCCGCTCGAGGGCCTCACCTTCGTGCTGACGGGCACGCTTCCCCATCTGAGCCGCGACGAGGCCAAGCGGCTGATCGAAGCCGCGGGCGGAAAAGTGAGCGGCTCGGTGAGCGGGAAGACCAGCTACGTTGTGGCCGGCGAGGATCCCGGTTCCAAGCTCGCCAAGGCCCGGGAACTCGGGGTCGCAGTGCTCGACGAACGCCAACTGCTCGAACTGATGGGAAAAGCGGACAGACGCATTTAAATAAATGCGTCTGTCCCCTTTTCCCCTACTGCTCCCTGTCGAGCTTCTGGATATGTTTGAGGCTGCTCTTGATCTCGTCGGTGGCGTCCGAAATCTGGTTGGTGTCGTAGATGACGCGCGGAGTGAGGAAGACGATCAGCTCGGTCCGGGCCTTGCTGATGCTTTTCGAGCCGAATGCGGCTCCCAGTATGGGAATGCGATGCAGAAAGGGCACGCCGCTGGAACTCTGTCCGTAAGTTTCCTGTATGAAGCCGCCGATGGCTACCGTATCGCCGTCCTGCACCGTGAGCTGGGTGCTGAAAGACCGGTTCGAGAAGGACGGCGATTGAATGCCGTCCGAGGAAGGCGCTATCGGCGCGCTCACCTGCTGGTTAATCATCATTGTGACCACGCCGCTCGAATTAACCCGCGCGGTGATGGCCAGCGTCACCCCCGTGGTCACGTTGCTCACCGTGCTCGCGAACGGGCTCGTGCCACCCGTCGTGACGCCGCTGACAACCGCCTGCGAGGTGAGCATGGGGACGGATTGACCGACGTTCATGGTGGCCGGAATACTGTCGGTGGCGATGATACTGGGAGCGGATATGACGCGCGACTTCGACGTGGCCTCGCTGGTTTGCAGCACGCCCAGCAACTCATGGCTGCGCAGGACGAGCGCACCCACGGAGAGGCCCAAGCCGCCCGAGCCGGCGGTCGCGTTCAGCACGCGGGAGACCGTACCCGTGTCCTTCTGCTCCAGGTATGAAGTGACGCCGGCGGAGAACGCGCCGGTCAGGTCCACCTCGTAAATCTTGGCGTCAATGAGAACCTGGCGGGGCGGCACGTCGAGCTGCCGCAGCAGGGAGTTGATCTGCTCGTACTCTTGTGGCGTGCCTTGAATGAGCAGGGTGTTATCGAAAGGATTGGGTATGACGTGCGGAATTCGGGTTCCGGGCGCCCCTCCCGGATTATTCCCCAGGTAGCTTCCGGTGAGGTCGGTGTTAAGCCCCGCCGCCGGGGTTGGGTTGGCGCCCATCGCGGTCGAGGTCGGGTAATTTATGGCTGCGTTGAAATTCGCCGCGGTGGAGCCCATGGGGGTGGCAACGCTGCCGGGTCCGTATGCGCCGCCGCCCATGCCGCCGCCCATGCCGCCGTACCCCATGCCGCCGCCCATGCCGCCGCCTATGCCGCCCATGCCGCCGTACCCCATGCCGCCGGCCATGCCATTGCTCATTGAGGCCAGACTCATCAGCGCTGAGACATTGCCGGTATACAGCGCCATGATGGCCATGGCCACGGTTTCGGCCCGGCCGTACTTCAAGCGGTAAACGTAATTGTTGATCGCGCCGGCCGTGATCTTGACGGGAATGTCGAGCTTCTCGATCCACTCCTTCACCTGGGTAAAGATTCCAGGGTTGGGCGCCACCGCGATGACCGTATTGATGCGATCCACCGGAAGAAACTTCACGGAGGTGCTCTTGTCGGAGAACGCGTACGCTCTGAAGACCGACTCGAGATCTTTCACCAGGTCGGATGGGCGGCTGTTGGCGACGTCGAAGAGACGCACCCGCTGGCCGGCGAATGTGTCGCTGTCGAACATGCCGATCAGCTCCATGGTGCGCTTCATGCTGCGGCTGTTATCCTGGATCAGCAGCAGGTTGGCGGGATCGTAGGTCGACATCGAGGCGCCTTCGCCCAGAAATGGCTGGATGAGCTTGGCCAACTCCGCGACCGTGGCGTATTTCAGAAACACCAGGTTCAGGATCATGCGCTCGTCCTCGGGGAGGGTCTTGGGGTCGACGTCCGTCATCGGTGGGAGCGGAAGCTGTGAAACTCTGTTGATCGGCACGATGCGGTAGAAGTCGCCCACCTGCACGATGGTCGCGCTGTTTACGCGCAGGATGGTCTCCAGCAGCGGCATCAGGTCCACCGCCTTCACTTCGCCGTAAGTGTAGATGGTCACCGATCCTCTGACGCCGGCATCGAGAATGTAGTTGATCTTCATCCGCTTGGCGAGGATGTCGATCATCTCGGTGAGAGACACGTTGGGAAGCAGGAACCCGCCGTTCTCAGTGAGGCGTGCCGGCGAAGACCCGCTGGGAGCGGCCGCAGTGCCCGGCGCATTCGCCTGCTGCGGCGCCGGCTGTTGCGGCTGCTGTGGCTGTGGCTGTTCCGGTGGCGGCTGGAAAATGCGCGGTGTCGCTGCTTGGCCGGAAAGGACGGCGGCCGCCGCGCACATAGCCAGAATCAATCGAACATACGTTAAGGGGCGCATTTCGTTAGTCCTTGAGAGCATTACCGTCCTACCGGGTCCCACCGGCACGCGCTGCCGAACGGCGTCTTGATCGATACCTTCCGGTAGCCGTCGACTACGGTTTGTTCCGGCGTGCTGTCGTTCGCGATACAAGTCTTATAGCCCTGGCCCGCATCTTCACCCGGACCGAGTGGTGTCCTGATGACCGGAAGCACCGGAGGGGGAGGTCCTGCGGGCGCCGGCGTGTTCGCGTCTGCAACCACCTCCCGCGTGGTGCGGTCGAGTATTTCGTCCACCGTCTTGTGGATGACCTTGCCGTCCCACTCCAAGGCGATCTCTTGAGTATTGACGTCCACCAGCTTGAATGGGCCAATCGCCTCGCCTGGATGGATTTCCATTTGCGGAGAGGTGGCGTTTATGCTGAGGATGGCGGCCGGACCGTCGCCGATATTCATCATGCCGTGATAGACCGGCAGCGGCGGCATGGGCTTGGGAGGCGGCGGAGGCGGCACGTCGACCACCACGGTGGAGTTCCGCGATCGATCGAAAAGCAGCTTCTGCGCGATTTCGGCATAGCCGGCCGAAAGCACCGGAGGCGCAGTGGCCAGCGGGGTGAACTGCGGCGGCGGCAGCGGGTTCGGTTTCCGGTTCAGGGTGGCGGCTTCACGCGCCTTAGCCGCCAGCCACTGGCCGCGAAACTGGAAGCCGGCGTAGACCGCCATGGCCGCCAGCGCCACGTCGAGGATCAATAGTTTGCGGTTCAAAACGTGGCTACTCCTTTCTTCTCCGGCACCAGCTTCTTGGGCACTACTCCGGACAGGCTGAGCCGCACCTGCACGTTCTTCTTCTTGTCGTTGCCGCCGGTCACTTGAATCTCATTGGTAGCCAGGATTTCAGGCTCGTTAGCCAGAGCCGCCAGAAAGTTCACAAGCTGGTCGATCCCGCAGGTGAAGGTCACCGGAACGGAAACCTCGCCGTAATCCGTCGCCAGCGGTTTGGGAGCCGGAAATCCTTCGGCGCCGCGCGCATCGATTCCATTGGCGGCGGCGACGGTGTGAATCACGTTGAGAAGCTGGGCTTGCGCTTGCGCGGCCGTATCGGCTTTGAGGATGCCCTTTTCGCGGGTTGCGAGCTCGGCGGAGGCCTGCTTGAGCACGGCTTCCTTACCGGGAACCGTGGCGGCGATCTGGCGCAAACGCTCCAGGCGGTTCTCGGCGGCCGGGATGGATTCCGAAGGCGCTACCACCGGTGTTTGCCGGTCCCCGTACACGCCGAATCTCAGCACCGCGATCAGCAGCAGCCCGCCCAGCAGGACGAAGAGCATGCGCCGGTCCAGTGTTCCGACAGTCATCGGCTGCTCCTTCGGGCGGTGTGGATCTGGAACAGCTCGCCGGTGGCGCCGCGGTTGACCATGTCGAGCGCGGAATTCTCGAAAAGGGGAGAAGCATCGAGGATCTTCGGAAGCAGCGCGGCTTGCGGGGCTTCGCCCGTAACGCGCACCGAATCGCTCGCGAGGTTGATGGAGCTGGTCCAGGCCGGAGGTTCAACCATTCTGGTCAGCTCGTTCAAGACGTCCAGATCGCCGCGCGTCTGGTTGCGCAGCCGATCGAGCAATTGAGCGCGCCCTCGCACGCGGGCGATCTCGCGGTCGAGCGCCGCCGCGCGCCGCGCCAGTGGTTCCAACCGGGAGATTTCAGCATCGATCCTGCGGAGGTACTGCCGTTCCGCGAGTCTGGAGTAAATCATCACGGCGCCGGCCACCAGCAGCGCCAGCGCCGCCAGAACCAGCGTCGGGATAAAGACCGCGCGGGAACTGAGGCGCCGGTGCTCCGGGGGGAGCACGTTCGCCGCCGGCGCGAGCCGGGGACAAGCCCCAGCCAGCGCCGTTGCGTACGGCAGTGCGTTGCGGGAAAGATCGTTCTCCACCGGGTTGACGTCCGGGGTGGGAAGCACTTCTTCGAGCTTCCAGGGAGTGGTCTCGGGAGGCAGACGCAATTCTGCCAGCGCCAGCCCCACCGCGCGTTCCGGCGCCAACTCGAATTCCGCCGAGAAAACCGGGTGTGCGGCGCTTTCCCCGTACACCTCCACGGCCCCCGAAGCCGACCCGCTCAGTGCGATGAATCCATCCCCGGGGCGCCCTGTGGGTCCGGCGCCGTTCAGCCGGATGGCGGCGTGCACGGCGGCGGCCGAGAAGGTAAAACTGCAGACCGCGACGCCGGCTTCGGTGAAAAGCTGGACGTATCGCTCGACGGTGGCGCGCTGGACAATCCCCACCAGGACCGCGCCGTAGGCCAGCCGGGACCAGCCCCACGACACCTCGTCTTCGCCGTAAGGATGCAGCGAGTCCAACTGGAAGCGGATGGCGCCTTCCATGTCCTTGCGGGCAACCCCGGGAAGCGCCATCTGGCGCACGATCACTTCGCGCCGTGGCAGCAGCACTGTGGCGCTCATGCGGCCCGCCCCCAACGATTTCAGGAACCGGGCATATTCCGCGCCCCATTCGGCCGCTGGCCGCCCCGCGAAATTGTGGATCGTGACGCGGCCGAGCACCCGGATCCGCGTGGGGCGCACCCGGACGGCCGCCACTTCGAGGTCCGTGGCGCCGATCTCAATGCCGACCCCCGAGCCGAATGCCAGCAGCTTGCGAAGGTCTTTGGAAATGGGAATCTGGAAGGGCATGGCGTCAATTGCTCCAAGCCGTGTCGTACCACCGCAGGATGTGGATGGGGGAATCGTATCCCACCGGCATGTACTTCACCTGCGCCCCTACCGTGCGCCTGAGATCCGAGAGTTGTCCGTTGGCGAGCCGCAACCGCGCCGTGGCGCGCACCGTGACGATGGAGCGGCCTTCCACCCGCAGGCGGTTCGAGCCGACGCCGATGGATTGCAGGAAGTCATTGAGTTGCGGCTGCGTAAAAGGCGCGCTGCGCCGGCGCTCCACCAGTGCCTGGATGGCGAAGGGAGCCAGCCCGATGGCAGCCAGAACGGCGGGAGCGGCGGTATTGGCATCCACCTGCTGGGTCGAGCCGAAAACCGAGAGGCAGTCCGCCAGGCCGGCGCGCGGCGCCAGGCGCGGTCCGCCGCCCAACCCCGCGTCCGGCACGGGGATGTAGGTTCCGTAGAAGATATCGGGTGTGATGCCTCTCACCAGAAGTAATTCCTCGATCTCTTCAATGGACGCGTGACGCGCCCGAAAAGACGGAGTAAGCGACAGATAATACTGGTCAACCGCGCTGGCCCCCTGCGCAAGCGGGCTCCTCCAGTCGACAATGCCGAGGGTGATCTCCTGAGCCCGCTCGGGCTCGATGCCAAGCGCTACCACCAGGCGGTATAACTCTTCCGGCAAAACCTTGTTGACGTCCAGCTTGGCGGTTTCGGGGATGATCTCCACGTGGGCCACGCCGCTGGGGAAGTTGTAGTCCACGGCCGCGGAGCCTTGCGGAATCCTGCGTTTGTCCGGGCTCGTGAGGGTCCAGAGCAGTTCCAGGGAAGCCCGCTCGACAGCGCCCGAGGCCAGGTAGTAACTGCGCAACCCATCGACCGCGGTGGAGGTGCGCTCAGTCTCGCCGCGGACCGTACTGGAGAGCGAAAACGCGATAGCCGCCAGAGCCGCCGAGAGCCACAGAACCGCCAACAATGCGCTGCCGCGGCCGCGGCCAGTGGGTTGGCAGGCGGGAGCGCCTGCCCCACCCGGAGAACTAGTGGTCTGCGGCAAGCAGAGCCGTGGGGCAGCCAATCCTGGCTGCAGCCGGCTTTCAGCCGGCGCCTGCGGGGATCGGAGACTCTCACATGCCCCGAAAGAGCCGCCTGACAGGCGGCTGCAGGCAAGATTGCCTGCCCCACAGAACAGCCTAGTAGTCCACATACTGAATCTCCGGGGAGCGATGGAGGTGGATCGGCGCGGTGACGGTGATCGGCTGCAACCGCGAAGGATCGGGCTCGAGGGGCGCCATTTCAATGCGCACCGCAAAAGGCCAGCCCGAAATGTTCCAATTCGGCGTCCAGTGCGGCGGCACGCTGCGGTCCAGGGGGATGGTGAAGTAGGAGAACCGGCAGTAAGCCAGCTTATCCGCCAGCACGAAGGAATTCGGCCCCGCCTGGACCGGAGCGAACACCGCCAGGTAGCCGCCGGTTTGCAGGTCCCGCGTGCGGCCCGTGCAAAGCTGCGCGGTGCCGGCGGGACCGGTGTACGGGATTTCATTGACCACCAGGCGGACGCCGCGGCCGTCTTCTCCGGGAATGACGGAGAGTTCCAGAATCTGCGGTTGGCCGCGCCATCCCTGTTGCAGCGAGAAGGTGGACACCAGCCGCATAGTCTGGGGCTGGCCCTCGAAGAAGGCGGTCTTCGCGGGGGTAGCTCCGGGAGCCT
The DNA here is from genome assembly GCA_049516835.1 of Bryobacteraceae bacterium. GTDB lineage: Bacteria > Acidobacteriota > Terriglobia > Bryobacterales > Bryobacteraceae > Fen-178. The sequence continues at coordinate 30,047 of JBEKSR010000017.1, read as the reverse complement.
CTCCGCAAGCAGCCACCACGGGCATCATGCCCTCCAGTTGTTCTTGAACCACGCGCTGCGCGCCGGCCACGCGGCGATTCTCCATGAGCTTGTTGTTGGTCTTCGAGAAAGCCATGAAACCGACTCGCATGGCGGTGAGCATGCCAACCGAGAGCAGGCTCAGCAAGGTGACGGCGATGAGGACCTCGATGAGGGTAGTGCCGGATTCGCGTCTCATTGGGGCGCCCCCGGGGCCACGTCTCCGGCCCTCAAGACGCGCGAGCGAAATGCATCCAGCGTAAAGGTCCGGTGGTCATTGCCGGAAGCCCACCAGACTTCCAGCTCGATGCGGTCCAGGGCAAGCTGGCCGGGCGCGGGCGCGGGCGGCATCTCGAAGTTGGCCAGACGCGCGCGCCAGCCGCTTTCGATGCCGCCGGTCAGGGCAGGGTCGAACGTGCCGCTCACCAGCGTTTCGCGCGGCATGGCGTAATCCATCAGCAGATCGTTCATACGCAGCCGCGCTAGTTGCACGGCCCGGTCGTAGTCGCGGAGCCGGGCGGCGTTGCGCGTGGCGCCCGAAATGCCGGAAAGCAGGCCGACCACCGCGATCGCCATGATCAGGGTGGCGACCACCATCTCCAGAAGCGTGAATCCGCGCTTGCCCGTCACTCTGTATTGACGCTTTCCACGCGCGGAAAGCCGGTCATGGGGTCGAGCCGCACGATCCGGCGCGTGCCGCGGCGGTTGGCAATCTGGATCCCGATGCCCGGCACCGTGGCGCCCGGCATGAGAATGAGGCGGCGCGCGCCTTGGGGATCGTCGGGATTCCGCGGCAGCACCGCTTCGATCGCGATGCCCTCCGGAAGCCTCAGCTCGCGCGTGAATCCAGGCTCGTTGGAGTAGAGCGTGAGGAGGTTGTCCTTGGGGGAAATGATCAGCTCCAGGGGCTGCTGGCGGCGCTCGGCGCGATTCACCGCGGCGTTGAGGAAGCTGGCCAGCGAATCCGTGGCGGAGGCCAGGCGCACGCTGTCCAGGCCGGCCGACACCGCGGGAAAAGTGATGCCCACCATCAGGCCGACGATCGCTACTACGATCATCATCTCGACGAGCGTTACGCCGCAGGTGGCTGGCCCCCGGCCCCCGGCCCCTGGCCCCCGGCCCCCGGCCCCTGGCCCCCGGCCCCCGGCCCCTGGCCCCTGGCCCCTGTTTCTACTGGCTCTTCCAACTGACAATGTCGGCATTCAACCCTTCGCCCCCGGGCTGGCCATCGGCGCCGAGGCAGAGGACATCCGGCTCGTCGCCGTGGTCGCCCGGATACTTGTACACGTAGTCGTGCGCCCACGGATCTTTGGGGATCTCCTGGGGCATATACGGCCCGGCCCACTGGTTCAGATCCCCCGGCCTGACGCGCAACGCCTGCAGGCCCTGCTCGGTGGTGGGGAACGTGCCGGTGTCCAGTTTGTAAGAGCCCAGCGCGGTCATGAAGTTGTGGATCTGGGCGCGCGCCGCGGTGATTCGGGCCGTGTCGCCGTGCTTCAGAATGGAGGGTCCGACCAGCGCGGCGAACAGCGCGATGATGGTCATCACCACCAGCATTTCGATCAGGGTGATGCCCGCCTGACCTCGTCTCCTGTTTCTTCGTTTTCGTTCCAACATGGTTACACCGCCACATCGTTGATGCTGGTAATCGCGAGCAGCATGCTCAAAATCAGGGCTCCTACCATCACGCCCATCACCAGGATCACGAGCGGCTCGAAGATCGCGGTGAAACGCTTGATGGAGGCCCGAGTATCGTTTTCGTAAATATCCGCCATCCGGGCGAACATCTGGTCGAGCCGGCCGGTCTCTTCCCCAACCGTCAGCAGGTGCGACGCCAGCGGAGGGAAGACCCCGGACTTGCGGACCGGGACGGCGATTCCCTCGCCGCGCTTGACGCCCTGGGCCACGCCCTCGAGCGCCCCGGAAATGATCTTATTGTTCAGGGTGGCGGCGGCGATGGCGATGGATTGCACCAGCGGCACGGTGTTGGCCACCAGGGTCGCCATGGCCCGCGCGAACCGCGCGGTCTCGGCCTTGAGGAGCGTTTCGCCGAGCATGGGAATCTTGAGCCGCGCCCCATCCCACCAGAGGCGGCCGGTAACCGTGCGCGTGTACGTGGTCCAGAAAATGATGAATGCCACCAGGGCGGCCGCGCCGATCCACCAGTATGCCTGAACAAATGCGCTGGCCTCGAGCATCATCTTGGTGGGCACGGGGATCTTCAAGTGGGAATCGGAGAAGACCGCGGCGAAACGCGGCACCACGAAGGTCAGCAGAATCAGGATGGAGCCGAGCCCCACCATGGCCAGCAGCGCCGGGTAAATCATCGACGAGATGATATAGTTGCGCAGATCGTCGCGCGAGCGCTCGAACTCGGCCAGCCGCTCGAAGATCGGGGACAGTGCGCCGGAGGCTTCGCCCGCCCGCACCATGTTGATGTAGAGTTCGGAGAAGTGCTCCGGATGAGTGGCCAGGCTGTCGGCCAGGGACCTGCCGCCCTTGAGCACGCGCAGCACGTCGAGCACGATGAAGCGGAAGGCGGCCTTCTCGGTCAGCTCGCTGGTGATCGAAAGGGCGCGGTCCAGCGGCACCCCGGCGGTGAGCAGCGTGGCCAGTTCCTGGGTGAAGAACAGAACGTCGCGGCGCCGGCCTCTGCCGAACGATGGCAGTTTGAGCTCGAAGGACGTTCCCTTGGGAGCCGCTCCCACGTAGACCGGAGTGAGCCCCTGCTTGCGCAGCTCGCGGGCAATGAGTTTTTCGTTGTCGCCCGTGAGCCTGCCGCTGCGGACCTTGCCATCCGAAGCCACCGCCCTGAAGAAGAACGTCGCCATCAGAATTCCTGCGTCACGCGCATGGCTTCCTCGACGGTGGTGACGCCCTCGCGGATCTTTCTCCAGCCGTCCTCGCGCAGGTTGCGCATGCCCTGGCGGCGCGCCGCCCTGGTCAGCGCGGAGGCGTCTGCATTGTCCATGATGAGCTTGCGGATTTCATCGTTCACATCCATCATCTCGAAAATGCCCATGCGCCCGGTGTAACCCGTGCCGTTGCATTCGGGGCATCCCGCGCCGCGGAACGTCTCGACCGTTTCGCCTTCCGGCGAGAGGGCCGGACCCGCCGGTACTCTACAGTGCGGGCAGATCACCCGCACCAGGCGCTGCGCCAGCACCGCCACCAGCGACGAAGTAATCAAGTAATTCTCCACGCCCATGTCGGTGAGGCGCGTGATGGCGCTGGGAGCGTCGTTGGTGTGGAGCGTGGAAAAAACCAGGTGGCCGGTGAGCGCGGCGCGGATGGCGATATCGGCGGTTTCGCGGTCGCGGATTTCACCCACCATAATGACGTCGGGGTCCTGGCGCACGATGTGGCGCAGGCCCGCGGCGAAGGTCAGGCCGATCTGGGGGTTGACGTGGATCTGGTTGATCCCGTCCATCTGATACTCGACCGGATCTTCGATGGTGATGATCTTCTTGTCGGGCAGGTTGATGCGTTTGAGCGCCGAATAGAGCGTGGTGGATTTACCGCTGCCCGTCGGCCCGGTGACCAAAAAGATGCCGTGGGGCAGGCTCGTGAAATGCTCCATGCGCGCCAGCATGCGGTCGTCGAAGCCCAGGCGGCGCAGGTCGTAGAAATCGCCGGCCGAGCGGTCCAGCAGGCGCATGACGACGCTCTCGCCATACAGCGTGGGCAAGGTGGAAACGCGCAGATCCACTTCGCGGCCCACCACCTTGATCTTGATACGCCCGTCCTGCGGCAGGCGGCGCTCGGCGATGTTGAGCTTGGCCATCAGCTTGAGGCGCGAAACTATGGCGGCCTTCAGCTCGCGCGGCGGCGGTTCCTGGCTGAACAGCACCCCATCCACCCGGAAGCGTACACGGAATTCCTTCTCGAACGGCTCGATGTGAATGTCGCTCGAGCGCTTTTCGAGGGCATCCGCGATCATGGCGTTGACCAGGCGGATGACCGGCGCTTCGCTGGCCATATCGCGCAGGTGTTCCAGGTCGGCCATGGCCTGCTCGTCTTCGCCCTCGCCCAACAGCGCGTGCCGCTCGCCTTCGCCGTAGTGCTTCTCGATGGCATCGAGGATTTCCTGCTCCGAGGCCAGCACCGTCTGGATTTGCAGCCCGGAGAAGGCGCGCACGGCCGCGATGGTTTCGAAGTCCAGCGGGTCCGCCATGGCGATGGTCAGCGTGGAATCGACAAGCGCCACCGGGAAGGCCCGGCACTGCCGCAGGAAGCGGTGCGAAAGGCCGTCGATCTCGGGCGCCGACGGCGGGGGGTTGTCCAGCGCGACCACCGGCACCCCGAGTTGATCCGAAAGCGCCGCCAGCACGTCTCGCTGGGCGATGAGGCCCATATCGACCAGAATCTTGCCCAGCTTGTCGCCGCGCTCTTTCTGGATTTCCAGGGCGCGCTCCAGGTCTTCGGCCTCGATCTTCTTGCGATCCACCAGGATTTCGCCCAGGCGCATGGAGCGAGGGCTGAGCCTCGCCGCCGCCGCGGCTTCATTCTCGGAATCGGAAGGAAGCGTGGGGATCACTTATTGCTCTTCCATCTGGATGGCTCCGGTGACGGCGGCCCTGCGGTCGCCCTTCATCACAATCTCACCGGGCAGCCCCCGCGTGTCTTCCCAGTTGAGGTACAGCAGGCGAGCTGCCACCACCACCTCCTGATTGTCCGGGACGGAAGTGAGCGCCGTGGCCGACTCCTGCCACGCATCGCGCAGCAACTGCTTCAGCACGGGCAAGCGGTCGAGTTTTCGCTGGTGTATCTTGACCTTCTCCGGTTCGGTCATCACCGTATGGAAGGGGTTGATGTTGGGAGTCATGATGGGGCTGACTTCGACGGTAAAAACTACGCCGTAGCCGTCGAGATAGATGCCGCGGGCGGCGCCCAGCACGTCAATGGGATCGTTGGCGCCTCCGTAACTGGCGAGCTTGTTGTTCAAGCGTTTTTCGAGATCGGTAAGGGTCTGCCGGGGTACGCGGGGCTTCTCCGTGGGGGTTGCCGCCGCGGGCGGCGCCGCGGCCGGCGCCGCCGCCGGTGGCCTGGGAAGCTGGGCCCACGCCGAAGCCAGGGACAGTGCGAACAAAACGGCTGCGGACTTCATTTTAATTCTCCATTGTCCGCGCGCGGCGGACCGTAATTACTGGCGAATATCCTGGTCGTGTTGGCGCGCCGCTGGTAATAGTCGAATTCCTCGGCTGCCAGCAGGAGGCGCCGGCGGGTGCTTTCGAGTTCGGCCACCAGTTGTTTGGTCTTCTCGATCTGGCGGGCTTCGACCGGGGCCACGGCTTTGGCGACCGCGCTGTCGATGCGGGATTGAATTTCAGTGTCGGAGATGGCCTTCACTACTTGTGGAGCGCCGGGCCGAACGGCGATCTGCCCCACCGGGCGCAGCGCGGACACCAGAATCGCGATGGAAAGCATGGCCGCCGAGGCGAAGGCCAGCCGCGCGGTGGATCCCCACAACGCGCCCCACCAGCGCCGCCAGGGCGACGGTTCGAAAACCTGGTCGGAGACGAAACCGATGCGCTGGGGGATCTCTTCTTCCCGCAGCGCAAATAGGGCGGCCTCCGTGAGACGCAGCCGGTCCAGCTCTTCCAGGCACGGCTGGCAGTTCCTGACGTGGGCTTCTACCTGGCGCTGCTCGGAATCGGGCAGCTCCTTGAGAAAGTAATCCCTCAAATCGAACGGTGAGCAACTCATGAGACACCTCGTGTCTTGATCGGAGCCAGTTCCATTTTGAGGAGTTCGAGGGCCGTATACAGACGGGACTTGATGGTGGAAACCGGACAGGAGAGGATTTCGGCCATCTCTTCGAATTTGAATCCCTGGTAGATCTTGAGCACCACCGACTCGCGCTGTTCCGGCGACAGCCGTTTCAGCGCGCTCGAGACGGCGAGGCTCAATTCAATAGGGAAGACCGAGCTTCCGCCCACGGTGATTCCGGTTTCGGCGGCCTCCGGCTTCGCTTCTTCCACATCGGTTTCGGGCCTGCGTTTGCGGAACATCGAGTAGGCCTCGTTATGCGCGATGCGGTAGAGCCAGGGGGCGAACCGCCCTGGATCGTCCAGCTTGCGAAGGTTCTGATAGGCTTTCAAAAAAACGTCCTGCGTCAAGTCCAGAGCGTCTTCACGGTTGCCGGTGATGCGCAGCAGGTAATTGTACACACGTTTCTCCCACCGGGACACAAGGAGGTTAAAGGCCTCCACGTCGCCCCGGGCAGCCCGCTGAATCAGGTCGGCATCTTCAACCGCCCGAAAGATCAAATCTGGCTCCTGGTGAAAAGACGCACTGCGCCTCCAAAAAGTCGGACGCGGTATACATCTAGTTTAGCGGGAATCGGGGGCTATTCGTAGCGCAGCGCCACGGCGGCCGGGATGCGGGCCGCTCGGGCCGACGGGATCAGCGAGGCGATCGAGGCTACCGCGCCGAGGACGACCGCGACCGCCAGGAACACGGTGGGGTCCGAGGGGCGGACATCGAATAGCAAGGCCGACATCATGCGCGTCAAAGCGAAAGCGCCCGCGGCTCCTGCCGCCAGTCCCAAGGCGGCCATGCGCAGGCCTTGCCCGACCACCATGCCGACCAGTTCCCGTCCGCCGGCGCCCAGGGCCACCCGAATGCCGAACTCGCGCGTGCGCTGCGAGACCGAGTACGCCAGCACGCCATAGATGCCGATGGCCGCCAGCAGCACAGCCAGGCCCGCGAAGATCAGGCACAGCCCCATGGCCGCGCGCTGGCTCCGCAACGAAGCCGCCACCCGCTCGGGCATGGTCTTGACGTCGTACAACGGCATCTCCGGGTCTGCCTGGCGCAGCGTGCGGCGGATGGCGGCAATCAGTTGCGGGTTGTCGCGCTCCGTCCGCAACACCAGGTGCACGTTTCGCGGCACGTACTGTTTGTAGGAGAAGTAGATCTGCCCCACGGGGTTGCTCTCGGCCAGGTTGCCGGTCTTTACGCTGCCGGCCACGCCCACGATGGTGCACTCGTCGGGCTTCTGCTGGAATCCTGGAACCTGGAGCCCGCGGTTGATCCTGGCGCCAATGGCGTCGCCTTTGGGGAAATACTTGCGCGCCAGGAACTGGTCGATGATGACGACTTTCTGCGCGTCGGGACCGTCGGAATCGGAGATGTCGCGGCCCTGTATCAGCGGAATGCGCATGGCCTGGAGATAGCCCGGCGCCGCGATGTTCCAGCCGGGCACCGGAGGATTCTCCCCCGGCGCGAGGGCGCGGTCCACGATCGAGATGACGCTGGCGTTGTGGGTGCCGCTGAACGGCAGATACGTCGTCGCGCCCGCGTGGCGCACGCCGGGAATCGCGGACAGCCGCCCGAGCAGGTCCGCGAAGAAATTCCGCGCGCGGGCGTCATCCCCGTAGCGAACCCGCGGCGCGGCAACCTGGGCCGTGACCACGTTCTCCGGCTGGAACCCCGGGTCCACCCGAAGCAACCGCGCAAAGCTCATGGTGAGCAGCCCCGCTCCGATGAGCAGTACGAAGGCGAAGGCGAACTGGCATACCACCAACACCGAGCGGACCCAGACTGCGCCGCGCGCGGCGGTTCCCGTGCGCTCGTTGCCGCGGAATACCGCGTTCAGATCCTGGCGGAGCACGTGGACCAGAGGCATGCCGCCGAACACCATGCCGGTGACGAGAGCGATGGCGGCGGTGAAGGCCAGTGCGCCGGGGTCCATCCCGATGGTCGCGCCCCGCGGCAGGTCTTTCGCGCCCAGGTAGGAAAGCAGGCCCACGCCGCCGTAGGCCACCGCGATTCCGAGCGCGCCGCCCATCAGGGCGAGGGCCACGCTTTCGGTGAGCAACTGGCGGACCAGCCGCCAACGGCCGGCCCCCAGACTGTAGCGGATGGCAAACTCCTTCATCCGCACGTTCGACCGGACCAGCATCAGGTTGGCCAGGTTCACGCAGCCGATGAGCAGCACCACCGCCACCGCGATCTGCAGAAGATACAGCGTGGGCCGGATATCGCGTACCAGCTCGTCCCGCAAGCCGATCACCTTGGTGGCGAAGCGCGTATTGATGAGCAACTGGCGAAGCGCGGGAAAAATGTCGAGGTTGCGGCGGTTCAGGTCGTTGATGCGCTCCTGCGCCTGGGCCAGGGTGACGCCGGGCTTCAGCCGCGCAATCATCCCCCAACTGTTGCTGTGCCGGGCCTGGTCGCTGGTCTGCTGTTTCGTGAAGGCGAACGAGGTGTAGATGCGGACATCGTCGTCTCCGGGGATCCCGAAAGCGGCCGGCATCACGCCGACGATGCGATACGGTGTGCCGCTCAGCCGGATATCTTTACCAACCGCGTGCGGGTCGCGGGCGAACAGGTCCTTCCACAAGCCTTCGCTGAGGACCGCGACCTTCTCCTTGCCGAGGACAGCCTCTTCTTCGGTGAACGTGCGCCCGACGAGCGGTCGCACGCCCAGCACCTGGAAGAACGAGGGCGTGACGTATCGCCCCTGGATGCGCTGCGGAGATCCCTCCATGCCGACTTCGTAGCCCGCACCCCCAATGAGCGCCACTTCGCTGAAAACGTTGGTCATCTTGCGGCGGTCCAGGTAATCGGGGACGCCGTTCGAGCCGCGGTCGGAGACGCCGATGCCAGGGTAGATGTTGTACATGGTCACCAGTCGCTCGGCCTGAGGGAACGGCAGCCCCCGGAGAACCACGTTTTCGAGGACCGTGAAAATGGCGGTATTGGCGCCGATGCACAGGGCCAGCGTCAGCAGCGCCGCGGCCGTGAAAGCACGCTGCTTGGCAAGGAGTTTGAGACCGAAGATAAAGTCCTGAAGCATAGCGGCGCCTCTTGGGCTAATACGCAGACGCACCCCCGCGAGTTCCGTTCTTGGCGGTGCCGCCCGAGCGCCTGCGAATCTTGCGAGATTTCAGCGGGGTGGCCGCCACTACATATAAATGCTACGAACATGGTTGGTCCTCACCGTGCTGCTCTCGAGCGCGGCTTGGGGACAAGCGCCTGTCTATTCCGCGGCCGGCATGGTCAACGCATCCAATTACACCCCCGGCCCATTCGCGCCGAATTCCATCGTCAGCATCTTCGGCTCGGCTCTGGCGTTGTCGACCCATTGGCTGACGTCTGACGATATCGTCAATAACACCCTGCCGACGGAACTCAACGGTACCCACGTCTACGTGGATTACCAGTGGGCGCCGCTGTTGTATGTCTCGGATGGCCAGGTCAATTTCCTGGTGCCCAGCAACAAACTCGCCATGGACGTGAAGATCCGGGTGGTCAGCCCCAGTTTTACCGGGCCGGAGATCACCGTGACGCTGGTGGATGCGGCGCCCGCGCTGTTTCAGACCGCCGCCGGCTACGCCATCGCCGCGCACCTGGATAATTCCCTGATTGCGCCCGGTTCGCCGGCGCAGGCCGGTGAGATCATCGTGCTCTACGCCTGCGGGTTAGGGATGACTCAGCCCAATACGTCCCCCGGCGCGATTCCCCAGAGTGCGGCCGTGATTCAAAGGCTTAGCGATCTGAAGGTCTACCTGGGCGGGATCGCCATCAATCCAGCGAGCATTCTGTATGCGGGCCTGAGCCCCGGCTCGGCGGGGCTTTACCAGATTAACCTGGTCCTGCCGGACAATCTGGGCACGGACCCGGAGATCCGCGTGGCGATTGCGGACCAATCCAGTCCGGCAGGCCTGAAACTGGCGGTCCAGTGAGGAGGTGCGCAACTTTATCCGGCTCGGACACGTTAAATATATAGGCTAGAATCAGTTGAGGAGTACCGTGATGTTCCTACGGCCTTTGCTTGCAGTGAGCTTTGTGGCGGCGGGAGTGGTGTGCCTGGCGCAGGACCCGCCACCGGCCGCCGAGTATACCGTCACTGCCGGAACCAAGGTGCCGTTGAGCTTGATCAATAGCATCAGCACCAAGCACTCGGCCGTGGGTGATCGCGTGTATCTCGAGACCGCGTTTCCAATTCTGGCGGACGGAAAGATCGTCATTCCGGTGGGCAGCTACGTGGCCGGTACCGTGACCCAGATCAAGAAGCCGGGCCGGGTGAAGGGGCGCGGCGAATTGTACGTGCGCTTCGACTCGCTGACCCTGCCCAACGGCGTGACGCGCGACTTTCGGTCGCGGATCGGCGGCATGGACGGGGGCTCGAACGAAGAACTGGACCGCGCCGAAGGCAAAGTGAAGAGCGAGGGCAACAAGGCCGGGGACGCCCGCACCGTGGGCGAGGCGACGGCCGCGGGAGCGTCGGTGGGCATTATCGCAGGCAACGCCGCGGGCCACCTGGGCATGGGCGCGGGGATCGGCGCCGCGGCGGGCGCCGCGGCGGGCATGGCCGGCGTGCTGCTGACGCGGGGCCCGGACGCGGTTCTGGCCAAGGGCACCACCATCGAGATGCTCCTCGACCGCTCGCTCAGTTTCAGCGAAAGCGAACTGAATTTTGGAAACTACCAGGCGCCCCGGGCATCGGTTTCGACGGGGCCCGAGGCGGGCAAAGCGAAGAGCGGTTCCTCGATCCCGATTCCGCGGCGGCCGTTCCCTGATTAGGGTGTCCTGCTTTCCCCGGCCCGCGAAACACTGACGGCAAGGGATTGCTCCTCTGCGACCATCAGCTCAGACCCAGCCTACTTTGCCTTGCGCTTGCCAAGTCCCTCCGCGATCATCGCGGTCACAAGGGTGTTGAGGCTTACGCCCTCTCGTCGCGCCCGCGCCGCAAGGCGTGAATGGAGCGATTTCGGAACGCGTTACCGCCATTGCCCGCTGGAAGTCGAAGTCCTGCCAGGCTTCGGGATCGGGTCCCTGAATTCCTTCATTGTGAGCAATGCGGATTTCAGCGCATCGCGACCGTTGGCGATGGCTTCTTCGGGTGTTTCTCCGTCCGAGATGCACCCCGGAACATCGGGGAACTCGATCGGATATCCGCCCCCATCCTCGGTTGCGAGCGGGCGAATGGCAAATGGGGAATCTTCCAGCTCAGAATCTTCGCTGCGTTTGCCGTGTTTTGATGGTATCACAGGCGGTACCACCATCGCCCGCGGTAACCGTCCCACGCTCGCCGCATGGCGCGTTGCTACTCCGAAGCCTCGGGCCTGGCAGCCGGCGGAAATCTCTTGATGAAACTGGTGTCGAAGCGGCCGGCCTGGAAATCGGGGTCGTCGAGGATGCGCCGATGCAACGGGATCGAGGTGTGAATCCCCTCGACGATGAACATATCGAGAGCGCGGCGCATGCGCTGGATGGCCTCGCCGCGATCGGAGCCGTAAGCGATGAGCTTGGCCACCAGCGAATCGTAGTAGGGCGGAATCACGCAATCGGTGTAGGCGAATGTGTCCACGCGCACGCCGATGCCGCCGGGCACGTGGAAACCGGTGATGCGGCCGGGCGAGGGCGCGAACGTCTCGGGATTCTCGGCGTTGATGCGGCACTCGATGGCGTGGCCGCGCGACTGGACGGGGCCGGCCAGGATCTCCGGCAGCCGCTCGCCCTGCGCGATGCGGATCTGGCTCTTGACGATGTCGATGCCGGTCACGAACTCGGTGACGGGGTGCTCCACCTGCACCCGCGCGTTGACCTCGATGAAGTAGAGTTCGCCGCTCTCGTCCATGAGGAACTCCACGGTGCCGGCGTTGGAGTACCCGGCGGCGGCGATGGCTTTTCTCAGGACGGTTGAAATTTCGGCGCGCTGCCGGTCGTTGACCGCGGGCGACGGCGCCTCTTCAAGCAGCTTCTGATGGCGGCGCTGAATGGTGCACTCGCGCTCGCCCAGTATCTCGACGTTGCCGTGCTCGTCGCCGAGGATCTGGAATTCGATGTGCCGCGGCGCGGCGATGAACTTCTCGAGGTACACGTCGGCCGAGCTGAAAGCGGCGCCGGCCTCCTGCCGCGCCTGCGCAAACAGCGGCGGCAGATCCTCGGCCCGGTTGACCACGCGCATGCCGCGCCCGCCGCCACCCGCGGAGGCCTTGAGGATGACGGGATACCCGATCTCGGCGGCCACCTCGAGCGCCTCTTCGGGGCTCTGGAGGACCCCCGCCGAACCCGGCAGCACCGGCACGCCCATGTCCCGCATGAAGGCGCGGGCGCGCTCCTTCACCCCCATCAGCCGGATGACCTCGGGCCTGGGCCCGATGAACTTGATGCGGGAGGCTTCGCAAACCTCGGCGAAGCCCGCGTTCTCACTCAGGAAGCCGTAGCCCGGATGGATGGCGTCCACGTTGGTGATTTCCGCGGCGCTGATGATGGAGGCGGCGTCCAGGTAGCTGCGGGCGCTCTTGGCGGGGCCGATGCAGATGGCCTGGTCGGCGAAACGCACGTGTGAGCTGTAACGGTCGGCTTCCGAATAGACGGCGACCGTCTGGATTCCCAATTCCTTGCAAGCGGCGATGACCCGAATCGCAATCTCGCCACGATTGGCGATGAGAACCTTGCTAAACCGCACGGATGGCAAACAGGGCCTCCCCGTACTCCACCGGTTGCCCGTTCATGACAAGCCTGCTTTCGATGATGCCGGAGGTTTCGGCCTCGATCTCATTCATGAGCTTCATGGACTCGATGATGCACAGGACCTTGCCGGGCTGGACGCGCTCGCCCACACGGACGAACGGCGCCGCGCCGGGCGAAGCGGCCTCGTAGAAAGTGCCCACGATGGGAGACTTCACCAGCGTCAGGTTGGGGTCCGCGGGCTGGTCGCGGCCCTTGTCCTTGGGAGCTTCGGACGGGGGAGGCGGCGGGGTAGCGGGGGCGGAATGGACGAACTCCTGCGGCGCCGCGAAGGCTGCGCGGCGTATGCGGACGCGGTTCTCGCCGCGTTGCACTTCCAACTCCGCAATCCCGGTTTCGGCCGCCAGGTTGATCAGTTCACGGATCTCATCGACTGTCATTCAGGATTAGCTTAACAGAGGTGGGGGGATGCCGGGTCGCTCGCACTAGCCCTACTTTGCCGCGCCCAGCGCGGCCTTCACCTGATCCTCCGGCCCCTTCGCCATGAAGTCCACAAACTTCTCGGGACCGGCGGGACCGGAGGAGGCCTGCCAGCCGTAACTGAGATGGATGCCGGCGATCGGGTCTCTGCCCTCGCGGGGTGGGACCTCGGCGCCGGGACCCGGGCTAATCGGACACCGGCAGGACGGTAAGCACGTCAGCCTACTGCGCTACCAGTTCCACGCGGCGGTTCTTGGCGCGGCCATCCTCGGAGCCGTTGGAAGCCACCGGGGCGAGCGGGCCGCAGCCCTGAGCGGCCAGGCGCGTGGAGGCAACACCGTACTTCGTGGTCAGGGCCGCGACGACGGCGTCGGCGCGGCGCTTGGAAAGATCCATGTTCGAGGCCAGCGTGCCAACGCCATCGGTGTGGCCGACGACGAAGAGTTTGAGCGCGGGCGTCTGCTGCAGGAGCTTGGCGATCTCCTTGAGCGCGGCGTCGGATTCGGGTTTGACCTCGGCCTTGGCGGTATCGAAGTAGATGCCGTAGACGGCGGAGTGGCCTGTCGCTGTAATGTCGCTGGCGAGCGCGGCGGCATCGACCGTGACGAGGCCGCCCTCCATCGGCTTCAGCTCGGCGACGAAGATCACGACGAAGGGCCCGCGGTTGGTATCGGCCCACTGCCCGACATGCACACTGATGTAGGCGTCGCCGGTGGTACGAGGCGACTTCGCCACGAGATAGCGGTGGCCGGAATTCCAACCCCAATCCTCCGCTCCATAGGAGGCGAGCTGAGTGGGTCCCGCGCCGCCACAACCGTCGTTGTTGACACACGACCAGAGGACCTGAAAGCCGGCCTTCAACAGTGCGCTCTCATAGTTGCGATAGACCTCCAGCGTCGAGCGGTGGGCGGGCGACGCATAGCCGATGCGGGTCACTTTGCCTTCCACGCGCTGGCTCTTGTCGAACACGTCTCTGCCGTCTTTTACAACCGGCTTGGCGAGCGGAAACATGACCTCGTCGAACTCCGAGTAGGTGTACTCGGTGATGACCGATTCCGGATAGCGCGTGATCAGCGGGTGGTCTTTGCTATTCGGGATGTCCGTTGGCTGTGCGCCGCAGATGGCGGCGGTCAGAGCGCCAATGAAATAAATGGCGCCGATTCTCCTATTCGATTTCATCACTCGTTCCTCTCTCCTTGCCTTTCTCAAAAACGTCCGGCGGATGCCGTCCGCCGCGGCCGTCCATACGCAACCCTCAATTGTACTCGAACGCACGCCGCCGGCATGGTGTTCCAAGGGTGCTTAACCGTTTTGGGGGAAGGCTGGCCAGGAATGCGCCGCAAACTGGGGCCAGACATGGATTTCCGGCGCAGTTTGCCGGAAATTCGTTGTCCCCGGTTTGCCCGACCGGACGCGCCCCATTGTCGCCGTGTGCCCCAAAACGGTTAAGCACCCGTGTCCCGAGGCGCACCGCGGCGGTGCTCTCAGGAAGGCCCGGACCACTTCTGCCGCACTTCAACCACGAACTTCTCCGGTTCCCTGGTTTCGAGGAGAACGGCGGCGCCATCGCCTTTTGGTGGCAGAAGCACCAGGCGCCTGCTGTCGGCCCGGTACATGCGAACGATCCTGCCGCTGGCAACCCGAAACCACCCGGAGCGGTAGTGCGTATTGGCGAACCCGTTGGTGCGCCGGGTAGGCCGCCACTCCGCGTCAACGTCCAAATCGATAACTCGGATGTGCTCGACATCCACGTTGGTTCGATTCAAGGTGACCGGATAGAACCTGTCGTGGATGGTCAATGATTCCGGGGTCAAGGTATAACTCGGAGGACCGGGCGAGTACAACATGGCGAAAGCCAATACCGCAATCGCCACGATTCCAATGGCGGCTCCTATCAGCGGGCCAACCCGGCTCCCGGCGTCTTGAGTCACGGGGACCGGCGCAGGCGCCCCGATGGCTGCTGTGAAGCCCTCAACGTCGTCAGGGCTGAACAGCACCGTCTTTTTGCCGGTGACGACCACGACCGCCTTGCCGCGGTTGGTGACGTACCAGGTGGATTTCCCAAGTTTCGACGTTCGGAACAGGCCATAGTAGCCAAACAATCCGCCGTTGCCGAATAACCTGAGGCAGCCCCGGAAGTCATCCGCGGTGGCGGCTCTGAGCTCCCGAATGCTGTCGAGCGGGATGCGGACGTTTCCGATGAGCCGATTCACCGTGATGGAGCGCTCCGCGACCGCATAACCCCTCGGCGACCAGGCATACGCCCCAACCACGATCACAGCGGAAAGACATCCCGCGACTACGCTGTGGGTGGCCGCCACGATCGCCAGAAACAGGACCGTGACGACAGCGGAAATGATTTTGGTGTCGCTACTTTAGGACGACGGCTAACACACGCGGAATGAGCGAGTTGGGATGAAGTGAACCGTTGCGGGGTGTGGCCAAAAGGCGGGATATGAGAATATCCCCGGTTTTCGATCAGTCGCGGTGGGCGGAGTGGGCCCGTTTGACCTGATGGCGCAGGGCGGTCTGCGACAGTCGTTCCAGACGATTGAGCAGGGACTTCAGTTTTCGATACTGTTGAGAAGCGGCGCGAAACATGGGAATTACTTCGCGCGTGAGCTTCACGTTGACCGTTTTGCCTTTGGCCTTATACGTCCACTCGAAGTAAGGTCCGTGCCGTTTCGCCGGGTCTTGGCGGCAAGCGCACTGGCCTTTGCCGCACTTCATCATCCGCTTGAGAAGCGTCCCTTTGCAGAAATACTCCAGTTGTTGGAATTCCTGCTTTAGCTCCCGAAAGCGTTGCGAGTAGCGATCCGGGATCGCAGTCGGTTGGGGTAGCCGAGGTCTGTTCATAAAAGTGTGGACATAGATCCATTCTTACGGTACTTAATACCGTAGGAATATGTCAACAGCTAATATTGCAACACCATTTCCGCCGACAATATTTCTGCCGCGCTATCCAGGCCCACTCCCGTGCCTTGAGCCTCCGGCTTCCCCCACCGCGGCCGCCACCACTCCAGCGGCCCTCGAATTCGCCCTGCTGGAGGCTTGGTTGGCTTCCAGTCGCACCCTGCAACTCCCGCTCCACGAGATTGAATCTCAGCAGCAGACCAAGGGGCGCGAGGTGCAGCGTCTGCTCCTCCAGACTCACATCGAGCGCCGCGGCGATGGAGATGTGGGACCTGCTCTGCTCGTCACACAACAGGCCGGTTCGGTGTTATACACCCACCGTCGTCTCCGCACCCGCTCCCTGAAGACCATCTTCGGGCCGGTGGAAATTAACCGCGTGGGCTACTCCCGCAATGGTGCGCCCAGCATCTATCCACTCGACCAGACCCTCGCCCTACCCGCGCGTTCCTTCTCCTACGAACTGCAGCGGCGTTTGGTCAAGGCGGCGGTGCAGAATCCCTTCCACGAATCGGTCGAGGCCGTCGCCGACCTCACCGGCGTTTCTGTCCCCAAGCGCAGCCTGGAGGAAATTCTGCGGGATGCGGCTTTGGACTTTGACGCCTTTTATCGGGAGCGCGCCCCCGAGCCGGCGAATGGCTCCATCCTGGTGGCGGCGGTCGATGGCAAGGGCATTCCCATGGTCAAGCCCGGAGGCGCACAACCCAGCGTGCGACTCACCAAGGGACAGAAAGCCAACAAGAAGAGAATGGCCACCGTGGCCGCCGTGTTCACCCGCGCGCCTTGGGTCCGCACCCCAGAACAAGTTGTGGAAAGCCTGTTCCGTACCGAACGTCAGACGCCCGCCGCCGGGCAGACTCCCCCGCGCCCGGAGAACAAGCGCGTATGGGCCAGTTTGCTCAAAGGCAAGACCGCCGTCATTGAGGAGGTGGCCCAGGAGATGCAACGCCGCGATCCGCAAGGCATCAAGACTCGCGTGGCGGTCACCGACGGCGAACGAGCTTTGCAGATTCGGGTCGAAGGGACACTCGGAGTCACCCTGATCCTGGACCTGTTGCACGTGCTGGAGAAACTCTGGAAAGCCGCTTATGTGTTTCACTCCGAGGGGAGCCTGGAAGGCGAACTCTGGGTTCTGGACCGCACCCTGCGCATCCTGTTCGGCGACGTGAGTCAGGTCGTCAAGGGGATTCGCCAGAGCGTCACCAAACGCGGACTCTCCGGGGCCAGGCGCAAGACGCTGTGCGGCGTTGCCGATTACCTACACCGCAACCGCGCTCGTATGCGTTATGACGAATATCTTGCCAAGGGATGGCCCATCGCCAGTGGCCCCGTCGAGGGCGCCTGCAAGAATCTCATCAAGGATCGGATGGAGCGTTCGGGAATGCGCTGGACTGAGGACATGGCCGAGGCAATCGTCCAGCTCAGAGCCATCTACTTGAGCGGGGACTTCGATCGCTACTGGGCCTTCCACATCGCAAAAGACCAGCAGCGCCTTCATCCCGGCCTCTGGAGCGTCGTCCTAAAGTAGCCACACCCGTCTCATTTCAGGGCCGCTGATAACTAATAACGCCCTTGAGTCACAACGAGGGAGATGCTAAGCGCTCTTCCTTCGCCGCAACAGTGTTGCAAGACCGATGAGTGCTCCACCCATCAAACCTGAGGTGCCTGGCTCAGGAACAGTGCTTGCAACAACAAAGAAGCTTCCCGAGTTCGAGGCGGAGAGTGACCCACCAGGGTTGGCGGCGAAAAAGGCTGCGATGTCGGCTGGAGTCTGAGTAGGGAGAGTGGCTGAGAAGCCGCCGGTCCAGTTTGACGTTAGGCCTGTCCCGTCAGTTGCAGTCCCGACGAAACTCAGTTGTAGCCCAGTACGGTTGCTGCTCAGGAGGGTCAAGATCATCGGCGACCCTGCAATCACCGAGCAGGATTGGCCTACGAGAAGCCCGCTGCAATTGGTGTTAGCCGATCCCGGCGAGACCGACGTGAGTTTAAAATCCAGAGCAGGATTTGCCGCGAAGCCCAGGAAGTAATCCACTGGAAGGACGGTAACCCCATTAACGAACGGGTTCAAGTTATTGATCATAACGCCCTCGCCATTGAAAAGGCAACCGGCCGACCCCAGGACTCCGCTACAACCAAGGAACGCTAGAATGGTGCCATTTGCCACCTCGCTGTTCCACGACCCAGGCGAGATCGAACCGGGATCTGTGTTCCACGTGATGGAAGTGGTGGTGACCGTCATCAAGCCAGAGGAACCCGTGAATAACGTGCCGATCACTCCAGCGGAAGCTGAAGGAAGCAATACGACCGAAGCCATAACGGCCCAGCAGATTGCCCCCAATTTTGGTACGTATCTTTTCTCCATTATCTTCCTCCGTTAGGACGAGGCTAATGTCTAAAGTTAACAATTAGCTCCTGGGTTTAAGAATACGCGACCTCAAACAACGTGTCAACGACTGAATCTCAGTCGAGTGCGAATTCCGTACTGGTACTCCAATGATTTTGGTGGTCGAATCGTAAGACGCCGAAAATGAGCTATTTAGGTTCGGGGGCATGGCGCCGGCCTCATCTTGATTGTAGGGCGCTGCCCGAGGGTTCCCGGCGGCTTCCGGCTACACGCCCCGCCGGTTGCCCCACAGCTCCACGTGCAGGCGCGGGCTGAATCGGAAGCCCTCCCGCTTGCAGATTTCGGCCAGCCACACCGCGCGCTCGCGCAGCCGATTACGATCCGTGCCCTCGGGCATCAGGATCACGCGGCTGCGATCCGCATCCAACGCTTGGATTAGCGCCCGCACCTCGTCCATGTCATCCGGCGCTTCGATTACGAACTTGATCTGATACGGGTAACGGCCCATCAACTCCAACAGCACTTCCGGCTGGATGCGCAGGCGGTCGTGCTGCGCGGCCCAGCGGTCGTTGGGTGTGGAATTGGCGAGCTTGGGGCTGATGCTCATCAGGTCGCAGGCCACCGGCTGAAAGACCGTCCCGGCGGTCTCGATGGTGATGTGCAAGCCGAGTTCGCGCAGCCGCTCGGTGAGCGGAACGATCTCGGGCGCGATCATCGGCTCGCCGCCGGTCACCACCACGTGCCTGGCGGGGTGCGCCTTGACCTCATCCACAATCTGGCTGATCGTGAGTTCCGCGCCCTCGGGCTGCCACGAGGCGTACGGCGTGTCGCACCACGCGCACCGCAGGTTGCATCCGCTGGTGCGGATGAAGACCGAGGGCACGCCCACCAGCGAGCCTTCGCCCTGAATGGAGTAGAACAGCTCAGCGATCTTCAATTCCCGCCTCTTGGAAGCCTTTGCGGCGCAGCAGGCACGCGTCGCACTGGCCGCACGGCCGCCCCTCCGCACCGGGATCGTAGCAACTGAAGGTCAGGCTGAAGTCCAGCCCCAGCTCGCGCCCCAATTTCACAATTTCGGCCTTGGTCAGGCGTATCAGCGGCGTGTGGATCTTGAGGCGCGTGCGCCCCTCCACCCCCGCCTTGGTCGCCAGGTTGGCCATGCGCTGGTAGGCTTCGATGTATTCGGGCCGGCAGTCCGGATAGCCCGAGTAATCGAGCGCGTTCACCCCGATGAAGACATCCGAGCTCTCCAGCACCTCCGCCCACGCCAGTGCGAACGAAAGGAAAATGGTGTTGCGCGCGGGGACGTAGGTCACCGGGATGCCGTGGCTCATCTCCGCCGCGGAGCGCGCCTTGGGCACGGCCATGTCGCCCGTGAGCGCCGAACCGCCGAACGCGTCCAGGCCAATGCGAGCCACCAGGTGCCGTTCCACCCCGATGCTGGCCGCCACGCGTCTGGCGGCTTCCAGTTCGATCTTGTGGCGCTGCCCGTAATCGAACGAGAGGGCATAGCAGGCGTACCCCTCGCGACGCGCCAGCGCCAGGCACGTGGAGGAGTCCAGTCCTCCGCTCAACAGGCAAACCGCTTTCGGCATTCCGGTTTTAGTGTAACGCCGGGGTAGTGGCTGAAGAGTGCGTTGATCGGGGTGGCAAATGAACCCTGATCTGCGGACAACGCGTCGCGCCCCGCGATCCTCGTCTCGCCGACCGTCGCACGCGACTGCAAGCCGCCTGTCTGTCTGGAGCGGTCATGGCGACTCCCTGACCTGACTTTCAACGCCCTTCCGACTCTTGAGCGCCGTTGAGATTCTCTCCACGACTTTGGCCAAGCGTCCTCGAATATCGTGTTCCCAAACTCGAAGCACGGCCCAACCTGAACGCCTCAGTGCTCTCGAATGCCTCCGGTCCTTGGCACGGTTCATATCCATCTTGGCCTTCCAAAACGCAGCATTGGAACGCGGTAGGCGTGGGTTGCAGGACCGGCAACCGTGCCAGAAACACCCATCAGCGAACACGGCGACGCGCTCACGGCGAAAAACGAAATCCGGGGTTCCCGGCAGCCCCGATTCTCTGACAATCCAGCCTCGAATCCCGGCGCGAACCAGAGCTAGACGTAGACGGACCTCCGTAGTCCGATTACCCTCTCCCTTGACCGCGCGCATAACCGTGGACGTAATCACGGGGACGTTCGAGAATCGTCCCCCCGTCAGGTGGCGTCGAAGTTCTCGCTCCATGCAGAAAGAATAGCGAACAGAGGGTACCCCTGGGGATGCGCGACCATTTAAACTAGTGGTTTCAAATGCCAAGGACGTTAAAGGTTGCGGACCTGTTCTGCGGCGCTGGCGGCTTGTCGCTTGGCTTCCGACAGGCGGGGTTCGAAACGGTCGTCGCTGCGGATTTGAACGATGCCGCAGTTGAGACGTACCGTGCCAACCTGGGGCAACACGCCGTCAACCGTGATCTCTCACATTTGATATCGCTGCCCGAAGTCGATGTGATCATCGGCGGTCCGCCGTGCCAAGGATTCTCTTCCGCCGGAATGAGGAGACCAGGTGATGCCAGAAACACCCTGGTGGGCGCATTCGCTAATCACGTAGTGCATTATCGCCCACCTGCGTTTGTTTTCGAGAATGTCGAGGGTTTTCTGACCACAGACTCAGGGAACTATGTTTTCGACCTGCTGGAGCCCGTCATCCGCGCGGGCTATCGTTTGCACGTTCGCAAGATCAACGCAGCAAACTACGGTATACCGCAGCACCGGAAACGGGTCCTTGTGATCGGAGGTCTTGGCTGGGACCCCACATTTCCCGAGCCGACACACACGGCTTTCGGCGCTCCCGGAGCACGCCGCCCGGCAAAGCACCTTCCTGACACAGAGACGCTGGAGGAGGCGTTGCGCACCTTGCCACCCGCAGCGACTGAGGCGCCAGGTTTTCCTCAGGGCCATTACTACAAGCCCCTAGGCGGACTTGATTTGAAAAGGGCCATGGCCCTGAAGCCCGGTGAAACGATGCGCGATCTGCCCGAAGACCTGCACCATGACAGCTATCGCAGGCGCGCGTTCAGGCGGGTTATGGACGGCACACCGACAGAACGGCGCGGAGGCGCTCCCGCCGGTGTTCGGCGGTTGCGACCTGACGAGCCATCAAAGGCGATAACGGCCGGCGCACGTGCCGAATTTCTACATCCTTACGAGCACAGGCCGCTGACAATTCGAGAGTGTGCGCGACTACAAACGTTTCTTGATGATTTTCACTTTCAAGGCACTCCGTCGGAACAAGGCCAGTTGATCGGGAATGCCGTACCACCCAGATTGGCATACATCATCGCTGCACAATTGCTGGTTGACCTGGATTCGCCGCCGGTTCTTGGTGAAAAGCCCGGTGATTTGCTGTCATTTGTCCCATCAGTCGCCGATGGATACAGCCCTGTGCTGCGCGAAGTAACGAAACGGGTATTTGGGACGTTCCCCAGGCAACCGCAGCCCGAGCAGGAGCTCTTATGGCATTGACGCAGATACAGAAAACCTTAATTGCTAAGGTCAAGGCTGTCGGAAATAGCGAGATGGCGGTGCCGCTCGACGACGAGGTGTGCAGTTATTTGGTCAGTGTAGTCGCCAACGATCTCGGCTTACGGCGGCGCTTTCCTGAATTCAGTGTGTCCCCGCCCCCATTCTTTGGGACCGCGCCCCTGGCGTCGCTGCGACTACCTAATGTCAACTTCCTGAAGGTTTTCGAACGGTTGATACATTTCAAAGGTGATGCGGACAGTTATTTCGTCTGCCTTGCGACCTTGCACCGAGCACGGTTGAAGTACGAACGAATCTTGCGAGCACAGCCTGTTCCGACAATTGACCAGGTAGGGCCGCGTGGATTGCTCCAATTCGGTTCCCTAAATCCACAGGCCCTCGCAGGTTTTCTCTTCTGGCGCAAGTGGATATTCGACATCGACAATCGAGCCGGGCAAGAGGCTGGCTACCTGTTTGAACCCATCATTGCCAACGCAATAGGCGGCGTGGCCGCATCGGCGAAGAGAAGTCCCGTCAAACGCAACGGCGACGGCCCCGGGCGCCAAGTGGATTGCGTTCGAGAGGTTGACAAGCGGGCGTATGAGATCAAGCTTCGGGTGACAATTGCCGCATCTGGGCAAGGCCGTTGGCAGGAGGAGTTGGGCTTTCCCGAAGATTGCCGCGCCAGTGGTTACACACCGGTGCTGATCGTGCTAGATCCGACAGATAACCCAAAGCTTGCGGTCCTTCGTAAGACATTTGCCGACGCCGATGGCGAATCCTACGTCGGACAGTATGCCTGGGATCACCTGGAGAGCATGGCCGGCAAGACCATGGCAAAGTTCATTTCCAAGTACGTGCATGTTCCGATTGAGGCACTACTTAGGGACGCCCCAGAAAATCTCCCGGACATCACCTTTAGCATGCATGACGATCAACTCGTCATCGAGGTAGCAGGCGAGGAGCTAATAGTGCAACGACAGCCGTCAGAGGCACTGGCGGAAGGGCCAGATGAACTGCCTGAGGACGTGGCCGGGGACACACCCGGCGTGTAGTGCAGGTTCGACTCGGGATTCGGCGGCACAAGAGAACGAGACGGCTGCCTTGGACCCTTGGGGTGGCAACCCGAAGTCCGAATTGCAACTAACGCCTCTGAGCAGGAATTCGACGAGGTGCCCGACTTGGCGTGTCGCACCACGGTTGCGCCCGCGAAGTCCCTCCGAAAGATTCGCTTCGAACGATTCCAGGTTCTGGGCCTACGTGAACTCAGCGATGGCATGCGCGGCCGTTACGATGTCTTCGAGGTAGAGCCGCTCACGCCGCATAGATGTGGCGGGCTTGGGAGAGGACCTCTTCCCGCAGGGCATTCCGAAGCGCTCGCTTGGAGACCAGATCGACCCTTCGCCCCAGTAACTCGGAGAGTTCCCGCTCGGCCGCAAGGTGCTCGACGAGATCTACCTCGGCCTCAGGCAAAAACTCGACCAGCAGATCGATGTCGCTTTCGGGCCGCAGCTCACCCCGCGCAGCCGAACCGAACAGCGCGAGTTCCTTCACCTGGTAACGCCGGCAGATCGCGGCGATCTCAGATTCCGGCAGAATGACACCGGGCGCGATGGTCATCGAGCACTCCTCTTCTAAGTTTACCTCACAGAACTTCCGCGTCACGCCAGCAGGTAATGGCTGAAATGTGCGTTGAAGGAAATTTTCGGCATTCCGGTTCGCCGCCCGGCACTACCGTAACCGAATCCTCACCTCCAAGCCCTCCTGCTTGGCGACGGCCCGCGCCTCCCGCAGGACGCGCCGAAGGATCACGAGCACGGGATCATCCCGTTTCCCGAAGTTTAGCTTAACGATCCGCTTGCCGGCCAGCATCAAGGCGGCGCGAAATTCGGCATGGGAGCGTTCAAGATCGGTCATGGCATGTTTCAGAAGAAATCGTAGCACGTCCCTGTCATTTGCGTTTTCTAGAGGTTCGTTGATGGTAAAATCGTGGCCAAGATGAGCGAAGCGCACTTCCAGATCGTTTATGACGGTGAAGCGGTGCGCAATGGAGATATGGATGTTCGCTCGTTGGCCCCGGCCTTGCTTGCCGTTGGGGATCTACTGCAAGAGGCAAATCGCATTCTCAACGGGGAGGGGTCTGAGGTCTCGGTTCGGGTTCGCGCCGAGTTCCAGCCAGGGTCTTTTGGAATCGACCTGGCACTCATCCACAGTCTATTGGAAAAAGCAGCCCAATTCTTACTCTCCAAGGACGTGGCGGATGCGCAAGAAATCCTTAAGCGGGTTTTCTTCTTTACCTCTATACCGACCACCGGGGGTATTGGGCTTTTCCATCTGATCCGTTTTCTGAAGAAGCGGAAGCCTGAGAGAGTTACCTACATCGAAAACCGTGTTCAAATCGCCATCGATCATGAGGTCATTGAGGCGCATGAGGATGCGTATAGGATGTGGCTCGATGAAAAGGTGAGGCGCGCAATCGACGGAATGGTCCGGCCCTTGGAAAGCCCAGGGATTGATTTGGTGCAAGCTCGGTATGGAGACCTCACCGAAACAATTGCCAAGGAGGAGGTAGATGTTTTCCTGACCGGACCTGCTGACGAGGATGCGAAGGCGGCCGCCCATCTATCGAATACTCGTGAGGCCTTTCTGAAAGTCGTTAAACTTTCCTTTATGCCTAAGCAGAAGTGGCGATTCAACGATGGCGCAGCCACATTCAATGCAGGTATTGCGGACAAGGATTTCCTGGGCAGACTGGAGGCCCGAAAAGAGGGATTCTACAGTGGCGACGTACTGCATGTGCTGTTGAGTTCGGCACAGGGAATCACGCCCACCGGCCACATTTCCGCAGAATACACCGTGGAAAAGGTCATACAGCACCTCGCGGCTCCTCAGCAGGAGTCGTTGTTTCCTAAGCAGACAGAAGGTCCGCCAGATCCCAAACTTTTGTCGTGATCCCCGCTTCCATCGCCTCGCACGCTTCGCAAGTCATTGGGCTGTCGGCCTTTAGTTCACTTTTCATAATTCAATAATACAGCTATCGCTAGTTGTGTTTCAAGAGAAAATATGGGTTTTCCAGCGGGAATTTCCGCTTTACTTTGAAGGAGTTACGGACTATAATGATACCGTGTGCGGACGGCGGGAGTCGAACCCGCAAGCGCCTGTCACAGCGCGCCGGCTTTAAAGGCCGGTGTGTTTGCTTTTCACCACGTCCGCATCTGAGAAGGCCCCGCCGTTGCTGCGTTTGGACCGCTGGAACAGCGGCGGGGTTTTCTGCGTTTGGACCGCAGAAACTCATGGGGCCTGGTGGCCCTCGAATCCTAGTTTACAAATTCATAAACACCTAATCCCCCGAACCTTTCCCGGTGGCCCCATCTGCCGAGATCTGCGGCTTCACATATGCATAGGTGTGGGGCGTGCCGCCCTTGCCTTTCTGGTATAGCCGGACTTCTTGTTTTTTCCTAACGAGGCTACGAAGCACGTCATTGACTGCGATTGGCGGATTGGATGCCGTAAACTGGTAAACCCCATCGGCCAACATGCCGTCAGTCAATTCATATGCGCTAAAGGGCTTCGCCTGCTTGCGTATGGCTTCCAATACAGCCTCTTTGAGCGCGCCGCGTACGAATTGCTGCTTTCCGGACTTGGTGGACTTCGGCGGCGTACGCCCAGGAGCCGGAGCACGGTCTACGATGACGCCCTCAAGGAGCGCGGCCATATCTGGATTGGATGCGATCTGCTTTATGGCTTCCAGCATCCGGATCTTCTCATCGATCTTCTCCACGTCGATTTTCATTTCTAGTCCTGGCCTTCGCCTTAGTATATCCCATCCCTGAGAGGATGTCTAGAACTACTTTGGGACATCCACGGAGAAACCGCAGAGGTACTTAACCATAGGAAAAGTACTGAGGCTCAAAAAGAATCGGCGGGAGAAGCCGCTAATGGCCATCGAGCGGCAAGCGGACCCACTACCCGAAAACCGGCAAGGACAGCATTCGCGTCTACGCCAAAGACTACGGGTTAAAGGATAGCTGATCCTCGTTTCCACTCCCGTTGCTTATTTATCCTCGGGCTTCCTTCCGCGGCCTTCCGCCACCGTGGGTCTTCCGCGCCTTCGCCATCTGGCGGTAATGCTCCGCTCCGTGCCTCCGCGAGGTCGTGCTGCCACCCTTGTGCCCCAGGACGGCTGCCGGAGCCATACGCTGTTGTTTGAGCAGATCATTGGCCAGTGCCAAGGCGGCGCGCAGATTCTCGCGGCAACAGGCTGTGTGGTTCTGGGGAAGGCCTGGCGTGGTTCCGAGGATCAGGTCCGTATCGGCGATCAGATTCTTGAGGGCCAGCAGTGAAGCACGATCAGATGGCATACCTTCATCGTGCGGCGGGATCGGCGGTAAAGCAAGCGTTAGTTGTTTTTGCTTCAATGCACATTTCAGCCAGTACCCCCCAGCAGCCATAGCAGGCATACCCCTCGCGACGCGCCAGCGCCAGGCAGGTGGAGGAGTCCAGTCCTCCGCTCAACAGGCAAACCGCTTTCGGCATTCCGGTTTTAGTGTAATCTTTGCCGCCGAGGGTGCACAATGAAAGTATGCGCAGGGCAAAAAAGGTATACTCCTACCAGATCAACCTGATCCCGGATGGGCGAAGCGGGTACACCGTTCTCGTGCCGGCATTGCCGGGATGTATCTCTTTCGGGCGGACCGTCGAGCAGGCCACGTCTAGCGCGCGCGAGGCGATTGAGCTGCACTTCGAGGACCTTGCCGCCCACAAGGAGCCGATTCCGGTGGGGTTGCATTGTGGGGCAGGTTGGCCGTAAAGCAACCTGCGGGCCGAGTGGGGGCGCCCTCTGGGCCCGGCCCGCACGGCGGTAGCCAACCGCCGCACCGGATTCCATCCGGCCCCACATAGCCGGTATCATGGTCGTGCGCGTACCCTAAGTGCGAATCCGATTCCTCACTTCCACTCCGCTGGACATCCAGCGCGGCAGCGGCACCTACGTCGGGATTCACGTCCTGGCCAAGGCGCTCGAACGCCTGGGCCACGCCGTCCAGTTCTCTACGCCGCGCGTCCGGCTGCCGGTGTACACCTTCGAGCGCCTCTGGTTCAACCGGTGGCTTACACGTCGCCTCTCTGAAGGGGGTCATTGCCGACGAGGTCCGCTTCGAATCCGGGTTGACGCGCCTCACTATGTCCGTGCAGGCGCGCTGCGAGCGGCTGCACGTGGAGCGCGCGGCCCGCGTTCTGGTGACCAGCCGCTACTCCGGCGAACGCGCGCGGGAATTCTACGGTCTGCGCCAGTTCCCGGCCATCGTGCCTGAGTTGATCGATCTCGGCGAGTGGCGCCGCCTGCTCGAGCTCCACCCGGCGCATTCGTCGCGGTTCACCGTGTTGTTCGTCGGCAAGCTGTACCGGCGCAAACGCCTGGGCGTGCTGCTGCACGCCGCCGCGGCGCTCGCCGGCCGCATCCCCGGCCTGGAAGTGCGGATTGCCGGCGACGGCCCATGCGCCCCGGTGCTGCACCGGCTTTCGCGCGAGTTGAAGCTCGAACACACGGTGGTGTGGCTGGGCGGCATTTCGCGCGCCCAGCTCCTGGCCGAGTACAACCGTGCGGATCTCTTCTGCCTGCCCAGCGTTCAGGAAGGCTTCGGCATCGTGCTGCTGGAAGCCATGGCGGCCGCCAAGCCCATCGTCGCCTCCCGCGCGGCCGCCATTCCCGAGGTGGCGCCGCATGGAGTGCTGGTCGAGCCCGACAGCCCCGAAGCGCTGGCCGCCGCCATCGAGGCGCTCTATCGCTCCCCTGAGACGCGGGCCGCGCTCGGCTCGACCGGCGCGCAATGGGTGGAACAGTTCGACGCGCCGCGCGTGGCGCGCCGCTTTCTTCAGGCCGTGGCCGGCGCCGCGCCAGTCCGCGCGGTTTGAAGGCTTGCTACAATTCCTCTGTGGCCCGCGTCCTGATGGTTTCCTCGGAGGCCGCGCCGCTCGCCAAAACGGGGGGCCTGGCCGACGTCGTCGGCTCTCTTCCGCCCGCTCTCCGCGCGTTGGGCGACGAAGCCGCGGTGGTGATTCCGCGCTACGCATCCATCGATCTCAAGAACGCGCGGCGCGTCTACGATCGCCTGGCCATACACTTTGGGCCGGCGCAGTTTGATATCTCCATCTACCAGGCCCCGGGGGAGTTTCCTCTCTACCTGGTGGATTGCCCGGAGCTCTTCGAACGCAAAGGGTTCTACGGCGAATCCGGCGTGGATTACCCGGATAACCATGTTCGCTTCGCCGTGCTGGCCCGCGCCGCGCTGGCCGTAGCCCGCTTCCTTTTCCGTACCGAAGTCTTCCACTGCCACGACTGGCAAGCCGGGCTGGTCCCCGCTTACCTGCGCACCACCTTCGCTTCCGATCCGACTTTCCTCGGCGTCAAGACGCTGTTCACCATCCACAACCTGGGTTACCAGGGCCTGTTCCCGAAGACCGCGCTTCCCCAGGTGGGGCTGGACGCCGGCGTCTACAGACCCGACGGCATGGAATTCTTCGGCCGCATCAGCTACATCAAGGCCGGCATCGAGTTCGCGGACGCGCTCTCGACCGTCAGTCCCACCTATGCCCGCGAAATCCAGACGCCCGAGTACGGCTTCGGTCTGGACGGGGCGTTGCTCGCTCGCGCCCATGTGCTTACCGGCATCCTCAACGGCGCCGATTACGGCGAGTGGAATCCGGAGACCGATGCGCTCATCCCCGCCCGCTACTCCGCCGGCGATCTGAGCGGGAAACAGACTTGCAAGCGGCAACTGCTCGAGGAATTCGGCCTCCCTCCCGATGCCATCCAAGGCCCGCTCATCGGAATGGTTTCCCGGTTCACGCGGCAGAAGGGCGCCGATATTCTGGCGGAAGTGGCCGGCGAGATCGCCGGCGAGGGCATGTGCCTCGTGGCCCTCGGAACCGGCGAACCGGAGTATGAAGATTTCTTCCTCCGGATGGCGTCGGAGCACCCCGGGCGCGTCGCTGTGCGGATCGGCTTCGACAACGCGCTGGCCCACCGCATCGAAGCCGGCGCGGACCTGTTCCTGATGCCCAGCCGCTACGAACCCTGCGGATTGAACCAGATGTATAGCTTGCGATATGGAACGGTTCCAGTGGTTCGGGCCACCGGCGGCCTGGATGATACCATCGGAGAAGATACCGGGTTCAAGTTCGCGGAGTATTCCGGAAAGGCGCTCTTGGATGCGGTCCGCTCCGCCGCCCACGCGTTTGCGGACCAGGATGCCTGGCGCGCGATGATGCGGCGCGGAATGGCGCAAGACTTCTCGTGGAGGACTTCCGCCGCCCGCTATTCGGCGCTCTACCGGCAGTTGCTTGCCGGGGTGGGCGTGAATCCTTTGGCCGGAAAGATATTCTAATAAATCGGGAGATGAAATGGCAGGTCAGAACACGTTAACCTTTACCGATGCCGGATTCGACCAGGAGGTCCTCCGGTCGGATGTGCCGGTTCTGGTGGATTTCTGGGCCGAGTGGTGCGGCCCTTGCCGGCAAATGGCGCCCACCATCGATGTCGTGGCCGGCGAGTATGCCGGGAAAGTGAAGGTTGGCAAGCTCGACGTGGATTCGAACGGCGGCACCGCTATGCGGTACAACGTTCGGGGCATCCCGACCCTGTTGCTGTTCAAGGGTGGCAACGTAGTGGAGCAGCGCGTCGGAGCGATCGGGAAGTCCGAAGTGCAGAAGATGCTCGATCCGCACGTGTAATCCGCTTTATTGCCTCGCCGCGATCGGCACACGGGGCTGTGCCTCATTCCACTCCCGTTCCGCCCCCGCGCCCAGGGCTTCCTGGCACCTCACGCAATACCGCGCCCAAGAGACCGCGCGCAGCCGCTTGGGCGGGATTGGCTCTTCGCAGGAAAGGCAGATGCCGTAGTCTCCCGAATCCAGCCGGTCGAGGGCTTCTTCGATCAGCCGTAGCTGCGCGTAATCCAGAATGTTCAGATGAAGCGAAACAGATTCTTCGTTCGAGAACTGTGCCTGGTCGTCTTCGGCGACCCGGCCCATCCGCGCCAGCGTGTCGAACTTGATGCCCAATCCCGACAGTACCTCCGCGCGTCTTTCCAGTAGCATCTCCCGATAAGCTCGGTTGCTATCCCGAACCAGCGCGCTCCTTTTCATCTTCATCGGCCCTCCTTCCCGCATCCGATGTTCGGACGCCGGATACCTAATTGTTCAAGAAAGGTAGCAAAATTCTCGGGTGAAAACAATATTTATTTTGGATAGGAGGCGGGGTGCCGGCTACCTGCCGGTAAACGGGAAGTAGGGGGAGATCTCCGCCAGCATCTGCTTCTCGGCTGGGGGGAACTTGCTCCTGAACTCTTCACTCGCCATGCG
>JBEKSR010000016.1:0-56331 GCA_049516835.1 Bryobacteraceae bacterium | reverse complement strand
TTGCCCAGCTCCGCATTCCCAACCTCGCCAGTACCGAGCAGTTTCCCGCCTTGTTGGACAAACTGCGCATTGGCGGAACCTGCCAGCGCGCAGGCCAGTGTCAACAGAACGCAGCTTCGCGCCATCATCGCTCTGCGACCAGGTGATGACGTGTGTTCGTGGAGCAGCCCATTGGTCCGCGCGAGATCCCCCTGGACCCGCCCTGCCAGCTTCAACATAGAAAATAGCATCTCAATGTCTCCTTTAACGGCGCTTAGCCGCAGCTTGTTGCAGGCCTAAACTCGTCAACCAGAATTTCCGTCTGGCTATCTTGGCGCGCATCAATCATACACCCGACCGCCCCAATTGGAGCCGTTTGCGGTAAGAAAAGGGTCAGAAAAGGCGGCACACCCGAATCGGGCCTTTATCGCTGCGCCGGTCCGGACCGCGGCTCCACCGCGTCGCCCGGCTCGGGCGCGTGCATGTAGACGGCCCTGGCGGGGAACGGAATCCGGATGCCTTCCTCTCTAAAACGGTGGAAGATCCGCTTTCGCAGCTCATGGCGCACAGTGAACTGGCTGGCGAACTCGGCTACCTGGTAGTTGACCGTGAGGCCCAGCGCCGAATCGCCGAACCCGGGGTCGAACGTCACCGAGGGCGCCGGATCGGCCAGCATGCCCGGGATCTCACGCGCGCCCTGCGCCGCGATATCGAGCAGCACGCGCTCGATTTGGCCGGGATCGCAATCGTAGCTCACGCGCACTTCCAGCATGGCCGACATGCGCTTCTCCGGCAGGTCGTAGTTCGTCACGATGGCCTGCGCCAGCTTGGCGTTGGGCACGATAATCAGGCTGTTCCCGAGGCTCCGGATGGTGGTGCTGCGCCAGCCGATGTCGGTGACGTATCCCTCTTCGCCGGTGTTCAGCTTGATGTAGTCCCCCAGCCTTACCTGTCCGGCCACTGCCACATAAAAGCCGCCAAACAGATTGGAAAGCGTGTCTTGCATCGCCAGCGCCACCGCCAGGCCGCCCACGCCCAGGGCCGTCAGCATCGGCGTGATCGAAACGTGGAAGTGATCGAGCAGCACCAACGCCCCCACAATCACCACCGCAATCTGGGCGAGGTTCTGCGTCAGGGTGGCCACCGGCAGAGCGCCGGTCACCTGGCTGCCATAGAAGCGAATCGAGTCGCGGGCAATCCGCATGCACATCATCGTGAGAGACACGATCCAGAGCACGAACAACGTCCTCGCGCCCCAGTCGGTGAACTTCCCGGGCAGACTGGAGGACTGGAGCCCCACGTGCAACGCGAGGATCGCGGCCCAGATGAGAATCGGACCGCTGAGGGCCTCGGCGAGGACCAGGCCGGCGCGGCTCCCGGTGCGCGAGGTCCAGGCGCGCAGGGCTTTCAGGACCAATTGGCGGACGGCCCACCCGATCATGAAAATGGCCACGAATATGGCGAGCGGCCCCACCAGTTCCATCGGATTCTTCGTCAAGATGCGCCCGATCGTCTGCATACTCCGATTCTCACAAAGAATCGGGCGGGCAGGAAGAGCCGGACCAGGGGGTCCGGCGCGGACGAGGGCGTCCGCCCCACTAATCAGCTTGCACGCAGAGGTCCGGCGCCGCGTCACCTTATTGTGCGGCGAAGTGTGTTCCTTCTGTGCCTGATCGTGGCCGGGCGCCTGACGGCGCAGGAGCTCTCCGGCTGGGACCTCTATGAGCAGGGCCGCCAAGCCGAGAAGGGCGGCCACATGGCCCAGGCATATCTGCTGTATTCCCAGGCCGCCGCCATGGAGCCCAAGAACCGGACCTACTGGCTGCGCAGCCAGGCGGTGAAGTCGCGCGCCGCGCTCGAGGCGAAACCCACGCCGCCGCCGCGGGAGGCCGGGCCCGAGCCGGAACCCGCGGCCCTCCCGGAACGGCAATTCGACCAGCCCAGCGCGCGGGACCTGGCCGAGGCGCGCCAGCCGCCGCCGCCGGAATTGAATGCCAACCCGGAAACCAGGGATTTCGATCTGCGCGGCGACTCCCGCAAACTGTTTGAAGACGTGGCGCACGCTTTCGGGCTGGATTGCGTCTTCGACGGCGATTATCAGCCCATCGGCGCGTTTCGTTTTCAACTGCAAGGCGTGGATTACCGCGAAGCGCTGCACGATCTCGAGGCGGCCACCAACTCGTTCATCGTGCCGCTCTCGCGCAAGCTCTTCCTGGTAGCCAAAGATACCCCGCAGAAGCGCCAGGAGGTCGAGCCGGTTGTGGCCGTGGAAGTGCGCCTGCCCGAGGTCACCAACCAGCAGGACTTCAACGCCATGATCACGGCGGTGCAGCAGGCCATGGCCATCGAGAAAGCCTCGTGGGATACGCAACAGAACGTCGTGATTTTCCGCGACCGCATCTCGAAGGTCCTGACGGCGCGCGCGCTGCTCGAGGAGCTGCTGCATCCGCGCGCCCAGGTGATGGTGGACCTGGAGTTTCTCGAGGTCACCCGCAACGACATGATCACCTACGGGATCGACTTCCCCACGTCTTTCCCGCTCACGGCGCTCACCACGTATCTGAACAATAAGCTGTCGGTGTCGGGTCTGGCGGGGCTGCTGGCGTTCGGCGGCGGGAAGACGCTGATTGGAATCGGAATCATAAACCCCTCGCTGGCGGCCAAGATGTCGGACTCTTCGGGCAAGCTGCTGCTCAGGACGGAGATGCGTTCGCTGGACGGCCAGCCCGCCGCGCTGCACGTGGGCGACCGCTATCCCATCCTGACCTCCGGATATTACGGTCCGGCGAGTTTCTCGGGCGCCGGCGCGTACATGCCCCCGCCTTCCGTCACCTTCGAAGATCTCGGATTGACCGTGAAGGTGACTCCCGCGGTGCACGGCATGGAGGATGTGACGCTCGATATCGACGCCGAATTCAAGGTGCTGTCGGGCCAGGCCGAGAACGGAATTCCCATCATTTCGAGCCGCGTGCTGAAATCCAAAACGCGGCTGGTGATGGGAGAGTGGGCGATCGTGGCCGGCCTGCTCAGTACCAGCGAAGCGCGCAGTATCGCGGGGCTCGCGGGCCTGTCGCGAATTCCCTGCCTCGGACCGCTGTTAAGCACCCGCGAACGCGACCGGAGCAACGACCAGGTGCTGGTTATGATGCGCCCGCATCTGTTGACGCCGCCGCCCAATCAGGCGGTCCCCCGCCAGTTCCGCACCGGCTCGGATACCAAGCCGATCACGCCGCTGTAGGGACTACGGCGCCGTGGGGGCGGGACCAGAGGGCGCGCCGTGCTCCGAGAGGGTCACTTCGCACTCGCAGCAGTCGCTGCAGCGCAGGCATTTCTCGCAAAGATGGTTATCGCACGCGTCCTTGGTGCACTGCGCGCAGATCCGCGTGGATTCCTCTCCGCAAATGCTGCACGTGAAAGGCATGGGTTGAGTTATTTCTTCCTTCCTGAATTTGGAGAAGCCGCGGGCTCGATGGTCAGGATGCCGCGGCAGCGCTGCGCTTCACGGTCCATCACCAGAAACTGCCGCTCGCGCTCCGCGGCCAGATTCACGATGTACTTCTGAAACCGGTCGCGGTTGACGCCATTCTCCGCCGCTAGGCTGGCCAGCGTCTGGGCGACGGCGGGGTCCTGGTATTTTCGGGTCCCCTCTTCCAGAGAAGCCAGCATGGTCTCGAGGCCCTGAATGCGGAACAGCAGCTCGAGCGAGGCCGACAGTTTCTCGGGGTTGCGCGCCAGATCCCTGGCGCCATCGGCGAACGCCCTGGCCTGGTCTTTGCTGGACTGCCATTGCGCGGCGTAGGTGTCCGACGCGCCCTTCCGCAACCACGCCTTCACGTCGATCTGATCGAGCACCGGCAGCAGGCGCCCGGCGTGCGCGCTCATCTCCTGCAAGATCACGCCGATGTCCCAGTCGGGCTCCAGGCCGGCGGGCTGTTGCTGGGCTGGTTGTGCCTGGCCGTACAGCGCCGCGGCGCAGGCCCAAAGAGTCAATCCTCGCAGGGCGCGATACATGGCTGTTTTCAATCTATCACGAGACGGGAATAGGGGCCTGACCACTCTGTCCCAAGGCGCGGGGGGTGCCCAGTTGGGGCCGTGCGCCGCGCGGACAGAGCGGTCTGTCCCCGGGGCTTCAGGGTTACCCGCCCGGCGGCGGAGGTGGCGGCGCCGATGGCGGCGCTGGAGCCGTGGTGGTGGTGCCGCCTTTGCCCTTGTCGCCCTGCGCGCCGGTTCCCGTGGTAGTCGTAGGCGTGGCGCCTACCCCTCCTCCGGCTCCAACCTGGCGCTGAAGCGCCACTCGAGCAGCGTCCTCGATGGCCCTTATGACGCCCCGGGCGATGGAGCCTTTGTCCATTTTCTGAGCCAGCGGCTGGTTCTTGAACACGCGGATCCATTCGGTGGGTTGGAGGAGCTTCTCACCGCCCGCCGGCGCCTTGCTGCGAACTAACACCAAACCCTCGTCCACGCTGACGAAAGTAGTGCCGTCCTGGTCTTCCACCACCACTTCAAAGATCGTGCCGCGCACCGAAATGACGGCCGTCGGGCTGGACACGTTGTTGGGATTGGGAACGCCGTTGAGATGCTGGATGTAGACTTTCACGCGCCCGATCACAACGTCCAGCAGGTCTTTCCACGTCGGCGGATTATCGCGGAACATGACTTGCGAGTTGGGGAAGACTTCGAAGGTGCTGCCGTCGGAGACCTGGAACCTGGCGTAGCCATCCGGTCCGGTCTTGACCATCTGCTTGGGCTGGACCGTGTTCCCTTCAAACAAGGCCCACGGACCGCCATCGCGGAGTACGGAGACGTCGCCATTGATGACGAGCGCCTTGGCCGCGGTATCCTGGGCCCGGAGCGGGGCCAGAGACACCACGACGGCGGCCGCCACCAGCAGCGGGCGCACCATCCCCGATAGCGTCATACGCCAAAGCATAACACCTTTTCCGGAGCCGGGCATCCTAGACCCTGGCTCCGATGCCATGACTAAACAAGTCTAGCACTAAACATGCAATGCAACCAGGGGGCCGCGATTAAAATTCGCTTACAAAGTGCTCAAATTCAGCGGGTTGACAAAAATGGCGGAATCCGAAATAGTGTAAAATGAAACCGGCAGTGTGTCATAAGGGAACAATACGCGTTCCGATGCGGCTCATCGGCCTGGTGCTGGCGGTGGTGTTCCTGGCCGCCGCACAGACGCGGCCGGACTGGCGGAAGGTGGGCAGCTCCTCGGTGGAGCTGATGCTGGCTTCCCCTGCCACGGGGCCGGTGGAGCGGGTGTGGTACTCCGCGGGCGGTTCGCTGCTCTTCGCCCGCACGCCGTCGGGCAAGGTCTTTGAGACCGCCGATTTCGAGACGTGGGCCGCCGTCGCCAATGTGGCCGAGACCAACACTCCGATTCCGGCCACGGCCGCCCGGCTGCCCGAGCCTGGGGCGCGCGTGGTCTCCACCGCCTCGAATCCCTCGATCATGTACTCGTTGGGGCGGCAGTTGCTCCGCTCGGAAGACGGGGGGCATTCCTGGACCAACCTCACGGCGTACAAGTCGGAATCGGTGGTGGGTTCCGGGCAGCATAGCCTGGCGATTTCGCCCGCGGATCCGGATCAACTGGCGGTGGCCAACGATTACGGTGTCTGGCGGTCCATGGATGGCGGGCTGTCCTGGGCCGGGTTGAACCGGTCTCTGCCGAACCTGGCGGTGCGGCGGATTCTCTCGACGCCCAGCGGCACGGCGGGTGCGCGCATTCAAGTGGATCGCCTGGGGGTTTTGGAATTGCCGCCGGGCGGCTCGGTCTGGGTTCCGGCGCCGGGAGCGGAACTGCTGAATGAAGCGGCGCTGCGCCAGCGGTATTCGGCGGTGGTCCGCGCCGATATTACCGTGTCCGGCTCGTCCGGCGACGTGGTTTATGCCG
The DNA here is from genome assembly GCA_049516835.1 of Bryobacteraceae bacterium. Lineage (GTDB taxonomy): Bacteria > Acidobacteriota > Terriglobia > Bryobacterales > Bryobacteraceae > Fen-178. Next base: position 50,447 of record JBEKSR010000016.1, on the reverse strand, counting down.
GCTCTTCCGACGGCCGAATCTGGGTTTCGTTCGACGGCGGTCAAACCTTCCCGGCCCCGCCCTGGCAGGCGGGCGGTCCGGTGGAGCGCATTTTTGTGGACGCCGCGGAGCCGCGCGTGGCGCTGGCGGCGCTGGGCGGCGAAGAGGGGCCGCACGTGCTCCGCACCACCAATTCCGGCAACTTCTGGGACCCCCTGGACGGCAACCTGCCCGACGCTGCGGCGCACGGGGTCACCGCCGAGCGCGCGGCGGGCGCGGTTTATGTGGCCACCGACAAGGGCGTTTACTTTGCCCGTGTCGATTTGGAAAATGCCAGCCGGCCGGACTCGGTCGCCTGGGTGAGCCTGTCGGACCGGCTGCCGGCCGCCGCCGCCACCGACGTGCGCCTGGATCCGGCGGGAGTGCAATTGTACGCCGCGCTGGATGGTCACGGCGTTTACGCCGCGGCTGCGCCGCATCGCCTGCGCAATCTGCGGATCGTGAACGCGGCCGACTTCAGCACGCGCGCGGCGGCTCCCGGATCGCTGCTGAGCGTCATTGGCGGGCTGGTGAATGCGGCGCGCGGCGGCAATCTGGATTATCCGGTGCTGGCGGCCTCGGATGCCGAATCGCAGATCCAGGTTCCGTTCGAAGCCGTGGGGCCGAACGTGGCGCTGGCATTCGAAACCAATGCCGGGCGGGTGACGCTGGTGCAGCCGGTGCAGCCGGTTTCGCCGGCGATTTTCGTAGGCCGCGACGGCGCCCCCTGGCTGTACGACGCCGATAGCGGGCTGCTGATCGACGCGCGCAACACGGCGCACTCCAACAGCCGGGTTCAGATCATGGCGACCGGGCTGGGGAAGGTCAGGCCCGACTGGCCCACCGGCCTGGCAGCGCCGCTCGAGGACCCGCCGGTGGTGGCGGCCTCGATTCGGGCGTTTCTCGACGGCTCGCTCCTCGAGGTATCGCGCGCCACGCTGGCGCCGGGCTACATCGGCTTCTATCTCATCGAAGTGCAACTGCCCGCGGTGACCAATGCCGGAGTGTCGGAGCTGCACATCGGCGCCGGCGGCCAGGAATCGAACCACGTGCAGATCGTGATCGAGCCGTAAATCGAGCGCACCGGCGCATTGGATTATGCCGGCCGAAAGCTATGCGGTGTCCGCTGGCTGAAGAGTCCGCCGGCGCCGATGGTCGCGCGCTTGCGGGGCAGTCTGGGCGCCCGTAGGCGCGTCCCCGGCCTTATCCCCAAGAACGTCCCGATGGTTACCCGGGACCGAGGGTCTGAGACTCAGTTCACAGTCCAGGTGCTGCGCTCCTGCCAGCCGCTGTGCTTGCCAGGCCCGGAAGCGACCACCCAGACCTTCTTTTCCCCTTTAAATGCGGCGGCGAAAGTGACGGGAAGAGTCACGGTGAGCTCGGTACCTTTGGTTTCCACCTTCACCCCGCCGGCGTCTATACTGCACTTGCTGTTGACGGCAGTGTCGGCGGAGCCGATGCGAACGGCAGGCAAGAAGGCCGACCCGTCTTCCTTTCGGACGGCAACCGACTTGAGCGGGTTGACATCGATCCAGCAGGCCGTGCTGCCGGTCGGAGTCATCTTCTCGTCGATGAGAACTTCCAGGTCGTTAATGGCTGTCGCTCCCGCAGGATGCGAGACAACCACGCGAAAAGCCTGCGAACGGCCCGCGCCGCTTATGGGACTCACGGCGCCGATCTGAGGAGCAGCCTCGGCCGCCTGGGAGCCGGCCTCCGGCTGCTCGCTCGCCTGACGGCAGCCGCATGTAAGGACAACCGCGCCAACAGAGACGAGAATGCCGGCGCGTCTGAACCCGCGGTATGATGCCATGATCTCTCCTATTGGAGCCTAACATCGGGTAAACCAGAATTGCAATCCGGTTGTGCATAGTCGGGGGAAAGCGATGAAACCTTCATTCCGATCCTTGTTGCCTGTTGTGCCGCGTGGGACCGCTGGCTCTGCTGCCGCCCAGTGTTCCTGTGGCGCCGGCGCCGACTGCTCCAGCAGGGTGGCGGGCCGGCGGGCAGGAGTCGAACCACGTGCAGATCGTGATCGAGCCGTAGATCGAGCATACCGGCGACAAGGAGGCGCCCCCTGGGCCCGGCGCTACACCGGTATCTTTTTACGGATCAGGGGCCTGAGGAGCGCCATCAGGATCAGGACGATAGCGAAAGTGCAGACGATGGTGGCGCCGGTCGGCAGATCGATCTGTAGCGACAGGTAGACGCCCAGCGCGGAGACCAGCGTGCCCATGGTCCACCCGATCGCCAGCCTTGGGCCTATGTTTTCGGCGTAGAGCATGGCGCCCACCGAGGGCACGATCAGGTAGCAGAACACCAGCAGCACGCCGGCGATGGCCACCGAGGAGGTCACCACGAAACCGAACGAGGCGTAGAAGACGAAGTCCCAAAAGCGCGTCGAGATGCCCTGCGCTTCGGCCGCCTCGGGGTCCATCGAGATCACCAGGAACTTCCGGCGGAAAATGTAGTGGAACAGGCCGATGGCGCCATAGAGGAGGGCGGTCTTTTCCACCTCCCACCACGAGACGGTCAGGATGTTGCCCACCAGCATTTCCTTGAGGTGCTCGGTCTGCTCGACCGACTTGCTCATCGCCAGGATGGCGGCCGCCGACGCCACCGCGTAGCAGATGCCGATCACGGCCTCTTGCGGGATGCGCGCGCGGCGGCCGCGGACGGTGGAGAAGACCGCCGCGCCGATGAATGTAAAGATGAGGCTGATAATATAAGCGGTCTGGCTGTGCGGCTCGATGCCGTAGAGCACCGCGATGGTGGTGCCCAGCGCGGCGATCTGAGCCAGGGCGAGGTCGACGAATATCACGCCGCGCTCCACTACGTGGACGCCGAGGTAGGCGTGAATGCCCGTCAGAATCAGGCTCGCAATAAATGGAGGGAGCAGGAATGAGAGTGTGCTCATCGAGTTTCCTTATTTCGCTTTTTCGAACAGGCTCACCAGCAGGTTGATGTCGTAGTCGAACAACTGAAAGTAATCGGTCACCTGTTTGACCCCGCCAACCGATGGCAGCAAGACCGCGACCTGGCCGCCGACATCCTGTGCGATCTTGTTGGGCGCGCGCAGATCGAAGTAAGGCTCTACCAGGATCAGCTTGATGCCTTCGCGCTTCATGGTGTTGATGACCTCCAAGGTGTGGACGGGGGTGGGTGGGATGCCCGGTTTGGGCTCGACGTAATCCACCACTTCCAGGCCGAAGCGCTCGCAGAAGTTGGGCCAGGAGCGGTGGTAGGTGACGACCTTGCGGCCGCGGTAGGGCGCCATCCTAACTTCCCATCCTTTCTCGGCGATGGAGAGGCGCTTATCGAAATCGGCGAAGCGCTGCGCGAAGGCGGCGGCGTTGGCAGGTTGCATTTCACTGAACTTGGCGGCCAGCTCCTTGGCGATGCGGCGGCCGTTTTCGGGATCGAGCCAGTAGTGCGGATTGCCTAACGGGTGAACGTCGCCCATGGCGCGCGTGACTTGGCCGGTGGGGATTTCGAGGATCTGGCAGTACTGCGACATGTCGAGATAGCCAAGCGCGCCCACCTGGATCCTGGCGTTGCGGCTTTGCGTGATCAGCGGGGGAAGCCAGCCGATTTCGAGCTGCAGACCCACTACGACCAGAAGGTCGGCCTTCTGGAGTTTGAGCAGGAAACTGGGCTTGGGCTCGACGAAGTGCGGGTCCTGGTAGCCCATGGCAATGGAATCGGCGTTGACCAGGTCGCCGCCGACCTCGCGGGCCAGCGACGCCAGGTCCTGCGTGGCGGTCATCACGGTCAATTTGGAAGCGGCCCGGGTAACGCCGGCCGCGGCCGTCAACAGCAGGACGGCGGATGCGAAGAATCGTTTCAACATGCTTTTCCTCATCAGAAGGGATGCGCTCCGTGAGCGCCCATGGAGAACTGGAATTGGAACAACAATTCGTTGGCGGTGAGGCCTTCGCCGTACTGCGTGCGGCGAAGCTGGCCGCGGATCTGGCTGAACTCGCTGGGCCAGTAGGTGAGGAGGAGGGAGCCGCCGGTATCCTGCAAGAGCGCGAGGGGACCCAGCGACAGATTGCACGACGTGGTGGTGGGCGGGTTGGTGGGCAGGCAGTTGCCGCGCTGGGAGCGGTCGAAGCGTGCCCCGAGGAACCAGCGCCGGGCGAACTGGTAATCGCCGGAGACGTAGAAGCCGAAGGGCGTGATGATGGGGGTGCTCAGGGACAGGGCCGCAGTGCGGACCGGGGCCAGCACGGTACGCGCCCAGATAAGCTCGCTACGGGCCACAAACGAGTGATAGATGGACCGGCGCAGGGGCTTCCACCGCAGCGTGGCGTCGGCGCCGTAAAGCTGGTTCCAGCCATTGCCGAAGGGGCTGTTGCCGCGGGCGAAGGAGCCGCCCAGGTCGATGTTGGTGGATTCGGCGAGGTCGCGGTAGAGGCGCAGATGCTCGACGGTGGAGACGTGACTGCGCTTGTCGGCCTGAAAGACACCGTCAGTGTCGCCGCGGAAGAGTTGCGCCGTGCCTTCGAGGAAAATGCCTTTGGGGGCGGGCAGGATACGGCTGAGCGAGAGGCCTGCGTCGTCGATTCCGTCCTCGCCGTTCACCAGGTCCTGGTTGACCAGCGGGCGGTCGGTCCAGGGCAGCACGTGGTTGTGCAGCGGATTCACTCTGCCGAATGCGGCGCGCATCTTACCCACTTTTAACTGCAAGCCGGCGGGGAGCGCGGTGAAGGTGAGGTAGCCCTCTTCGAGATCCACGCCGTGCTCGCCGAAGCTGATGAAGAAGTCGGCGCGCGCGTACGGGTCGATGACCTCCTGAAAGCCGACTTCGCTCTCGTGCATCTCGAGCGACGAGGTTCCCCGGTTGGCGCCGTTGCCCGCGGCGCCCAGGAAATCGCCGATCACGCTGATGTCCGGATTCAAGACCTTGGCGGCCGCGGGGCCGGCGCCGCCCAAAGTCAGCGGCGCACCGGGCGGGGGTCCCTGCGCGGCGGCTTCAACGGGGATCGCGGGCAGCGCGGGCGCCGCCACTGGAGCCGCGGCGGCAACCGTCCCCGGTGGCTGAGCCTTGAGCGTCTGGACTTCGGCCTCCAGCGCCTTGATGCGGTCTTCCATGGCCTTCATACGGTTGAGCAATTCGGTGATGTCCTGCGCCGGAAGCTGGGCGGCAAATAGGGCCGCCACGGCGGGCGCGAGCATGAATATACGCATAATGCCTCGATTCCTCAAAGTTCCCCTTTATGACCCATACATGGACAAGCACCGGTTTACCGCACCGGAGCCGGGCCGCCGACGGACGAGGAACTAAGCGGGAGGCGCGCGCGAATCGCCGGCGGGCCGAAGCACCTCGCGCGGCGTGTCAAGGCCGAAAAACCGCTCCAGCCAGGCCAGCGGAAGGACGGGCGCGAACGCCGCCGCCGACGCCGTGGATTGCAGCAGAGGCATCGGCCCCGCATGGCACAGCAGGCAGCAATGCTGGGACGAATGGTGATGCCAGTATTCAGAGGCGAGAGACGCCGTCTGCGCGCAAACCATTACGCACAGGAACAGCACGACGAGCGAAACTCTGGCGATGCCCGGGGCCCGGAATGGCATTTTGTAAACTATTATACACTGCGAGAGTTTCGACTCACCGCCGTTCAGGAAAAAGCACCGGCGAACAAGATCCGAATCGGGCGCTCCGCCGCCCAGTTGAATCTCGCGGTGGGCCGGGAGGTCATCCAGTAGACGCAACGCCGCGGAAGCGCCGGCGCTACGTCAGACTTTCAAGACGTTCTCGGCCTGCAATCCCTTGGGCCCTTGCTTGACCTCGAACTCCACCTCCGAGCCTTCCTCCAGGGTGCGGTAACCGTTCGCCTGGATGGCGGAAAAGTGAACGAACACATCGTCGCCGCTCGCTCTTTGGATGAATCCATAGCCCTTGGCGGCATTAAACCACTTCACAACACCTTTTTCCTTCACTACACGTTCTCCCGGTTCTTTGTTCGTCGTGCTCTTGGATCTCCCACAAGGAAAGCGGACTTTCGAGGCTTGCTAGGAACTTTCGAGGCGCGCCCAAACAACCTTTTACAACTGCGTACGGTATTCTCTCAGATAGCACCGATATGGTCAAGCACAAGAGAGCGGCGGCCAGCGAACTGGAGACGATCGAGCGCATCGGGCGGCGGGTGGGGTTGCCGCGGGCCGGCGGGCTGGTGTTGGGAATCGGCGACGACTGCGCGATTTTCCGCCCCCGCGGCGCTCCCGAGGACTTGCTGTTCACCACCGATATGCTCATCGAGGGCGTGCATTTCCGCCGTGAAACGCACGGCGCCGGGGATGTGGGTTGGAAGGCGCTGGCTCGCGGATTGAGCGACATCGCGGCCATGGGCGGCGAGCCGCGGTTCTGTCTGCTCTCGCTGGCGCTGGCGCCATGGGTGGAGACGCGCTGGCTGGACGCCTTCTATGACGGGCTGCTCCGGCTGGCCACGCGCACCCGGACGCCTTTGATGGGCGGCGACCTGGCGCGCGCGGAGAAGGTGATGTGCGACATTGTGGTGTGCGGAGCCGTGCCGCGCGGTAGGGCGCTGCGGCGCGACGGCGCGCGCGCGGGCGATGCCATCTACGTTTCGGGCGCGCTGGGGGCATCGGCGCTGGGACTATCCCAGGGCAGCGGAAGGGCGTGGCGGCGGCATCTGCGGCCCCAGCCCCGTCTGGCGCTGGGACGGTTTCTGCGCGCGCGCTTGCGGGCCACCGCCGCCATGGACTTGAGCGACGGACTGTCGCTGGACCTGCATCGGCTGTGCCTGGCTTCCGGACTGAGCGCGGAGATCCAACCGCCCCCGCGGTTTCCCGGCGCGACTTGGGAACAGGCGCTCCACGGCGGCGAGGACTACGAACTGCTGTTCACCGCGCCGGCGCGGGCTCGCGTGCCGCGCGATTTCGAGGGCGTGCCGCTCACGCGCATCGGCGCCATGCGCCCAGGGCGTCCCGGCGCCGTCGAGTTGGCGGGCGCGCCGCTGGTGCCGCTGGGTTACGACCATTTCCGTAAGAGTGCGGAGACGGCAGACTGGGAGTCTGCGCCACAGCCACGGTAGAATAGTGGCTTGATCGTAACACTCACCATCAATCCGGCCATCGACCGGATCGTCAGTATCGACCGCCTGGCATTCGAGGATCGCGCCTACATCAATTCCAGCCGCGAGTCGGCGGGGGGCCGCGGGATCAACGTCTCCTCGGTGATTCACTCCTTCGGCGGCGAGACTCTGGCCGTGCTCATCTCCGGCGGCGATTCGGGAAAACGGCTGGAGGGGCTTCTGGGGAAATGCGGGTACCGGATCGCGGTAGTGCCGGTTCAAAACGAGATCCGGACGAATCTCACCATCACCGACAAGCACGGGCTGACGGTGAACCTCAACGAACCCGGCCCACAGCTCGCGAAGGCGGAGGTGGCGCGCGTGGAGCGGGTGGTGCGCGACACGCTGGACCACGCGTCGTGGCTGATGATTTGCGGCAGCATTCCGCCGGGAGTGCCACCGGCGTTTTACGGAAAGCTGATCTCGATGGCGCGCCACAAGAAGGTGAAAACGCTGCTGCACGCCGATGGCGACGCGCTGCGCGAGGGCATTGCCGCCCGCCCCACGGTGGTGTCGCCGAACCAGCAGGAGGCCGGGCGCCTGTTGGGCCAGACGCTGCTCACGCGCACGCACTATCTGGAGGCCGCCGAACGGATTCGCCAGTTGGGAGCGGACTCGGTGGTGCTCACGCTGGGCAGCCGGGGCGCCGTGGGCGCGTTTGCGGACGGCCTGATGGAGGCGCTGCCGCCGCGTATCGACGCGGTGTGCCCGATCGGCGCGGGGGACGCGCTGATGGCTGCCTACGCCTGGGCCAGGGAGCGGAGAACCAGTGTGGCGGAAGCGCTGCGCTGGGGCGTGGCCGCGGGAACCGCCTCGGCCCGCCTGCCGGGCATGAGCTTCGCCAGCCTGGCGCAGGCCCGGGAAATCTACCGCCAAGTGGAAGTCCGGCGCGTGGAATAGCGCGGGGGAGCGCATGTTACACTTCGATAAGGAATGCTCTCCGACCTGAAGTTGGTGATTCGTCTACAGGAAATCGATAACCGTCTTGCGGGTCTCGCGCGCGAGATCGCCTCTCTGCCCAAACACGTCGCCGAAATCGAGAAAAAGCTGCTCTCGCACGAGCGCAAGCTGGAAGCCGACCGCGCGGCGCTGGCCGCCAACCAGAAAGAGCGGAAAAGGTGCGAAGGCGAGATCCAGGTGCAGGAGCAGAAGATCTCCAAGCTCAAGGACCAGATGCTCGAGGCCAAGACCAACGAAGTGTACCGGGCCTTTCAGAACGAGATCGAGTTCTGCCAGAAGGAGATCCGCAAGTTCGAGGACCGCATCCTGGAAATGATGGGCGAATCCGAGCCGCTGGAGAAGAACGTGAAGGCGGCGGAAGCGGCGCTGAAGACCGAGAAGGCGCAGGTGGAGACGGAAAAGCGGGAGGCGCGCGAGCGCACCGCGGCCGACGAGGCGTCCTCGCGCGAGTTTCACAAGGAGCGCGCCGGGATCGTTTCGGCGATCACGCCCGCCACTTACCAGCGATACGAGCGGGCGCGCAAGGCGCGCAAGGGCATCGGCGTGGTGGAGGCAGTGGATGGCCGCTGTACCGGCTGCAACCTGGCGATGCGGCTTCAGTTCTACCAGGACCTGAAGAAGGGCGACGAGATCCTGGCATGCGAGTGCTGCCAGCGCATTCTGTATTACAACCCGCCGGCGTCGCTCGAGGACCTGGCGGGGGAGCCGGCGCCGCGGGAATAGCTGCAACAGCCGATATTTAGCGGTCGCCGATGCTGTAGCCCAGCCACACCATGCCCGCGGGCACCATGTTGCTGCCAAATTGGTCGGTCAAACCGGGCACGTAGTGGAAGTCGAACTGCGGGCGAATGAACACGTGCTCCGTCAGGAAGATCTGGACGCCAATTCCCGCGTGGACCTGGAAATGGTTGGAAGCACCCACGGGTTCGGTGTACTTAGAGCACACGGCCGTCCCGACGCAGGAAGTCTGCGTATAGGAGAAGCTGCTCTTCGCGCCGCCAACCCCGCCTTCAATTTGCACCATGGCTTTCTTCTGATTCACTGGCGCGAAGATGCCATTGAAATCGTAGAGTATCTCCCGGTATTGCAGGGGGCCATAGTCGGCCCTGGCGGGTTGAAAGCTAGCTTCGCCTCCAAAGCCATAGCGCTTGGTGAGCATCACGTCTCCTCCAACGCCCATGAAGAAGCCGCTCAGGGCGGGTGTCGCCTGGCAATTGGCCGCTCCCAACGTGCAGGTGTAACCCGTAGTGGAATCGATGCCGCCTGGGGCTGCTTTGTCGTGAGCGGCCCCGAAACCGATGTTGAAATCGACTGAACTCTGTGCGCTAGCAAAGGGGATCGAAAGGAACAGCAGCGAGAGCGGGGGAAGGTAACGGCAAATGCGTTTCACGTCGAGAATCTCCTATAGTTTCCGCGGAATGGGATTACGAGCCGGGCCTATCTCTATTGATGGCAGACAAACCTCGCTTCGTCAAGGCGCTCAAGCGCTTTGCACCTTCTGGGACGCGGCTCTTTGCGGGAAGGTTTCAGCAATTGTGGGCCATCTAACGCTTCTGGCACTTGGGGCAGAAGTGTGACGAGCGTTGCGCCACCAGCAGGCGGCGGATGGGCGTCCCGCAAGCCACGCAGGGCTCGCCGGTGCGCTGGTACACGCGGTGGCTGAACTGGAAAGAGCCTTTGCGGCCCCGGGCATCCACGTAATCGGAGATGGAAGAGCCGCCGGCGGCGATGGCTTCCGTCAGCACCGCAATAATGGCCCCATGGAGCCGCCGCGCCCGGTCTTTTCGCAGGCGTGCAGCCACGGCCAGCGGATGAATACCGGCGCGGAAAAGGGCTTCGTCCGCGTAAATGTTGCCCAATCCGCGGAGGAAGCTCTGGTTCAACAGCAGCGCCTTGATGCGCGTCTTGCGGCGCTTGAGCGCAACGGCGAAATCCTCGCACGGGACCTCCAGCGGCTCGGGTCCGAGTTTGGCAACCCGCTCGGGAAAATCCTCGCTGAATTGGATGCAGCCGAACTGGCGGCTGTCGTCGTACAGCAGCACGCCGCGGTCGAGCGTGAGGACGGCGTGGGTGTGCTTGCCCGCCGGGCCACCGAGCAGAAGGCGGCCGGTCATGCCCAGGTGAACGACCAGGTAGCCGCCGCCCTCGAGCGATAAAAGGATGAACTTCCCATAGCGCCGGACGCCCGCGATTCGGCGCCCCCGGATGCGCGCCGCCAGGGCCCGCGGATCGGCGCCGCGCAACACGCGCCGGCAACGGAATTCGGCGGAGACGATACGGCGCCCCACCAGCGGCGCAATGGAGCGCACGACGGTCTCGACCTCGGGAAGCTCGGGCACAGGGGAACCGGTTACTTGCCGTCCCTGACTTGCTGGCTGAGGAACCGCTCGTACCCGATCTCTTTGATCTGGTGGAGCTGCGCTTCGAGCCAATCCACATGGCCCTCCTCGATCTTCAGGAGGCGCTCGAACAGCTCGCGGGAAGCGTTGTCACCCTCTTCCCCAGACACCCGGATGGCGCGATTGTACATGGCCACGGCGTTGATCTCGAGCTTCAGATCGCTCTCCATCTGGGCCTGCACGTTCTGTCCGATGGTAAGCTGCATCGGTTCCGTCATGTCGGGGGTGGCGTCCAGGAAGAGAATCCGCTCGATCAGCGCCTCGGCGTGCTTCATTTCTTCGATGGACGTCTTCTTGAGATGCTCGCCCAGCCGGTCATATTGCCAGTTGTCGCACATCTCGGCATGGAGAAAGTACTGGTTAACGGCGGTCAGCTCCTCTTTGAGGGCTTCGTTCAATAAAGCGATAACTTTCGGGTTGCCTTGCATACAGAAGGATTCTATCAGGCCGGGAACCCAGCGTCCAGCGCAGCCGCCAGCACCAACCCCGACGGCAGTTCCACTCCGAAGCTTTGAGGACGGTGGCCCCGCGCGATTTCGGCTCCCAAAACCTGAAGAGCTCTCTTTTTCACAGGCTTAGCCCCTGTTCGAAACGATAATTATCGGAGAATTATCTTGCGCAGTCTCTCCGTAAGGCAGAACGTTATAGTCCAGAGGTCACAACTCAATGAAGTTTTCCTTGCTGCTGGCGTTTGTCGCCACACTTTCCGCCCAGGACTTCCGCGCAACGTTGAACGGCACCGTCCTCGACTCGTCGGGAGCGTCGGTTCCCAAGGCCAAGATCGAGGTCACGAATACCGCCACCGGCGTCGTGTACAAAGGTGAGACGCTCGACAACGGCGAGTTCACCGTTCCTTTTCTACAGCCTGGGACCTACTCCGCTTCGGCTGAGGCGCCCGGTTTCAAGAAAACACTGCGGGACGACATCACTCTCCGCGCCGGCCAGTCTTTTGGCATCACCCTGACCCTCCAGCCCGGCGAGATCACCGAGCAGATCACCGTAACCGAGGAAACGCCGCTCTTGGAAACCGAGAAATCGGACCGGGGCACCGTTCTCGACAACGCCAAAGTGACGGAACTGGCGCCGGCGAGCAGAAACCCGCTGATGCTTTCCGTGCTGGTTCCGGGAGTGATCTCCATCGTTGGCTCCAATCGGGTGTTTGACCAGTCGAGCATCGACCAGTGGTCCATAAATGGGGGCTTCAAGAGCCAGTCGTCTTTCCTTCTCGACGGCGCGCCCAACACCGCGCTGGCCGGCAACAACTACATTGCCGTGGTCCCGGAGCCGGAGGCGCTCCAGGAGGTGCGGATTCAAACCGCCGCCTATGACGCACAATACGGCAACTCGGGCAGCGGCATCGTCAGCTTTACCCTGAAGAGCGGCACCAACGACCTGCACGGCAGCGCCTACTACTACGACAAAAGTGGCAGGTGGGCGGCCAATAACTTTCAGAACAACAAGAATAACGTTAAGAAAGGCGGTTCCACCGTGCAGCAACCCGGCTTCGTGGTGGGCGGACCGGCCTACATTCCGAAGATCTACAACGGGAGAAACAAGACCTTCTTCTTCGTTGCCTACGAACACTACTACGACGACGTCGCCGGTACCACCTATTTTTCGGTGCCCCAACCGGAGATGCTGAATGGCGACTTCAGCAATCTGGTGGCCCAAAACGGATCGAAGATCACCATCTACGATCCCACCACGGGCGCGTTCAACAGCGCCAACACGTGGGTGCGGCAGCCGTTTCCGGGCAACCTGATTCCCTCCAACAGAATCGACCCAATTGCCAAGAAGATCCTGAGCTACTACCCCAAGCCCACCATGACCTCCAACCCCACCGCGGGGTACTCTTTCAGCGATTTGTTCGTGCCCGCCGGCAAAGACGACCCCACCAATCATTTCTATAACCTGGCCATGAAGTTCGATCAGAACTTCGGATCGCGGGACCGCATCTTCTTCCGTTTCGCGTCGAGTTGGCGGAACGAGCACAAGCAAACCGGCTTGGTGAACGGTCCCGGAGAGGCCGAGTCGCAAACTTCGCGCGTCAACCGCGCCGTGGTTGGCGACTGGGTCCACACCTTCTCCGGGACCATGATCTTCAACACCAACTTCTCTTACAACCGGTTCATCCAGACTTCACGCGGCGACGACAACGAGAATTTCCCCATCACCAACCTCGGCTTCCCGCAGGTCCTCGCCAGCCAAATTCCCTACCCCAATGACTTCGGTCAGTACCAGCCGTCCGGATACCAGCAATTGGGCTGGAACCCGCGCTACAGCATCAGCAACGAGTTTGCCATGCACCCCAACCTCACCTGGGTCCATGGCGGCCATAAACTGCACTCCGGCGTGGACATGCGGCTGACGCAATTGGCCGTTTTGGACTATGGCAATCAATTCCTGCTGGGATCCAGCCCGGTCTTCACGCAATCCAACTACCTGCAAAGCGATGCCAACAGCGGGAACAGCATCGCCAGTTTCCTGCTGGGGGATCTGACCACCGACAGTTCCGAGGTCCGAGCCCACCCGTATTCGTCGATGCGCTACTTTGCTCCATACGTGCAGGACGACTGGAAAGTAAGTCCACGGCTGACGCTCAACCTGGGTCTGCGGTGGGACTTTGCGATTCCCGCCGTCGAACGGTTTAACCGAATCAATACCGGGTTCACCCCGACGGTAGTCAACTCCGTCGATAAGTTGATCGACCGGAAAACGTACCCCACCACCCCCACCCTTTATGGCGGCCTGCTGTTCGCCGGCGTCAACGGCCAGTCTCGCGGCGCGGTCGACACCTATTTGCATGCGGTCGAACCCCGCATCGGTGTGGCTTACAAGATCAAGAACTGGCTGGTGTTCCGCGGAGGCTGGGGACGGTACAACCTGAACCCCAGCAACGGACAGATACAGACCAATGGGTTCAGCTTCACCAACACCGTGGCCACCTCGAACGACAGCAACCGGACGGCAGTTGCGGGGCTTTTCGAGAATCCCTTCCCCAATGGGACGCACCTGCCGCCAGGCGCGACGCTGGGGGACCAGACGTTCCTGGGCAGCGGCTTTACTTACCCCAATCGGGGTTACGTTCTGGGCCGCATGGATCAGTTCTCGACCGGCTTCCAGCTTCATCTGCCGCTACAGTCGGTCTTGGAAGCCTCTTATGTTGGTACCCGCGGCAGCAACGTAGAATCCAGCCTGTCCATCAACAACATACCGCTGTCGGTCCGGCAGCAGTGCGACTATTACGAAGGCGGCAACCCGACCTACTGCAACACCACGGTGCCCAATCCCTTCCTGGGCTTGGCGCCGTTTTTCGGCTCGTCCCTGTATACCGCCACTACCATTACCCGTTCCACACTGTTGCAGGCCTACCCCGAGTTCGGCGGCATCACACAGGGCAACCGCAACGACGTCAAGTCCTGGTACAACGCCGCTCAGATCACTTACGAGACCAGAATGAAGGGCGGCCTCAATGTGATTGCCACCATGACGTTCTCGAAACTGATCACGCAAACCGGCTTCAACGATGTGCAGACCCTGGTCATGCAGCGGGGCATCGATACCTACAACTACCCACGCCGGTTCACTTTGGGCGGCGTCTACACCCTCCCGTTCGGGAAAGGACAAAAGTTGTTGAACACCTCGAATCGCCTCGTCAGCCGCGTGGTCGGAGGCTGGGAGTTGGGCTGGATCTTCCAATGGCAGTCCGGCTCACCCGTCTCGATGCCGGGTAACGTGCTTCTTCTCAGGGATCCCAGGGTCAGCGCCGACAATAGCGTAGTGCTCCCAGGCGCGACCGCCAACAGTTGGAGCGCCGCTAAAGGGCAAATCTTCAGCCCCTGCGCGGAAGTGTGGAACAGCAACGGCACCATCACGCCGGAGCCTGCCGCCACCGCGGCCGGTTGCACCACCTATAGCTTCCTGGTGATGCCTACTTATGCGCCCACGGTAAGACCGAACTTCTTCCCCAACCTGCGTAACTACTCATACCCCACGCTCGATGCTTCGATGAGCAAGGTCACGAGCATCGCCGAGAGGTTCAAGGTGCAGATTCGCGCCGACGCCTACAATTCCACGAACAGCGTGGGCCGCGCCACGCCCGACACCGGCGTAACGTCCACGACCTTCGGCCTGGTGCAGCTCACCAACAGCCGCAGCGACACCTTCCGCACCATCCAACTGTCGCTCAAGCTGATATTCTAGGCGACGATGAACCGCCGTCATTTCATCGGTATCACGGGCAGCGCGGGCGCCCTGCTTCAGGCACGGGGGGCGTCCGCCCAAACCGCAGCTCCACCGCAGCAGGTCTACCCCGGAGTGTGGAAGTTCACCTTCGGCGCTCCCGAGAAGATCACGCCCACCAGCACGCGCCGCTACGCGCCCGCGGAGTCCGGCTTCCGCCAGTTGCCAACAGTTCCGGCGTGCCCGGCCGCTGTCACTGGCAGCACCTCGCGCCGCGGTACCCTCGTCTCCATCCCGCTCGCCCCCAACGAGGGTGTCTATGGGCTCGGACTCCAATTGCAGTCCTTCGTGCAAAGGGGCGGCAAGAAGAGGCTCCGGGTAAATGCCGATCCTAGAATGGACACCGGCGACTCCCATGCGCCGGCGCCGTTCTACGTCACCACCAACGGCTATGGCGTGCTCGTCGATACCGCGCGCTACGCCACCTTCTACTGCGGCGGCGAGAAGCGCAAGAAGCCGTCCGGGGGCGCCGGGCCGCCGCCGGAACCCTCCGTCATCTCCACGGAAATGTTGCCCGCCGCCTACCGGCGTTCCAGTTTCGGCGAGCGGACGGAGGTTCTGATCGAGGTCCCCGAAGCCCAAGGCGTGGATGTATACGTCTTCGCCGGTCCCACCATGCGCCAGGCCGTCCAGCGTTACAACCTCTTCTCCGGCGGAGGCCCCCTGCCGCCCCGCTGGGGCCTGGGCATGTGGTACCGCGTGAAGAACGATTACAACCAGGAGGAAGTCCTCAACCTCGCCTCCGAGTTTCGCGAGCGCCGCATCCCTTGCGACGTGATCGGCCTCGAGGCGAGCTGGGAGACGCGCGCCTACTCGAGCACGTTCGTCTGGAGCGGCAAGTTTCCCCAGCCGGCCGCCCTCGTCGGCCAACTCACCCAAAAGCACTATCGCCTCAATCTCTGGGAGCACGCCTTCACGCACCCCACGTCCCCTCTTTACCAGCCGCTGTTCCCATATTCCGGGGACTACGAGGTGTGGGGCGGCCTGGTGCCCGATTTCCTTGGCCCCGAGGCGCGCCAGATCTTCGCCGATTTCCACGAAAAGGAGCACATCGCGCTGGGAGTATCGGGCTACAAGCTGGATGAATGCGACAACGCCGATTTCACCGGCAACTGGTCTTTCCCCGAGATTTCGAGCTTCCCCTCCGGCGCCGATGGCGAACAGATGCACTGCCTGTTCGGCCAGCGCTACCAGGACACGCTCCAGAGCGTCTTCGAGAAACGCCACCTGCGGACCTACGGCCTGGTCCGCTCCTCGGGCGCCCTGGCGGCGCCATACCCCTACGTTCTCTACAGCGACCTCTACGATCACAAGGAATTCATCCGCGGGCTTGCCAACGCCGGCTTCTCCGGTCTGCTCTGGACGCCGGAGCTGCGCAACGCGCAGAACACCGAGGATCTCGTCCGGCGATTGCAGTCCGTGGCGCTCTCGCCCATGGCGCTGATCAACGCCTGGTACATCAAAAGCCCGCCCTGGAAGCAGGTGGAGCGCAACGCCAACAACGCCGGCCGGTTCGACCCCAACTGGGAGGAAGTGGAAGCCCGCTGCCGCTCCGTGATGGAAATGCGGATGCGGCTCATTCCCTATCTCCACGCCGCCTTCGTGCGGTACCACCGGGAAGGGCTGCCGCCGTTCCGCGGAGTGGTGATGGACTATCCCGACGATCCGCGGACTTGGCCGGTCGACAACCAGTTCATGATGGGCGAATCCCTTATGGTAGCGCCGGCATTTGCCGGTGAACCTGCGCGCGCCGTCTACCTGCCGGCTGGCGACTGGTTCGATTTCTGGAGCGGCAAGCGCTACTCGGGCAAACAGAGCATCCAGGTGAACCCGCCTCTGGAGCAGATCCCTGTATTCGTGAAGGCCGGGACCATTCTGCCGCTCGCCGAACCGACTCTGCACACCGACGACCCGGCAAGCTGGCGGCTGACCGTTCAGGTCTACGGCGACCACCCCACGCCCGCCACCCTGTACGAAGACGATGGCGGCTGGAACCCTGCGCTCACCGAAGTGGCTCTCGTGTGGGACTCGGAACGCCATTCCGGGTCGATGAAGCGGTCGGGAAGCGGGCGATACGAAGTCGCCGAGTGGAAACTGATGGTTTAGAGGGCAGGCTAGAGCGTGCCCCACCGCCGCCAGGCCACCAGCCGGCACTCCTGTGGCGCGCCGCCGAAACGCCGCGTCTTGAAGAGGGCCTCGAAGTACGGCAGGTGTCCGTCCGGCGCCAGTTTCCCGGCCACCGGCTGGAATTCGGCCTCGGTGGTGGCCAGTTGGCCCACCGCTTCCGTGGCTTCCATATCGGTCCCCGCCACGATCAGGACAGAAGCGGTATGTCCCTGGTTAGGCAGGAACGTGAGCGTCGCGTAGCCTTCCCGTATGCCCGCTCCTTCACCCGCAATCAGGTAGGCGGCGCTTTCCCCGGCGCGCGGATTCCGGTTGCGGACGATGGCCTTTCGCGACGCCTCATCGTAATCGAACTGGAAGTTCAATGAGCCGCCGTATAGCTCCGCCCAAGGATTCGAGCGGTGGCTGCCGAGCAGGACTACGTTGTCGGAGACCGGCCCGCGGGCATTGTAGTCGCGCGCAAAAACGATGGAAATCTGGCTCTGGTGGGAAGGCGAGAGCAGCAGAATCCTGCGCGCAATCCCCAGGTCGGCAATACTCGTGTATTGCCGGAATGCCATCATCTTGAGCACATCCGCCAGTTGCGAGTCCGTCTTGGCCCCCTGCAGCCATTGCAGCGGATCGCGCTTCAGATAGGTCTCGAGATCCAAGGGCATTCCCAGGGCGTCTTGCAGAAATCCGAAGCAGGAATCGGCCACCACCACGCTGGTCTTCTGGTTGGCCCGGATCAAGTTCGACCACAGCAGCCGCAAGGCCGGCTTGCCGGCATAGTCCTGATCCGCGCTCAGCTTCCAGAGCCGTATGCCGAGCAATGCGCAAGCCAGCGCCAGCGTGGCGGCAATGCCCAGCAGGACGGGCGCCAGGTAACGGCTCGGAACCGCGGGCCCGGCGGGCTGGCCAACTCCTGCCGTGGACTGTGTAGCGGTGCGATATCGGAACAGCGGGACATAACCGCCCTTGGGGATCTCCAGAGTGATGGCCTCTCCCGCACCCTCAGTCTCGAAATAGTGCTGGAGCTTTCTGCGGAGTTGGGAGGCCTGGACGCGGACAATCGGATCGCCGGCGGTGTCGTAATCCGGCGTGCGCCCGAACACGGCGGCGCCCATCTCCTGTTCCCGTATCTCGGACACCGCGTCGTCGATTGCCCGGTGACAGATATACCGCAGAAAGTCGACCAGCCGCGCCGACCGGTGAAGGTCGCTGCCGGCGGCGATCCTCTCCACCAGATCGCGGCACTCCGCCGGGGTGGGCGTCCGCTGGGCCGCGCCAAGGCTCCTATCACCCGCGATGTGCGTCTCTTTCAACTCCCAACCCTCATGGTGTAGTTTAATGCAAGTCGGGGAGGCCGGCGGTTGGGCCGGACCGCAAATTGCGGTCAGCGTGCCGAAACGCGGAACGCCGCCATCCGCGTGCGCGCCGCGTACTGAAATTCCGCATTCCGGCCATTCACAACCAGACTCGCCGGCCGGCTGGCCGTGCCCAGCGCGGCTTCGATCTCGTCCTGGCCCTCGATCAGCACCTCGGTGTTGCTGCCGGGTTGCCAGATGGCGTCCACCTTCGACAGCGAATCCAGCAGGATGCGCCCGCTTTTACGCAGATAGCTGGCGCCGGAGACGAAGTAACGCGTTACGGTGTCCGCATCGGCCACGTCGGCCTTCTCGGGCCGCGTGACAGCAAAAAGGTAAGCATCCGTCTCCCAACCGTCGATCACGTTGTTGGAGTTGTCGTGCATGCGGCGGCCGTCGGCGTTGAGGTTCAGGTAAACGTCCGTCAACTCTCCCGCCTGCTTCACGCGAATTCCCATGGCGTCCGGTCCAGTCAGCGGCTCAACCGCGGGTTCCCCGGGGTGAGGGAGAATGGCCGCCAGGAATTTCTGCTCGCGCGACGGAGTCTTCGGCGAGAAGACCAGGTACGGCACTTTCCGGTTGGACTGGTGATCGGCGTAACCCATCTCCTCGCGGACCGTCAGTTCGTCCGGAAAGAGAAAACAGACCTCGGCCCTGGCGTTTCCATTCGTCAGGATTACCTTGGTTCCGTTCACTTGCGCGGCAGCGCCGTCGTGATGCAACAGCCAATCCAGCCGGCCTTCCTGGTGCGCCCGGATGTCGTCGAAGACCAGGATGGCGCCGCCCACCCACAACCAGTGGCGATAGTTGCGCGTGAAATATCGCGCCATCGGGCCGGCGGCATCGGAGTACACGTACTTCACTCCCATTCCGTCGAGCAGGCTGTCGACCCGCCCGGTGATCTTCACGCCGCGGCGGATGTCTTCGGCCGGCTGCCCCTCTCCGTTGAACAGGATCACGTTGTGGGCGCGGCTCTGCACATAGTAGCCGCTGTACAGCGGGTCGGCGTATTCGCATGTGCCCGAGTCCGTGATCAGCGGGGCGCCATTGTGGAACAGCACAAACGAGCCGGCATCCGCATGCGCGTGATTCCAGGTAAAGCCCGACTTCACGGCCAGCATCGTGGCATCGTCCTTCCACGAAGACCGTAGCGTTGCCCAGCCGATGTCGCGATAGATCGTCGATTGCGGCAACTGGTCTGGCGGCGCCGCGGGCGCGGGCTTGCTCGCCAGCAGCTCCAACGGATCCACAAAGGGGAAGCGCCCGGACCCGGTCTTCGACAGGTACCATCCGGCGTGGGGGTGCGGGAAACCGGTCTCCACCAGCAGCCGGACCGTCGCAGACGAGTTGTTGTGCAGGCCGCTGTCGCCGAAGTTAACCGTGAAATAAGAAGAGGCGGCCGGATACCAGGTCTGCAGGAAGAAATCCGTGGCCTGCCCCAGCGGTTGGAAGCGCGGCTGGCGCCGGCTGGGGAAGACGTTGGCGTAGGCCAGCCGGTATTTCAGGTATTCGCCCAGGGCGTAGTTGGCATAGTTGACACCCTCGTAGAATGCCCCCGCGCGGTCGAAGGTGATGGACTTGTTCTGCAGGACATTGCCGCGGAAGCCGAACCACAGCGCCAGGCCGCGCGATATACGGTCCAGCCATTCGGGCGCGCGGTCGTCTTCGCCCACGAGCGCCAGCGCGGACACTCCCGCCATGGAGACGCAGACGGCCCACCAGTTGTGGCCCATCGAATCCAGCGCGTGGAGACGCTTTTCGGGCAGAATCCAATCCTCCAGGGTCGTCATGATCCCGAGCCGCACCATCGCATCGGCGATCTTCTTGCGCTCGGCCGCGGTGAGGAACTCGTGAATGGCGTCATAGCCGGCGCCAAAACCGTAACAGAACCGGGCTCCGTTCAACTCGGAGTGCCACTGCGGCACGCGGCCTTCCTGGCCCGCCGCGTTCCACCGCTGGTACCCAGCGTAGTACAGCATCGCGTCGCGAAGTTTCCCGGCGTACTGCTTTTCGCCCGTGACGTGGTACACCAGCCCCAAGGTCAGACCCATGGCCGAGATCTGGTTGCCCGGTTGTTTATAGTTGGCCTCCTGGCCGCCGCCCCGCGCGGCCACTTCCTCCGTCACAAAGGGGGCGTCCAGCAGGCGCTTGGCCCCGTCCATCAGCCTCGTCCATCTCTGTTTGAAGGCCGCGTCGCGATCGATCCGCGCGCGCAGGTCCGCGGCCGTTTGGGACGAAAAGTACAGTCGCGGCCGCGCCGCCGTCCAGTCATTGGGCGAGGTCCGCTGCGCGGAAGTTTGGGCGGCCGCCAAAGCCGGAGTCAGAAGGAATTCACGCCTTTTCATGCAGCGCCACATCATGATACTGCACGGAGACCTGCGTGCGAGACAAGGAGTTTCTCGGAAAATTATCGGTAAATTGGCGGCAGCACCACAGGATCGCGGCGCATTTGCTACAATGGAAAGGTAGTCGAAGCTAATCCGCAACCCCCTCTTCCATCATCGGCAGTCGGCTCGCTGATTCCTCTGCTCACAAACATACAAACGTAAATGAAAAGTTTCTCTGAACTCTCTCTCTCTGCTCTCTTGAAGAGCAACCTCAAAAAACACGGCTTTACCGAACCCACGCCCGTGCAGGCCCTGGCTATCGAGCCGGCGCTGGCCGGGCGCGACCTGGTTGCCACGGCGCAAACCGGCACCGGGAAAACACTCGCGTTCGTTCTGCCACTGATCCAATTGCTGGGCAAGGAACCGCACCGGGCCGGCATCCGCGCCATGATTCTGAGCCCCACGCGCGAACTCGCCATCCAGATCGCCGAAGCTTTCGGCAAGATGGCGGCGGGCAGCGGCATCCGCGCCGCGGTTGTCGTCGGCGGGCTGGGCGAACGGCCGCAATTGCAAGCCATTCGCAAGGGCGCGCAAGTGATCGTTGCGACACCGGGAAGGCTGTACGACTTCCTCACCCGCGAACTGGTCAATCTCGCAGGGGTGCGAATCCTCGTCCTGGACGAGGCGGACCGGATGCTGGATATGGGCTTCCTGCCGACCATCAAGAGGATCATGGCGGCCACGCCCGCGGACCGCCAGACGCTGCTCTTCTCGGCCACCATCGAATCCTCGGTCAAACACCTGGTCGAGACGCAAGTCCGCGATGCGCTGCGCATCGAGGTGGGTTCCACCACCAAGCCGATCGAGCAAGTGGACCTGCACGTTTATGAAGTGGAGCAGGATCGCAAGCTGGCGCTGCTCGAGGCCATGCTGCGGGAAGAGACTGGCTCGTTCCTGGTGTTCGCCCGCACCAAGCACGGCGCGGACCGCCTGGCGAAGCGCTTGGCCCAGGGCGGCGCGAAGGCCGCCGCGATTCACGGCGACCGCACCCAGAACCAGCGCAACCAGGCGTTGCGCGGCTTCCAGGACGGCTACTACCGCGTGTTGGTGGCGACCGACGTGGCCGCGCGCGGGATTCACGTGGACGGGATCTCCCACGTGGTGAACTACGACCTGCCGCAAGTCCCCGAGGATTTCATCCACCGCGTTGGCCGGACCGGCCGCGCGGGCGCCCGGGGAACCGCATCGACCTTCGGCACGCGGTCGGAGCGCGGCGAAATCGCCCGCATCGAACGGGTACTGACCATCCGCATGACGCGGCGCAAAATCGCGTGATACCGAACGAAGCGCTGGCGACAACCATTGCAAAAATGCAATAATATGCGCAGGTGACGTGGATCGTAGAACTGCTGGACGACCGGGTTCGAGAAGAGCTCGATGTCCTGCCTGCCGACATGAAAGCCCGTTTCCGCCGGATTGTCGAGCTGATACAGGACTACGGCTTCGATCAGGTCCGCGAGCCCCATGTGAGACATCTCGAAGGCCCGTTGTGGGAAATGCGCATGAAGGGTAAGGACGGAATTTCGCGGGCGATATACGTTACGGCGAGGGGACGCCGCGTTGTCGTTGTGCGGGTGTTCGTCAAGAAGACCCAGAAGACGCCAAGGCGGGAAATCGATCTAGCTCTGGAGAGGGCCGAGGAGGTAACCAACGATGAGCCGCACGCGCGTTGACGATCTACACGACGAGTGGATGAAGGACCCAAAGTATCGGCGCGAATACAAGGCGCTCGCTGAGGAGTTCTCGCTCACTGCCGCCATGATCGAAGCACGGAGTCGAGCCGGCATGACCCAGGAACAGGTCGCGCGACGGATGAAGACCACGCAGGCAGCGATAGCCCGGCTGGAGAGCAGAGGCAGCAGGCCATCGACCAGTACGCTTCAGCGTTACGCCAAGGCCACCGGCAGCCGTCTGAGAATCAGCTTTGAGCCGGAGGCTGCCCGGCCCTAGCCGCCGACTGATCCGACCGGTTCCAACACCCACCATGCGGCCCAGCGCGGTGCCGCAAATACTTGGCGGGGACGGACATGTCGCACACTGGAGAAGGGCAATTGCAGGGAGACCCGGATGGTGGAGACTGGCACTCACGCCGAAGAACTCGCAGTGCAAGTCGTCGGAGCGCTTAAGGACGGCCTCTCCGGCAGACTTGTGGCGGTTGTGCTCTTTGGTTCGCGCGCACGCGGCGAAGGGTCCGAGACCAGCGATTGGGACCTTCTGCTGATCGCCGAAGGCCTGCCGGCCAAGACATTCGACCGGAGTTTATACCTGAAGCAACTCATCCCGCTGGAGTGGCGCGGCCGCGTATCGATGCTGGCCAAGACGCCGGAACAATTCCATGGCGCGATTTCGTCCCTGTACCTGGATGTCGCCCTGGACGGTCAAATCCTCTATGACCCGCGCGGATTCGCGGTGTCGCGGCTTCGCGCGCTGCGGCGAGGTATCGAGCAACTTGGACTTCGCCGGGAGCCGGTACCGGAAGGCTTCGATTGGCGGTGGGAGCACGCGCCCGCTGCCTCCTGGTCGCTTTCCTGGAGTGTGTGACGGTGCAGGCCAACCCGCCGGCCCAATACAGACTGAACGTGGCGCAAGGTTTTCTCGCGGAAGCGCGCCAGAACCTGGCCGCCCGGCAATGGCGCGCCTGCGTCGAGCATTGTCGGACCCTGCCAGTGTAGTCTCTCAGTACCGATCCTTCTTTTCGGGCCCCTGACATGGTATGGTGAAATCACCATATTTGTCTTCGGCGATGAACGAAAGGCCCTATTTAAAGCCGTTGATCTGGGTCGGCCCAAGCCGCAAGGACTTGTGCGAGTTCCCAGAACCCGTACAAGATCACATGGGCTATGCCTTATATGTGGCTCAGCGCGGCGGCAAACACCCCGACGCGAAGGCACTAAGCGGCTTTGGAGGAGCGGGCGTTCTCGAGGTGATCAGGGACTTTCGCGGCGACACTTTTCGCGCGGTGTACACAGTGCGGTTCGCCGATGTGGTGTTCGTTCTTCATGCCTTTCAGAAGAAATCGACCACTGGACGCCAGACGCCGCGCCGGGAAATCGCGCTGATCAGGCAACGGCTACGCGATGCCGAAGAGATAGCTAAGGAAGCGGAGCGATGAGCAACAGAGGACACGAAATCGGAAGCCTTAACGTGTTCAAGGATATCGGCGTGCCGAATCCGGAAGAACATCTGGTCAAAGCGCAGTTGGTGTTCAAGATCGACGCGATCAAGAAAGCGCGACGTTTGAAACAGGTCGAAGTGGCCGATCTGTTGGGTATCCGCCAGCCCGATGTATCCAAGATGCTGCGCGGAGAATTCCGGCAATTCTCCGTGGAGCGTCTTCTGCGTTTTCTAGTCGCGTTGAATCAGGACGTCGAAATCGTGGTAAGGCCCCATCGCGATAGAGGCGACGCCCCGGCGTTGCATGTCGCCTGATAAGCTCCGGGGCTTGCCACAAGGGCGCGCTAGCGACTTTTTGTCCATGTGGCACGCCCGCGTCACCTCGGTCTGCCGCGGCCGGTCTGGGCCGGGTCTTTACGCTGCCGGCCGGGGTTTGTAGCGCTCTACGCGAATCCTCTTCTCGCGGCTGCGCGTGCGGGCGATGTCGTATGAATTCTGCATTCTCATGAGGGTGTCCATATCGACGCTGAACGCCTTCTCGAAGCGCAGGGCCATTTCGGCCGAGAGATCGGCCTTGGCGTTTAAGAGACTCGAAAGGGTCGGGCGGGATACGCGGAGAATCTTCGCCGCATCCGTCACGGAAAGGTCGTGAGCCTCGATAATCTCGGTCCGCAGAAAGCGGCCAGGATGAACAGGGTATCGCATCCGCATGGCTTTTTCCTCAGTGATAGTCTCCATAGTTGACGTCAAATATATGATTGCCGAAGGCCTGCCGGAGAAGACGCCCGCCGCTTCCTGTTCGCTTTCCTGGCCTACCGGGGTTCCGGGGCGCCCATCAGGCTAAGACCAAGCGCCGCCCCTTCGGCTCCGGAATCGGATCGCCGAACTCCTTGGCGGTATCGATCCAGAGGCGAATTGCATCCTGTGCGTTGCCGAACGCGGCTTCCTGAGTGGCACCGTGCGCCATACACCCAGGAAGTTCCGGCGCCTCCGCGACGAACGCCCCGTCTTCGTCGCTCCAATAGATGATGACTTCGTATTTAATCATGGTCGGGCACCCAGCTTCTCTTTCAGCATAACGGACCGGACCTGTCTATTCGCGTCACCCCTCCGTGTCGTGATCTGGATATATTACTGGATGTACAGAGGATTTCGCCATGAGCGATACATCGCAAAAACGAGCGCTCCGCAACTACCGGAAGCGCCTCAAGCAGCGTGGGATGGCCCGGTTCGAGGTTCTCGGGAGCGACGCCGACCGTGAACTGATCCGGTCGCTCGCGAGGCGGCTCGCCGACACTGGCCCGGATTCGGCGCGGATTCGCGCCACCGTACGCCGCACAGTCTCGGGGGAGCCGCCGAACAAGGGCGGTATTCTCAATGCATTGCGCCGGTCGCCTCTGGTCGGCGCCGATCTGAATCTCAAACGCCCCCTCAAGACTGGCCGCAAGGTGGACCTGTGAGCCGCCACCTTCTCGACACGAATATCATCGGCAATGTCACCAAACCGGCGCCTTCGGCCGCGCTCGTCGCGTGGATGGCTGAACAAGCCGACGAGGATTTGTTTATCTCCTCTCTGACTGTCGCTGAGATCCGGCGCGGGCTACTTGAGAAGCCTGCCGGAAAGAAGCGGAAGGAGTTGGAACGTTGGTTCGCGGGCCCCGAGGGTCCCCCAGCGCTGTTCTCCGGCCGCGTGCTCCCGTTCGATGAGAAGGCCGGCCTTGTCTGGGCGCGCCTGATGGCTGACGGGACCGCAGCCGGGCAGCCTCGGAGTCCCCTCGACATGATCATCGCCGCGGTCGCCGAAGCGGATGACTGCGTCCTCGTCACGGATAACGAAAGAGACTTCATCGGGCTGAAGATCGGGAATCCCTTGCGGGATGGGAAGCGAGGGCCGGCCGCAAGAGGAAATCCGGGAGGACAACCGGGTCGCGTGTTTACTCGTGCTGCGACGGGATACGCGAAGGCGGCGATACGCGTTCGGTTCCCCTCAAGCACCGCTCGGACGAGCCGCGCAATTGATCGTCCCGACAAACACGCCTGCAATGGCGCTAGAATGCTTTTCCAGGCTGAGCACTGAAAGAAAGCGAGTGCGGGACGCATGGGCACTACGAGCAGTGTCGTGAACCTCGGAGAACTAACCAAACCAGCGACGGTGCTGATCGAGAAGATATCCGAGGCTATCGGCGGGATTTTTCGACCATACCAAATCCGCCGAATCGCTGAAGCGGAGGCACAGGCTAGCAGTATAAAGGCAATCTCTCAGATTGAGATTACCGAACTGCAGCGCCGCGCAATGTACAGATTCTTCTCCGAGGAGGCAAAGAAACAGCAGAACATAGAATCCATTACAGCGAGGGCCTTGCCTGAGCTCGCTGAAGCCGCCACTCCCGAAAAGCTTGAGGACGATTGGATCACGAATTTCTTCGACAAGTGCCGGCTTATTTCAGATGAAGAGATGCAGATACTATGGTCTAAGGTACTAGCGGGGGAGGCCAGTGCTCCTGGCCGATATTCAAAGCGAACCGTCAGCATCCTCTCATCACTTGACAAGAGCGACGCGGCATTGTTCACCGGGCTTTGCTCATTCAACTGGGTCGTGGGGGAGTTTGTTCCAATCGTATTTGATGCCCAAGACAACATCTATACAGAAGCTGGCATCAACTTCGTCGCCCTGAAGCACCTCGATGAGATAGGTCTCATTTCATTTGAGAGTTTCACGGGATTCCAACAAACGAAACTCCCTCAGAAGATCGGCATTTCCTATTACGACGAACGAGTGGAGATCTCTTTTCCAAAACAATCAGACAATTGCCTTGATTTGGGTAAAGTTCTGTTTTCGAAAGCCGGCCAGCAGCTTGCAGGAGTTTGCGGGTCGGCATCTGCTCCGGGATTCCTGGAGTACACAATTGGTAAGTGGAAATCTGAGGGGCTTCAGGTTATTCACCTGCACCACAATACGGGCGCCGTTCGATAGCGGCTGCCGTTATCCAGAGGGAATAGTGGCTGCGCGGATTCCTGTCGTCGAATTCCCTTCCCATCAGCGCAGACGCCAAGAAAGCCTCCTTGCTGACTCCGTGGGATCTGTTGGACGAAACCGACGCGCGAATCGGCAGAGGTTCTAATGTGTTAGCCAACCGCCCCAGGCGTCTCCAGCACCAGCCCCGACGGCAGTTCCTCGCCGAAGATGCGGCCTAGCGCGCTGTCGTCTTCTTCACCTTCCAGAACGGCGGCCAGGCGGGCGGCGTGGGGCAAGGTCTGTAGCTTGCGCTTGGCTGCCTCGCGCGCGGCTATGGGGAGATCGCGCATGGGGTCGTCGGTGCGGCGAGACATGGCGGCTAGAGCGTCGCCGGCAGTGGGAATGTTAATTAGTGATTCCACCCAACGGGCGACGGCGGCGGGCGGGATCACCAGGTTGGTGGGGCCGTAGAAGAGCTTGCGGGCGGCCAGGCGGGAGAGGCACCATAGCTCGCTCTCTTTGAAATCGCCCAGCTTGACGCGCTTGAGGAGCGCCTCGGCCAACTCGGTTTTGGCGCCCACGGGCAACAGTTCCAGGCTGGAAACCGTGCGCCACATTTCGCGGAGCAAGGCGGCGTTGATGCGCGGCGGCTTCTTGTTGCCGCGCGGCAGCAAGAAGCCGGAGAGGCGCTGGTACACATCGGTCTGCTGGTTGCGGTTGAGGCCGCCGGCCAGGCGGCCCCAGAAGATCCACCACTCCACTTCGCATTGCACCTGGTTGCCATGGGTGAGGCCGGCGGCGTAGATGCGGCGCGCCTGCTCGAGGCGGAAATCGTCGCCGGGATAGCCAAAGCCGGGGCGCAGGCAGAAGCCGCACAGGTTGAGCCAGCGGATCTCGTAAGCCGGACTTTTCTTGCGGCCATCGGCTGCCGCCAGAAACGCATCAGCCAGTTGGCGGATGGCGGAGAGCGGCCAACTGTTCTTTCCCAGGCCCATGGTCTGTTCGAGCCTGGCCGGGACTTCTTCCGGTGCGATGGGCGATTTCGCGGTGGGCGAGAATACCGCCGCTATCAACTCCAGCGATGATTTCAGAGCCTGCTCGCCGACTACGGCCGCGGCTTTTCGTTCGGCGGGTTGCTCGGCCGCGGCCTGTTTGCGCAACTCGAACTGGAGGCGCCAGCGGTTGTCGCCGATTTTCGATTCGCACCAGGTTTCGAGCGTGCCAATTTCCGTCAAGCGCGCGCCCAGCTTCACGGGGATGAGCCGCTCCTCGGCCCGGTTGCCGAAGCGGATGACGGCGTGCAGCGGGGCGTGCGTGTGGAGGTCGGCGTCGCCGGTGCGGAATTCGAGCACGTCGCCCAGCTTATCGTCCGCGCGGGTGAGAGAACTGTAGAGGCGAAACGAGACGGGGCGGTTGGCGACAAGCTGCAGCGTATCGTTATCAATCTCGATGGACGCCCCTTCTTCGGTCCCGCGCGGCACCAGGCACACGGCGGGGAACTTGCCATCCCGAGGCTCGCCGAGCGCGATGTAGTAGGTGCGCGGCAAGCCGCCGCGAACCAGCACGCCGCTGCCGGTCGAGCGCACGTAGGAATAGTAGGCCGCGCCGCGCGCCACGGCCAGATCCAGCTCGGAGTTCTCCAGAATCTCGGGCCGGCGGCCGTACCACTGGCCCACTACATCGGCGACGCGCGCTTGCAGAATCTCGGGAATGAAGAAACCGCCGTTGAAGAGGATGGCATCGGGAACCTGGCCGGTAGGCTCCAGAAAGGCGTTGAGGTGGCGCGTGATGGCCGGGTCGGAGACGTACGGCAGGCCGAGTTCGCGGAAGAGGCTGCGCTTTTCCTCCTTGGGCGCTTCGCCCCGCTGGGTGAAGGGAAGGAAGCCTTCGAGGGCCAGTTCCAGCGCTTCCTCGCGCAGGATTTCGGTCTTGAGCGATTTGCCGATCAGAGCCGAGCCGGAGCCGAGCACGGTGATTTCCACGCTCTGCAAATTGGCGTCGCCGAGCAGCTTTTCCTTGGCGGCGGTCGACTGGCGGCGCAGCCCGCTGCGCTGGCGAATGGAGAGCGGCACGCCCAGTTTGGTCTCCACCAGCCAGGCCAGCGTCAGGTCGAGATTATCGCCGCCCAGCAGCAGGTGCTGGCCCACCGCGGTGCGCGTGAAGTCGACCAGGTCGCCCGAGCGCGCCACGCGAATGAGGCTGAAATCGCTGGTGCCTCCGCCCACGTCGCAGACCAGCACCGTCTGTCCGTCAAAGAGCTTCTTGCGCGACTGCGCCAGGTTGTTGGCGATCCAGGAATAGAACGCCGCGGCCGGCTCTTCGAGCAGCGTGAGGCGCTCGAGACCGGCCTCGCGCGCGGCCATCACGGTGAGTTCGCGCGCCTCTTCGTCGAAGGACGCGGGGACCGTGAGCACGATGTCCTGCCCGGCCAGCGGCGCGCCTTTGGCGCGGTCCCACTCCTCGCGGAACTTGGCGATGAAGCGCGCGGAAACCTCGACGGGTGAGAGCACGCGTCCCGTCTCCTGCGAATCCCACGGGAGGATTTTGGCGGTGCGATCGACATCGGGGTTGGAGAGCCAGGATTTCGCCGAGTGGACCAGGCGCGTGGGGACGATGGCGCCCTGTTCGCGCGCGTACACGCCGACCGGCTGCCCGTCTTCCAGGAACAGGAACGAAGGCAGCGTGCGGCGCGGCTCGACGCGTCCGGCGGCCACCAGTTGTGGCGTCTCGAAGATGTGGACCGGGGGGAAGTCGCGGTCCTCCGCCTCGCCTTCGTCGATATAGGCCAAAGCGGAGTTGGTGGTGCCGAGGTCGATGCCGATCTTCATGCGACGCTCTATTCGATCTCGATTTCCGCGGGCGCGATGATGGCGGTGTCCTCTTGGGCAGCCAGGCCGGGAAGATCCACCTTCGCCGCGCGCCATCCTTTGTGGCGCAAAGTGCCGCCGGAGGGCGGCGTGGCCGGAACGTTGCCGATGAACCTGACCGCTTTCGGGTCGCCCGAGGGCGCCCTGGCGGGGGTGCCTTCGACGCCGTCAATCACCGGTTGCAGGGTGACATGGCGGGCGAGGGAGTCGCGGCATTGATCGTGAAGCTCGCGGACCGCCGCACCCACCTGGCCGTCGGAGTACGAGGCGATGTCCTCCATCAGGAAATCCACCAGGCGGGAATCCCGCTGAAGGATGGTCAAGATCTGCAGCGCGCCGTCGGCCGGCGTCCTGGAAGCGGCGGCCGGCGGGGTGCCGGGCCCAGAGGGCACCCGGCCCGGTGCGGCCTGCTCGCGGCGCGCCAGCTTCAGAACGCGGAGCGCGCCGGCGGAAAGCGCGCCGTGAAAAAGGATGTTGAAAAAGCAGCGAAACGCCAGAAGAATGCGATTCAAATTGGTGGCTCCCGAATTTCAGGATAGCGGAAACAGCGCGCTTACCGGGAGTGAACCACGGTGGCCTGCCGCAGCCGTTCCAACTGCCGCCGCGCAATCTCGGCCCACTGCCCCGAGTGGTCCAGCTTCAGATACGCCTTCCAGTGGCGCACGGCTTTCAGCGGGTCGCCGGTGCGCTCGCACAGCAGGGCCAGGTTAAAGTGGGCGTCGGCGTAGTTGGGGCTGAGTTCCAGGGCCCGGCGGTAGTATTCAAAGGCTTCTTTGACGCGGCCCTGCTCGTCGTAGAGGTTGCCGAGGTTGAATTGGGCCAGAGGGTAGCCGGGGTCGGCCACGATGGCGGCTATGTAGTAACTCTCAGCCTGGGCGAATTGGCGCTGCCGGTAATGGATGGTGCCGAGGTTGACCAGCGCGCCGGCGGCGCCAGGGTTCCATTCGAGCACCTTCTGGTAGGCTTCGATGGCCTGCTCGATGGGAGCGCCGGTCTCCTCGAGATCGAGTCCCTTCTGGAACCAGGATTCCGCCTCGCGCGTCCGGTTGACCGCGGGCTGGCGGTCGGGAAAGCTCTTGACCCCGCCCAGCCCGGCGGCGTCGAAATCGAAGAGGATCTGCCCGCTGATGGCCTCCATTTTCTGGCCCGCGAGATGGACGGCGATCTTCTTCCCGTCGGAAACGATGCGAAGCTCCGACAGCGGCTGCTTGACCCAGTCGAGTTTTTCGCGAAGCGACGCCAGCGCGCGGCCGATCTGGCGCGGCCGGATGCGGTTCTCGCTCAGCTTGATGAGGGTCTGGAGAGCGATGAGGTCGGAGAAAGAGTAGGACCTGGCGGCGGCGATCAGCCCCTGGCGCTCCCAGCTTCGAAGCTGGCGCGCGGAGATCCCGAACTGGCGGCGCACCTCCGCCCGCGAGTACTCCTCCTTCGGGACCACGCGATCATTTTAACAAGTGGCGCGGAGTCTCACTCTGCCGGGCCCAGGGGGCACCCGCGACTCCTCGGGACGCGGCAGGCACGAGTGCCCAATGCGACATACTTTTTGATTCTGGTGACCATTCCGCACAAATCGTGGGGCAGCCAATCCTGGCTGCAGCCGGCTTTCAGCCGGCGACCGCGGCTCCGAAGACTCGCGCACCGCGCGACATAGCCGCCTAAAAGGCGGCTGCGGGCAAGATTGCCCGCCCCACAACAAATGCAGAATGCCGCGATCGGGAAAAGCATGTGGCATTGGGCACGAGTGCCTGCGCCACGCAACGCGCCAGCGCAACGGCCAGCGGCGGCCACTTTACAGCAACAAGTACTTGAAGATTGGTGGACGCGGACGTATGCTGCCTGTATGGGTGCTCCGCGGACGAAATGCGGCAACGCGACCCTGGCGGCGGCTGGAGCGTCCCAGCTCGACCGGTTGATTCACGGGCGGTTGCGGCTGGGGATGGCGATCGCTCTCTCGGTCAACGGGCCGCTCACCTTCAACGAGCTCAAGAAGGCGCTCGATACCACCGATGGCAACCTGAGCGTCCACGCCAGGAAACTGGAGGAGGCGGGGTACGTAGCCTGCGTGAAGTCGTTCGCGGGGCGCATACCGCGGACCGATTACCGGCTTACCGCCGCGGGGCGGCGCGCCCTGAAGCGCTACCTCGATCGTATGGAAGCGCTCATCCAGGCCGTGCGGGAGAGGTAGAGCGGCAGGAAGCCTGGCTGGATTAGGCCAGCACCACCCGCCGCCCTTCGATCCGGTAGTCCCCGCCCAGCACGATGCGGATGGCTTCGGAGTAGATGCGGTGTTCCTCCCTGAGAATCCGCGCCGAGAGGGTCTCCACGGTGTCGCCGTCCATCACGGGAACGGGGGTCTGAATGATGATGGGGCCGGCATCCAGGTACTCGTCCACAAAATGAACCGTGCACCCCGTGATCTTGACGCCGTGCTCGAGCGCCTGGCGCTGCGCGTCCAGACCCGGGAAGGCCGGGAGCAGGGAAGGATGAATATTGAGGATACGGTTGGGATATTCCCGGATGAACGTGGCGCTCAGGAGGCGCATGAAACCGGCCAGGCAGACCAGCTCCACCCCGTGCTTACGGAGTTCTTCCAGAAGCATACGGTCGTAGACTTCGCGGTCCAGGCCCTTCGACGGAATGCACACCGCGTTCAAGCCGCGCTGGCGGGCAACTTCCAGTCCGCGCGCCTCGGGGCGACTGCTGATGACCACGGCAATCGACGCGTCCATCGCGCCGGCGGCGATGTTGTCGGCGATGGCCTCGAAATTCGAGCCGCGGCCGGAGATCAGAATGCCGAGACGTTTCATCGGTACTCCACGCGGGGGCAGCCCCGCTTTTGCGCGACTACTTCGCCGGCGCGGAATGGGGATTCGCCCAGCCTCGCCAGCACTGTTTCGGCGCGGGTGGCGCTCCGCGCGGGAACGGCCAGGATCATGCCCACGCCCAGGTTGAACGTGCGGCGGTAGTCGTCGAGGGGGATGTTGCCGATGCGGCGCAGCACCTCGAACAGCGGTGGAATGCGCCATCGGGCCGTGTCGATGGCCGCCGCCAGGCCCTTGGGCAACATGCGCGGGGTGTTGTCGGTGATCCCCCCGCCGGTGATGTGGGCGGCGCCGCGCAGCAGGCCCGCGGCCATCAAAGCGCGGATCGGCTTCAGGTAGCTGCGGTGCACGGCCAGCAGCGCATCGCCGACGGTTGCGCCAACTTCGGGGAGCAGCGTCTTGGGACCATAGCCCGCCGTGTCGAACAGCAGTTTGCGCGCCAGCGAATAACCGTTGGTGTGCAGCCCCGTCGAGGGCAGCGCCAGCAGGACATCGCCCGCACGGATGCGGGCGCCGGTGAGAATGTCGGAACGTTCGGCGGCGCCCACGATGAAGCCGGCCAGGTCGTACTCGGATTCGGCATACAGGCCGGGCATCTCCGCGGTCTCGCCGCCGATCAGCGCGCAGCCATTTTGCCGGCACCCGCGCGCGATCCCCGAGACCACGGCCGCCGCCACGCCGGCGTCGAGCTTTCCGACGGCGAAGTAATCCAGGAAGAACAGCGGCGCCGCGCCCTGGACGGCGATGTCGTTGACGCAATGGTTCACCAGGTCTTCACCCACCGTGCCGTGGCGGCCGGTGAGAAACGCGATCTTCAGTTTGGTGCCCACGCCGTCCGCCGAGCCGACCAGGACGGGCTTGCGAAAACCGGCGAGCTGGTAGCAGGCGCCGAACGTGCCGATGTCGGTGAGCACGCCACGCGTGAACGTCCGCCGGGCGAGTTTCCGGATGGAAGAAACGGCGCGGCCGGCTTCGTCGATATTCACGCCGGCATCGCGGTAGCGGACCTGTTTGTCTCTGGGCAAGTCCCAGTATACAAGTGTGCGTGCGCCACGGACTGATTGAAGCCGCCGGGAAAAATGTGCCACGAAATTCGGGGACAGACACCGGCGTCCGCGCGGAAATTCGGGGACAGACACCAGCGTCCGCGTGGAAATTCGGGGCCAGACACCAGCGTCCGCGCGGCGCAAAAGGCGCGCCTTGGGACGCGGGTGTCTGGCCCCTAGTTCTACGCCACTATTTTCGGCTGGATGACGGCCACGCCGATAGCCTCCATGTAATGGGTGAGCCGGGTGAACATAGCGTCGTCGGTGTAAGTCCCCACGATCGCTCCTCCGGAGCCCGCGAAGTTGGAGTTGGCGCCGGCCCTGCGGGCGGCGTGGACCATTTCCAGGTTGCCCCGGTCAATCTGGTAAATGCGCGCGCGCAAATCGAAGTTGGCGTCGATCAGCTCGCCCAGCCGCTGGTAGTCGCGGCGCAGCAGGCATTCCCGGCCTTCGGCGGCGTAGCCCGCCCAGGTTTTCATGGCTTCCACTACTTGGGGGTCGCCGCGCCGCCAGCGCTCCCCCAGATTGCCGTGAAACACTTCGGTTCCTTCGCTGAGCGAGGTGCGATAAGCGACATAGAGGTTGGGCACGAGGGCCGGGTCCAGGCGCTCATATTCGCCGTAACCACGGGCGTCCATCAGGCTCCGGGAGAAGTCCATGTAAACCAGTCCCTGGTAGGCCTGAACCACGCGGTCCTGAAGCCCGGCCGGGACGTTGAGCTCGCGGGTCTCCGTCTCCAGAACCAGGTTCGCCTGAATGGGCAGCGGTATGTCGAGGTCATAGTATTGACAAAGGGCGCGCAAGGAGGCGGTGATGATGGCGCTCGATCCTCCCAGGCCGAGACGCTGGGGAACACTGGATTCGTACTCCAGTGTGAAGTTCCGGTTCTCGAGCTCAATCCCATTCTCGCGGCAGTATTCGATGAGCCTGACAATCAGCGCCTGGATGATCCGGATACCGCCGTAATAACCGCGCCAGCGCGTAGTCCGGTAAAGGTCCTCGAGGTTCTCGAAGACCGGCAGATCCGCCTTGGAAGGTTTGATTTCCAGCCGGCCGCTGGGGTAGAGCAGGACGCGCGCGCGGAAGTTGGACATGACAAAAGCAATGGTCTTGCCGAAGTAACCGTCGCTCGGATTTCCCAGGAGTCCGGCGCGGGCATAACCGTAGGTTTCAATCATCGTCTGGCTCGCTCCGCGGAATCGATCAGGATGGTCACTGGGCCGTCGTTCACAATGTGAACCTGCATCATCGCCTGAAAAACGCCGGTTTCCACCGGGACCGGGCCCCGTCTCGCGGATTCCACAAAGTAATTATAGAGATCCTGCGCCCGCTCCGGCGGCGCGGCCTGGTCGAAACTGGGGCGCCGTCCTTTGCGGCAGTCGCCATAGAGCGTGAACTGCGAAACAATCAGCAGCGATCCGCCGGCCTCCCGCACGTTGCGGTTCATCTTTCCATCGTCGTCGGGAAAGATCCGGAGGCCGAGAAGTTTCTCAGCGAGATAGTCCGCATCTTCGAAGGTATCGGTCCGGGAGACTCCCAGAAAAACAAGCAGGCCCGTCCTTATAGAGCCTGCAGTGGCATCATTCACAGTAACGCGGGCTTCTCTTACACGCTGAATTACCAATCTCATGTTTTTTCATATTGACACAAACAGAGCCGCCTTATGTTATAGTGTGCGGGGGTGAACCCATGGCACGAGGCAACATAGAAGACCTGGCCACGATGGCGATGGCGCTGGTTGGTTATCAAATCGAGAAAGAAAAGATCGAGAGCAAGATTCGCGAAGTTCAATCGCAACTCAAGGGGAAGCCGGCCGTGGCGCCCGCAAAGAAGGCCCCTGGGGTAAAACGCGCGCTCAGCGCGGCGGCGCGCCGGCGCATCTCCAGGGCACAGAAGAAGCGCTGGGCCGAACATCACAAGCGCATGGCGCAAGCCGCCAAACAAGGGTGACCGGGCGCTCAGCGCCGTAACTTACTTCGCTCCAGAGCAAGCTCCCAGCCGAAGCGGATTACTATATCCTCGACCGGCCCTTCGGCTGCAATTACTCCTCCCTGAAAGAACACCGCGCGGTCACACAAGGCCCTGGCGAAGGGAACATCGTGCGTAGCCAGAATCTTGGGCTGCGGTAAGCGGACCAGCAGTTCGGCCAGAGCGCCCTGGCCGGGGGGATCGAGAGAAGTAGTAGGTTCATCGAGCACGAGGATCTCGGGATCCATCGCCAGGATTCCGGCGATGGCGACTCTTTTCTTCTCGCCGGCGCTTAGGTGGTAAGGCGCCCTGGCGGCCGCCGCGGACATGCCAACCGTCTCGAGAGCGGCCAGGGCGCGCTCGACGGCGTGCTCACGGCTCATGCCGCTGTTGAGCGGCCCGAATGCCACGTCTTCGAGGACCGTGGGCATGAAGAGCTGGCTTTCCGAATCCTGAAACACGAGACCGATTTTTCGGCGAATTTCCGGTATGTTTTGGCGGTTCACGGGAAGGCCGCAGATCTCCACGCTGCCTTGGCCGGCAAGCAATCCATTCAGGTGCAGCACGAAGGTGGTTTTGCCGCTCCCGTTGGCGCCGAGCAAGGCAACGGTCTCGCCTCGCTCGAGGCGGAAATCGACTCCATTGAGCGCGCGGGTGCCATCCTCGTAGCAAAACCGCAAGCCGCGCACTTCGATGAGGGGCCGGGACAGGGGCCGGGGGCCGGGGGCCGGGGGCCGGGGGCCAGGGGGCAGGGGATGGGGCATCACATGGCCCTTTCGACGGCGGCGCGGAGGAGCACCGGCGCAAGCGAGGCGAATAGTGTGAAGACCGCGTCGGTGGCGCGAAAGCGGAGCGCGCCGAACGGTTGGAAGCGTCCCAGGAAGCCGCGCGCGAGCATGGAGCGGTGAATGTCTTCGGCGCGCCCGTAGGAGCGCGCGAAAAGCACGGCGAGCGCTCCCGCCGCGGCGCGGAAACGGGTGCCGGCCATGAAACCGCGAACGGTGGCCCCGCGCGACGCGGCTGCCTTGGTCATGTGCTGGGCTTCTTCGGAAATCACAAACAGGTACCGGTAGAGAAACTGCGCCACCATGAGGAGAAAACGCGGAGCGCCGCTCATTTCGAGCCCGCGCAACAGGGCGGGAAACGGCGTGGTGGAGACTACCAGCAGAACGGCCAGAGCCGAGAGATAGCTTTTGAGCAGCAGCGAGAAGCCGCGCGCCGGGTCGCCGGACAACCAGCAGACGGCGGCGAAAACCAGCGAAAAGGGAAGCACGATGGCCGCGCGGGCGAGCGCGCTAAAGAGCGGCAGCCGGGCCCAAATCAAGGCCGCGGAGAGCAGGAGAACGAGCGCCAGGCCGAACGCCGGAAGAGCGCGATGCGCGGTGGCCAGCACCACCAGGAAGACCATCAGCGCCGCGATCTTGGCGCGCGGGTCGCGGCGATGCATGACGCTCGCGCCCTGGCTCCAACGCTCGAGAACCACGTGGTGCAATCAGACGCTCCTCTTGCGGGCCACCGCGCGGCCGATCAGCAGACAGGCGGCATAGATCAGCGCCAGGCCCGCCAGCCCGGCGCTGGCTTTGCGCAGCCAGCCGGCTTGGAAGAAGGCGGCTTGGTAGCCGGTCAACGGAGTGGTTACGAGGCTCCTGACATGCAAGGCGATGCCCGTCTGGAGGCCCAGCTTTTCGATGCCATCCGGGGCGGTGGAGGCCACCAGCACGCCCACCGCGGCCAACAACACCGCCGCCAGGCCGATGGCGCCCAGGACGAAGGAGCGGCCGGTTTCCGGCTTACGGACGAAACCCGGCTGAATGGTTTCGAGAGCCTCAATAACCGCCAGAGTGATGGCGCCCTCCAGGAGAGCCGACACCGCGAACAGGGCGAGCGAAACGCCCAGCACGGAAGACGGCATGGGGACACCGGAAACCAGCAACTCCGCCAGTGCAAGCACGGCGCTGGCCATCAGGGAGAGCGCGCCGCCGGAGAAAATCGCCAACTTGCGCCAGCGGCCTCCACCCCAGAGGTAGAACGGAAGATAGCCCGCCAGCACGCCCACCAGGGCCATGTTGATGAGGTTGGCGCCCATCGCCAGGATGCCGCCGTCTTGAAAGACCAGCGCCTGAATGGCGATGATGGCGGACATCACCACGCTGGCCGCGGCGGGTCCGAGCGTGTAGGCCAGCAGGGCGCCGCCCACCAGGTGGCTGGTGGTGCCGATTCCCACCGGAAAGTTGATCATCTGGGCGGCAAACACAAACGCGCCCATGACGCCCAACAGAGGGACTCTGGAGTCGTCGAAACCGCGTTGCGCGCGGCGCACGATGTAGCCGACCGCCGGCGCCGCCGCCACGTCCATGGTGGCCCACACGGGCGTCGAGAGAAATCCGTCCGGTATGTGCACGATCGCCTTCCACGGTAGCACGATTGCCAGGATCGTGCCACTACCGGAGCCGGAGACGAGTATTTGCGGCGCGCCTAACTCGCATTTCTCACACCGCGAGAAGAAGAGATTGCGTAAAAGGGCGAAAACCGGGGGACAGACGGATGCGTCCACGCGGCGATGGACCGGGCCCAGAGGGCACCCCGGTGTTTGGCGAGGGATGGCGCGCGCCTTGGGACGCATTCGTCAGTCCCCAGGTTTTCGCGGACCTTTCCGCTGCGAGAGGCGAGGCGGTGTGAGCAATGCGGGCCTAACTCACCTGCACCACAATGCTGGCAGGCGCCAGGCCGTCCGCCTGCGCCCGCACTGTGGCGGCGCCGGCGGCGCCTTTGGGTCTCACAATCGCCAGGCACCTGCCGTGGAACGTCTTCGGGCGCAAGCGGCGGAAGCTCCAGACGTCTTTCGGGTTGGCCGTTCCCACCGCAGCCAGGTCGGCGGCGCCGCTGATGCTGAAGCTCACCGGAACCACCGCGTCCGGCACCAACTCGCCGGCCTGGTCGAGCACCTCGAGTGTCACGTAGGAAAGGTCGTTCCGATTCCGCCGGATCGAGGCGCGATCCGCTATCAGCCGCAGTTTCGCCGGCTTGCCGGCGGTCTTGAAGGCGAGCTCCGCGATCTGTCCGCCGTTCGAGAAGGCTACGGCCTTCAGTTCGCCGGCGGCATACTGGACATCGAACTCGGCTTTCAATTCCGTCTCCGCGGACACCGGCTTGGCGCCGATTTCCTTGCCGTTCAGCAGCAGGCGGACCTGGTCGCCCGTGGAGTATACGCGGACCTTCAGTGTCTTGCCTTCGTTGCCGGGCCAGGTCCAACTGCGCAGCTCATCGGACCAGCCCCAGGCGCTGATGGTTTCCGTGCGTCCTTCCGGAACCGGCCGCTGGACGGCGATCTCGATCTTGCTGATCCCCCAGATCACACGGCGGTGGAACCACTGGGGTTTGGGCTGGCCGATCAGGTCGATGTCACCGCAGTAGCAATTGAACCAGGGGAAGGGCAGGCTAATGCTCGATCCACCTCCCATGCCACCGAATCCGCCGGGAGCGCCCGTTGCCTGCGGGGCGCCCGTTGCCTGCGGAGCGCCCGCACCCGAACCGGGTCCGCCACCAGGTCCGCCTGGTCCTGGCCCGCCGCCGGGTGCGCCAAACCCGCCGCCTCTTGCCGGCGTGTTCAGTTGGGCATTCCCGATAGAAGACTCGCCCAGGTGGTCCATTCCGGTCCAAACAAAGTCACCGATGACGAACGAGTTCTTCTCCACCGGCCGCCAGCTTCGGTAGGCTTGCCGCGGGAACGACTCGGTTCCCACGATCACCCGCTTCGGAAAGCGGGCGTGGTCCGACTCGTAGAGATTGGGGAGGTAGTTGTACCCCCCGATATCCAGGTACTGGAAGGCGGGGTCAAGCCCCTCGCCGCCGCGGCCGCCGTTGATGGCGGCCGTGATGGGGCGGGTGGGGTCCAGCGTCCGGATGTGCCCGGTGAGCTGTTTCGCAATCTCCGCGCCACGGGGCTGCGCGCGCTCGGGGATCTCATTACCAATGCTCCACATGATGACGCTGGGATGATTGCGGTCGCGCAACACCATGGCGCTAAGATCGCGCTGCCACCAGTCGGCGAAGTAGAGGTGGTAGTCCTGTGCGTTCTTTTGGCGTTCCCACTGATCAAAGGCTTCGTCCATCACCAGCATGCCCAGACGGTCGCAGGCATCGAGAAACGCCGATGAGGGCGGGTTGTGACTGGTGCGGATGGCGTTGAAACCGTGCGCCTTCATCAACTCGACGCGGCGCTCCTCGGCGCGGTCAATGGCGCAGGCGCCGAGCAGGCCGTTGTCATGGTGCAGGCAGCCGCCCTTCAGTTTGACGTTCTCGCCGTTGATGCGCAGGCCGCGTCCCGCGTCCACCTCCACTTTTCGGATCCCGAACGACGTTGCCGAGGTGTCTGTAGCCTTGCCGCCCACCTGGAGTTCCACCTCGACGCGGTAGAGTTGGGGGGCATCCATGGACCACAATTGCGGCGCGGCCACGGCGAACACCTGTTCCACTTCTCCGCTGCCGCCGGCGGTGAGCGATTGCCGGAGGTCGCGGGCGCCGACGCTCGCGTTTTTCGAATCGACCAGGCGAATGCGGACGGTTACATCCTGGGCCGACTGCGCGCGGTTCTCGATCCGGACCGCCACCTTCACCGATGCGTTGTCTTTCGAGACTTCGGGAGCGGTAACGAACATGCCCCACAGCGGCACGCGCACGCTGCCGGTGGTGTTCAGACGGACGTGGCGATAGATGCCGGAGCCGGAGTACCAACGGCTATTGCGCCCCTCATTGCGAATGCGCACGGCCAAGACATTCTCGCCGTCTCGCCGGAGCAGGGGCGTCAGGTCATAAGCGAATGGCGTGTATCCGTAGGGGTGATTGCCCAGCGGTTCGCCATTCAGCCAGATCTCGCTGTTCATGTAGACGCCGTCAAAGACGATCTCCACCTGGCCGCCGGCCGGCACGGCAGCCGCCGAGAACCGCTTGCGATACCAGGCCGTGCCGCCCACGAACCAGCCGGTGTCCCGTCCTCCCGCGCTGAGTTCGGTGTCAAACGGACCCACCCGCGTGGGAAGCACGGTTGTGCCCCATAGGGCCCCCTCTCCGTTGGCATCCGCGGCCCGGGGTGGCAGGTCTTCCACGCTGAAATCGTGCGGCAGATCGAGCATGCGCCATGGGGCGTCGTCGAAGTCCGGGAGTTCGGCTCCAGCAACATCGCCGCGGAGAAAGCGCCACCCGTCGTCGAAGCTCTGCTCGCGCCTGTTTTCGACGGCCGCGACGGACCGCGCGGGCACGGACTGGGCCATGGCGCCCGTCTGCCCGGCTAGAGGCGCCGCGGCCAGCATCGCGACCGCCTTAAGGGCGTCCCTCCGTGGCAACCCGCCGGCTTCCCCGCTCAGACCGCGCGTCAGTTCTTCTTTTTTCATGTGCACCAATCCGTTTCAGAAATCATAGCTTCCAGTAACGCACAGGCCAAGCCATATTTTAGACCGTGCGGGAAGCGCCGGTTCACGGATACGTGCAGGGAGTTGTAGTTGGAACTCCCCGCATACCGGCCGGAGTTCAAAGGCGAACACACAGGAAGCGTCCACGACCTAAACGTGCGTCCACATATGCGGAGTGGGTGAGGGGATTTTGGCGGTGCTAATATGTGTACGCATGAGCGATCTCAGCCGTATTGGCGTGTCGATCGATGCCGACCTGCTAGACAAGTTCGACCGGCTGATTGCGCAGCGCGGCTATACCAACCGGTCGGAGGCGTTCCGCGACCTGATTCGCGACGAGCTGGTGGAGAAGGCCTGGGAATCGCCGGACAGTCACGTGGTGGGCACCGTCACCCTGGTCTACGACCACCACGTGCGGCTGCTGAACGAAAAGCTGACGGGGATTCAGCACGACTTTCACCGCTCGATCCTGTCCACCCTGCACGTGCACCTGGACCACGACAATTGCCTGGAAGTGCTGGTATTGCGGGGCAGGGCGTCGGAAGTGCGGAAGGTGGCGGATGCGCTGATCAGCACCAAAGGAGTCAAACACGGGCGGCTGACCATGACCACCTCGGGGGCGGAGATGAAATGATTGTCGGAACGGGCGTGGATCTGGCGGAAGTGGCGCGCATCCGGGCCTCCATCGAGCGGTTTGGCGCGCGGTTCATCGAACGCATTTACACGCCGGCGGAAATCGCGTACGTGGAGCACAAGGCCAACCGCTGGGAACGCTACGCGGCGCGCTTCGCGGCTAAAGAGGCCGGCATGAAGGCCATCGGCACGGGCTGGAGGCACGGCGTGAGGTGGCAGGATTTCGAGGTGGCCAACCTGCCTTCGGGAAAGCCCACGCTGCGGCTGCACGGAGCGGCGGCGCGCGTGGCAGATAGACTGGGCGTCCGCAACGTTTCGCTATCGCTCACACATACGGCGGAAGTGGGGATGGCTCACGTGATTCTGGAGGATTAGGCAGGGCGAAATTCGCGAAATTCGGGGACAGTCCTGTCCTATGAGCCGAGGCGGCTCACAACACACGATGAAAATGGATTCTGTCCGGCACGAGGAATCAACAACTTACGTTCCATTTTCGGAAGAGTCCTGTCCTATGAGCCGAGGCGGCTCACAACACACGATGAAAATGGATTCTGTCCGGCACGAGGAATCAACAACTTACGTTCCATTTTCGGAAGAGACACCAGCGTCCGCGCGGCACAAAAAGCGTGCCTTGGGACGCGGGTGTCTGGCCCCTCGCGGGTGTCTG
Organism: Bryobacteraceae bacterium; assembly: GCA_049516835.1. Classification (GTDB taxonomy): domain Bacteria; phylum Acidobacteriota; class Terriglobia; order Bryobacterales; family Bryobacteraceae; genus Fen-178. The sequence goes on along the minus strand of JBEKSR010000016.1, from coordinate 8,399 downwards.
GCCCCTACGGGTGTCAGTCCTCTAAGCGCGTGGCCTCCTGCCAGGTGTAGATCATGCGGTGAATCACGGTGAGGTTGGAAAGCACCGCGATGACCCACAGCACCGCGGCCATGCGGCCGAACAGCGCGCCGATGATGATCAGGACAATGCGCTCGGGCCGCTCGAGGAAGCCGACCTTGCATCGCGGAATGGTGTTTTCGGCGCGCGCGCGGGTGTAGCTCACCATCACCGAGCCGGTCATGACGACCGCCGTGAGAACGATATAGAAAAAGCGGTTGATGGAGGCGTAATAGACCAGCAGGCCCATGTAGAGGGCGAGGTCGGAGTAGCGGTCCACCACGGAATCGAAGAAACCGCCGAAGCGCGTCACCTGGCTGGTGGCGCGCGCCACGCGGCCGTCCACCATGTCGAACAGGCCGGCGCAGATGATGACAACCGCCGCCCACCGGAAATCCACCTTCGGGTCCCCGGCGGAACCCGCTCGCGCGAATAGCCATGCGGCCCAGATGTTGATCACCAGCCCGATAAAAGTCAGGACGTCGGGGTGGATTCTGGAGAGCGCCAGCCAGCGGACAATGCGGTCGATGATGGCGCCGAACACCACACCGATGGCGCGGGTGTATGTCATATTTCAGCCGATTGCATCGTGGATGGTGGTCAGCTTGAGGATTTCGAGCTCCTTCACTCCTCCAGGGCTCTCGACCCGGACCACGTCACCCACTTCCTTGCCTAGCAGCGAGCGGCCAATCGGAGACGTCGTGGAGATCTTTCCATTGGCGGCGTCGGCCTCCTCGGTGGTGACCAGGCTGTAGGTCAATTCTTCGTCGCGCTTGACATCCAGCACGACGACCGTCGAACCGAGTCCCACTTTATCATGCGAAATTCTGGAGAAGTCGATCATGGACATCTCCGCCAGCCGCTGTTTCAACTGGTTGATGCGGGCGTTGACGAGGCCCTGGCGTTCCTTGGCGGCGTGGAACTCGGCGTTTTCACTCAGGTCCCCGTGGGCCCTGGCCTTCAGGATTTCCTTGGGAAGCTCGTTGCGCAGCTCGTACTCCAACGTGGCAACCTCGTCCAGTAATTTCTTCTTGATGTCGGTCATCGAACCGCAACCGCTCCCAGGGTTACATTATAGCCCTACTGCACGGGCAGGACGCTGGCCTTGGAATCGACCCCGCCGATGGACACCACGATCGGCTGAAGACCCGTGGCGGCGTCTGAAGGCACGTCCACGTTCACCTGGTACAAGCCAACGCTTCCCGGAGTCAGACCGCTGAAGAGCACCTGCGCGTTGCGGCCTCCGATGGTCACAACAGGTGTAGCGGTGGCCGCCAAATTCGGCGCTCCGGGACTGGGGTCTCCCGAGAGCGGCTGGTTGGTCACCGGTCCCAGCCCATTCGCGTAGATTACGATTGCCTGGCCTCGTATGGCGGGATGACTCTGGGTGATCAGATTATAGTTCGCATCCTGGACCGCGCCCAACTGGGTGCCATTGTCGTTGTATTCGAAAATGCCGGGCGAGTAAGCCGCCAGCCGCAGAGTGTAAACGTTGCTAAACACGTAGTCGCCGGCGTCCACCTTCATTTGAACGGAGGATTGCCCTTGGAACTCCCACGGGATCTGCACGTTAATCTGGCCGGGAGTGACGACGCTGAGGTGTCCGGGAAGGCTCACTCCACCGCCGTCGAAACTGACGGAGGCTGAGGCCAGCGAGACGGGGAGCGACAGGGTCGAGACGCCCGCGACGGCATCGGAGAGAGCAGTGCCGAAGATCGAAATGTAGGACCCAGGCGCCTGTCCCTGCCCCACCTGGAAGGTGGCCGCGTTGACGACGCCATTGGTGGCGATAGCCGGCAGCACGCGTGCGTAACCGTCAAACTCCACCGGCGCGAAACCCGGCAGGGTGGCGGTGAAGATCTGATCGCCGGCCGGCCCCAGGTTCATGCTGGCGCCCGCGATACCGTAGAGAAATGTCTGCGCGTCTCCGAATGCGATAGACGCTCCGCCTTTCACCACACTGAATGTCACGGGATAACCGGTCACCGGCACGCCGTACTGATCCACCACGCGGAGTATGGTTCGCCAATCTATGCCGTTTGCGGGGGCGACAAATGAGGCTCCCTGAATGGGGAAGATGTCGGCGGGAACGCCGCTGCCCACGCTGCCCACTGTGCCCACAAGGTACAGGTAAGGCACGTGCAAGGTAGGGGTGTTCGGGGGGCCGGCGACTACGATAGACCCCTCATAGGACCCGGGATTCGGACGGTTGCCCTTGAGAGACACGGTGACGCTGACGCTGTTCTGGGGGCCGGACGCCAGCGTCACGCTCGCGGGTGTCACCTGCACGCTGGCGTTTGAATCGCTGTCGCGCTGTTGCACGGAAAAGTTGAAAGTTGCGGAGGAACCACTCACGTTGGTGATCTTGAGCGTGAGGTTGCTGGATACCGTTGTCGCAGTAATCACTCCGAACGAAAGTGTGGCCGGTTCAAGCGTCGCCGCCACGTTCACGGCGTCGCCCACGCTCAACTTGCCTGCGCCTACCGCGTTGACGCGCGCGGCGGCGCCCCCATCGAAGACATCCTGCTGGTTTGCGGAATTGACCACGGCTGATTTGAGCTGTGCCGGGGTGGCGATCGCACTATTCTTCTGTTTCACAAGCGCCACCGCGCCGGCTACCATGGGAACGGCGAAGCTGGTGCCGGATACCGCCGTGTAACCGGAGGCGTTGTAAGCTTCGCCGTTGGGGTCCAGTTTCTGCGTCGCGGTGTAAATGTTATCCCCCACAGCGACCATCTCCGGCTTGAGGGCGAGCACCACTGGGTATGAGTCTCGACCTACGGTCCCTACCCCGAACATTCCGATTGCCGGGCCCCGCGACGAGTATGCCGCGACGGTGCTGGCCTGGGAGTCGACAGGAGCGAACGCCGGATCCAGTGAGACGGCGGCACCGGAGTTGGCCGCCAGGAAGCTCTTCAGCGCAGTGCCATCGGCATACCCGATCATCACGGCCGGGATGCCGGTGTCTTGGGCCCCCAGGCTGCTGTATATGGAATCCGTGCCGCTCTGTTGATAGAGGATGACGCCAACCGCACCCGCATTCTGCGCGTTGGTGATCTTGTCGCTGAAGACGCAGGTGCCGCGCTGGATCAGCGCAATTGCCCTCGCGAGCGACCCGGCAGGGAGGGCCGAGCACGCCAGCCCGTCGTTTTGCAATTGAGCGACGTCGCGGACCGCGGCGGTCATGGTTGCGGCGATGTGCGGGCTGTCTCCGAACAGCGCGTGAATGTTCGTCAGACTCGACGGCACGTTGGAGCCATTCACGCGCACGGCCTGAAACAAAGTGTGCGCGTTCGTCACGGCGCCTACCGTAATGGCGGAAGGCGCAGTGCCAGGGGTATGAATCGAACTGAGAGTGGCAGGGAGGATTCCGGAATTGCCGCTGTTGCCGGCTGACGTCACAACCACGAGCCCCAGAGAGACCGCGTTCTGCACCGCTTGGGCGCGGACGTCGCATTGGCCATCGCACGAGGCCGGGTCGGGAATCACGTCCAGCGGCCCGCTTTGAGCGGGATCGCCCTCGTTGAGCGAGAGCGTCACGATATCCATGCCGTCGTTCACGGCGTCCGTAAGCGCCTGCTGAATCGCCGCGAACAAGCTGAAATCATTTACGCCGGGCGAACCGAAGATCTTGTAGTTGCCAAGAAACGCTTTGGGCGCCACGCCCTGGATGGTCGCGGCCGGCCCGGTGTTCTGCACGCCGGCGGCGATCATGGCGATGGCAGTTCCGTGGCCCACCCGGTCGCGCGGGCTGACATCGTCCGGACTCGAATACTGAACATCCGGGTAGTTGAGCATCGCCACGTAGCTGCGCGCCACAATCACCTTGTTGTTGGTGTAATTCGCATCCCCCTTGGGGAAACGCGGCGGCGGTCCCAGCGAGGAGTCCTGAAAACCGGGATGGTTCTGGTCGATGCCGGTGTCGATAATCCCAATTTTGATTCCGGCTCCGGCATTCGATGCTCCGCCGGGGATGGCGCTCCACGCGGCCGTTACATTCTCCAGATTCAAAGCGGTGTTGAGGTCGCGTTGGACCGGCGAAAGATACTGCACGTAAACTACCCCCGGGATCCTGCGCAACTCGCCGGCGGTCTCACGATCCGTTCTGACAAAGACAGCGTTCACCAGAGTCTGCGCGGTGGAAATCACCTTCACCTGGCGGCGCGCCAACTCCGTGAGCACACCGCTCTGGGCAGTGCGAATCCGCTGAAGCTGGGCCTGCGCTACGCCGCCATGGAGCGCGGCGCGGGACTCAACCTTTCGGGCTACCGGCGGGTCCTCGAGGACTAACGCATAATCCACCAGACGGCGGGGCGTCTGGCCGAACGCTGTGGATGCCAGCAACACAAGGACAAAAAAGGGGACAGACGCATTTTCGTGCCGGCGAAAATGCGTCTGTCCCCTTTTTACTCTTTTTAGGCTCATGTTCTCAGCCCTCCCTGGCACGGAGAATCTCGTCGGCCACTTCGGTGGCGGCGCGCATCTCACGCACGTCGTGAACGCGCACGATGTGGGCTCCGCCCAGCACGCAGACAGTCACCGCCGCGGCGGTGGCGAACTTGGTCTCTTCCAGGTCCGGGCGGGCCAGGAAATGCTTGCGGGACGGTCCCACCATGATCGGCAGATCCAGGCCGGCAAGCTCCGTGAGCCGGCCCAGGATCAGCGAATTCTGCTCCTTACGTTTTCCAAAGCCGATGCCGGGGTCGATCACCAGCTTGGTCTTGTCAATGCCCACCCGGCGGGCGCGGCTGACGGTGGCCTCGAGGTCGCGGGCGATGGCGCCCATGGGATCGGGCATGGGGCCGAGCTTGGTCCACGTCTCGGGCCGCCCGCGCATGTGGTTGAGAACCAGGCCGGCGTCGTGGTTGGAAACCGCGCGCGCGAGCTGCGGCTCGAAGGTGAGGCCGGAGGGATCGTTGATGATCTCGACCCCGAGATCGAGGGCGCGCTCCGCCACCTCAGCCTTGTAGGTGTCCACGGAAACGGGGATGCTCAAGCGGTCCTTCAAGCGCTTGAGGACGGGGATGAGCCGCCGCATCTCTTCGGCGGAGGAAATGCGCGCCGAGCCAGGCCGGGTGGATTCCGCGCCGATATCGACGATGTCGGCTCCCTGCTCCTCGAGCTCCAGGGCGCGGGCAAAAGCGCGGTCGGGATCGGAGTACTTGCCGCCGTCGGAAAAGGAATCCGGCGTGACGTTCAACACCGCCATCAGGACGGTGCGCTCGCCGAGCTTGATCTCGCGGCGCTTCAGCTTCCAGTAGAAGAGCTTTCGCACTCTATTTTCAATTTCGCACGTTTTGACGGGGCAAGTTGGCAGGCGGCACCGCCTGCCCCACCTTCTCTCACTCGTAGCGCAGGCAGACGATGGGATCGAGGTTGGCGGCGCGGTTCGCCGGGTAGTAGCCGAAGAACAGGCCCACGCCGACGGCGATGGCCACGCCGAGCATCACCCAAAACGGCGATACCGTCGCGGGAATGCCCGCCAGCGTGCGCACGGCGAACGAAATGGCAGCGCCGGCCAGGATGCCAACCACCCCGCCGATTCCCGAGAGCGTGATGGCCTCCAGCAGAAACTGGGCGCGAATATCCGCCTTGCGCGCGCCGATGGCTTTGCGGATGCCGATCTCCCCCGTCCGCTCGGTAACCGAGATCAACATGATGTTCATGACCCCGATGCCGCCCACCAGCAGGCCGATGGAGCTGATGACGCCGGTGAGCAACACCATGGCGCCGGTGAGCTGGTTCCACAGATTGCTGAAGAAGTCGGCGTCGGCCACGTCAAAATCGTTTTCCGCGCGGTGCGGCACGTGCCTCCGCCGGCGCATGGCTTCGATGACCCGGTTTCGGACATCCGCCAAGTCGGCGTCTTCGCGCACGGTGACGATCAGAAAAATATCGCGGATGTCGGGAAAGTTCTTGTGAAAGTTGGAGAGCGGGATGCACGCGAACTGATCGACGCCGAAGCCGCCGAACATTCCCGGATCCTTCTCGAAGACACCGATCACCTCGTAAAGCCGCCCGTTCAGACGCACCTCCTTGCCGATGGGGTCGGTGTTCGGAAACAGCGAATTGGCGATGGCGTCTCCGATCACCACGACGTTGCGCGCGTGCTCTTCGTCGAACTCGGAAATGTAACGGCCGCTGGCGGTCGTGAACAGCGGAAGCGCGGCGGCGTACTCCGGCTGGGTACCGCGGATGATGAGACGCTCGACGTGCTCGTTGGCGTAGCGGATGGAGTCGGGCGACGTTCCGAAGTTGATGCGCTGCGCGAAGGCCGCCGAGATATCCAGCCCCGGCACGTTTTGCTTGAGATACTGCGCGTCGGAAATCTCCAGGTACTTCCTCATGCGGATGTTCTGCGGGAGACGCCCGATTCCGGTGTAACCGGCGGGGATGCGCGTCAGAAACAGCGTCCGCGACCCGAAGGAACGGATGCGATTCAGAATGTAGCCGTTCAATCCGTCTATGATGGCCGCCACTGAAATCACGCTGGTCACGCCGATGACGATGCCCAGAATGGTCAGGCCGGAGCGGACCTTGCGGGTCCGCAGCGTGTCGAGAGCCACCAGCAGGTTCTCTTTGAGATCGGCGCGCGTCATGTTTCACTCCGTCCGAAGCGCTACCACGGGGTCGAGCTTGGAGGCCTTCACGGCCGGATAAATTCCGAAGAACAAACCAATCATGGAGCTCAAAACCACGCCCAGCACAGCAACCCAACCCTGGACCGCCGCGGGAAACTCGGTAAGCCGGCGAAGCGCCAGCGCACAGCCGAATCCGGCCCACACGCCGATGGTCCCGCCCGCCAGGCATTGCAGCACGCTCTCGGCCAGGAACTGGTGCAGAATGTCCGGCTGGGTGGCGCCGACCGCGCGCCGGACTCCGATCTCCTTGGTCCGTTCGGTGACGCTGACCAGCATCACGTTCATGATCACGATGCCTCCCACCACGGCCGAAATCGAGCTGATCATCACGAAGACGGTGAAGAACGCCGAGCTGATGCTCTGCCACAGAGAAATGTAGGTGTCGGCGGTGCCGATGTAGAAATCGTCGTCCTTTCGTGCCGATGTAGAAATCTTCGTCCTTTCCGGGTGGCACGTGGCGGCGGGCGCGCAGAATGCGGCGTGCCTCGTCCTGCGCGCGGTCGAAAACCTGTGCGCCGCCCTCCGCTTTGACTTGCAGCGTGAGGCTGTTGCGCTGTCCGCGCAGCTTCAGGTAGGTTCGCAGCGGAACCACCATGAAATTGTCCTGGTCCTGGCCGAGGACCGATCCGATGCGCTCGAACGTCCCCACCACGGTGAACTCGTCGGGGCCGGCGCGGATCACGCGGCCGATGGGATCGGCGTCCGGAAAGAACTCCTGCGCCACGCGATCGCCGATCAGGCAGACGGCCGCGGCGTGGCGGTCTTCCACCTCGGTGAAGTAGCGCCCCAGTTGGACCGTTCGGGTGTCGATGTCCGCCATGCTGGGCGTGTGGCCGTACATGGTGGTGTCGTCGAGCTCGTGGTCCTTGTAGCGCAGCGTCGCGCTGCTGCTGATGGAGGCGCCCACCACCTGGCACTGGCGGCAGCCCTCGGCGAGCGCCTGCATGTCCTCGGGGTAAAGAAAGCGGTTGCGCAGCGCCTTGGTGAGGACCGTGAAATCGGTGATCACAAAGGGTACGCGCGCAATGCGAAAGACGTTGGTGCCGAGGTTGGCGATCTTCTGTTCGACGTAGAGATTGGCGCCTTGGACCAGCGTCATCACGGTGATGAGGGTGGCGACCCCCATGGTCAACCCGAGCACCGTGAGCGAGGCGCGCAATTTGTGGGCGCGGATGGAGTCCGCCGCCAACGCCAGGTTGTCGGCCACGCCAATCATGTCATAGAGTAACTTTTTGCCAGTTCTTGCCTGCCTGGATCACCAGTTCGGCGGCGGGGCTGGGCAGCGCCAGGTCCTTCACCTTTTCGCCGTTGATCTCGACGGCGCCGGCTTTGATCTTGCGGACGGCGTCGCTCACCGAGTCCGCAAGCCCGATTTTAGCCAACAGCTTGTCCACGCGGATGCCGTTGGCCACACGCACGCCCTCGGGCAGAGGCACGGTGGGAATGTCCGCGGGCACCTCTTTGCGGCGCACCACGGCGTCGAACACCTCGGCCGCGCGCGCCGCTTCGGCCGCCGAGTGGAAGTCGGCGACGATCAGCCTGGCCAGCGCAATCTTGGCGTCCATGGGATGCATACCGGCGCGGATGGCCGCAATTTCGGCCATGCTCTTGTCGGTGAGCAGCTCGTAGTAGCGGAACATGAGATCGTCGCTGATCTGCATTACCTTACGGAACATGACCTCGGGCGGTTCCGTGATCCCG